>CAZFXI010000018.1:0-1956 GCA_964522855.1 uncultured Sedimenticola sp.
TACCTGTGGTCCAATGGCTACCTCTGGTCCAACGCTGTGGAAGACGATGATGCGTTGTTCAAGACACACAACCAGGGCATGCTGCTGAATGATGATTGATACTCAAGCGCTGGTGGGGTGATTGACACCGCCCTGTAAGGCACATGAAGTAGTTATCATAAATTTTTACGAAATCGGCATAACCTTGCATTTGCAGTGGTAAATAAATGCAACAACCTGCCGACAGGATGGTTAGGGAGCCTCTGAATAAGTGAACATCCCGGTGCAGACCGGGATCCAAGGTATGACATTCCTGGATTCCGGCCTACGCCGGAATGACCAGAGTTGATTGATCAGAAGCTGCTTAGAGACAAATGCGATGACGCGACGTTCTCAATTGAAGGAGACATGGAACCATGTTTTACACGCATACAAAAATCAAACGTTTCTCACTGATGGTGATGGGCATTGGGCTGTTGAGCTTGGCTCTGTTCAATGTCAGGCCCGGTCACGTTGCTGCAGAAGCCTTTATTGTTCAGGGGAGTGATCTTGTCAGTGCCAGGGCAGCCGTGTTGTCTGTCGGTGGAAAGGTTACCCATGAGCTGGGAATCATTCGTGCTGTGGGTGCAAGTTTGACTTTGGCGCAGCAACATGCACTTCGCAAACAGAAAGCAGTAAGGCTATATGACGATCGGCAGGTGGAGACGGCGAAAAAACCCCCTGGTATTGGTAAACCCAATACGACAGACGAAGGAGCTTTGCCGTCTGCGGATGAAACCGGCCATGTTACCGTCGTGTCTGCTGACCGGCTTCACGACGAAGGCATTACCGGCTCTAGTGTAACGCTTGCCGTGCTCGATTCCGGTCTGGGAGATCTGGATCCGGTCAAACGCGGGGCTGATGATTCACTGCGGGCGTTGGCGCAATACGATGCCATTGTCGATGAGGAACTTTCCGTGTGGGAGTCTTCCGACCAGTATGGTCACGGTACGCATGTTCAAAGTGTCGGTCTCAACAGCGAATTTTCCTGGGAGAATGATCATTACCGCGGGATTGCCCCCAATGCTGGACTTGTGTCGGTAAAGGCTTTCGATGAAAATGGCCAAGGCAGCTATGCGGATGTCATTCGTGGCATCGACTGGTTGGTCAGTAATAAGGAAGTCTACAACATCCGGGTCCTCAATCTCTCTTTTAGCGCGTCTCCCCAGTCCTATTATTGGGATGATCCGCTGAATCAGGCGGTAATGGCAGCCTGGCGAGCCGGCATCGTGGTGGTGGCTTCTGCAGGCAATACCGGTCCGGATCCCATGACCATTGGTGTGCCGGGTAACCTGCCCTATGTCATCACCGTTGGTGCCATGAGCGACAACTATACCTCCGATGATCCAGCAGATGACAAGCTGGCTTCTTTTTCTTCCGCCGGACCCACGGTGGAAGGTTTCGTCAAACCTGATCTGGTTGCCCCAGGAGGTCATATTGTCGCTTTGATGGGCGACAGTGGTCTGATCGCCCAGGAGCACCCCGAGTTTCGCTCTGAAAATGGGGATTACTTCACCATGTCCGGTACATCCCAGTCTGCCGCGGTAGTTTCTGGCGTGGTTGCCTTGATGCTGGAAGCTGATCCGACCCTGAGTCCCGACGATGTAAAATGCCGCTTGATGGTTTCAGCCAAGGGCGCCCGTAATGAAGACGGCACCCCACGCTACAGTATCCTGCAACAAGGCAGCGGCTTGGTGGACGCCTACGGGGCGGTCAATGCCACCGCAATGGGTTGTGCGAATCGTGGCTTAGATATTGCCAGTGACCTGGCTGGTGACACACACTATGCTGGTCTGGTACGGCGGGATGAGGAAGGCAATTATTATCTGCAGGGAGTGGAGAGTCAAACCATGCTGTGGACAGATACCATGTTATGGACAGATACCATGCTGTGGACAGATACCATGTTATGGACAGATACCATGCTGTGGACAGATA
>CAZFXI010000018.1:2056-37918 GCA_964522855.1 uncultured Sedimenticola sp.
TACCATGCTGTGGACAGATACCATGTTATGGACAGATACCATGCTGTGGACAGATGCTGAGTTGGGGTCCGACAGCATGACAGAGCCGTTATCAGTGAATGTCTGGGTGCCTCAGGAATGAGGAAACTGTAGCTTTGTTGTTTGACATACTCCCATTCTCTCAAACAGAGGGTGGGGGTGTATTGGCAAGCAGCGTCCAAGTCCGGCACAGGAACGAGGGCGGTAGATAGTTGGATCCAGCCAGGTTTTATGCCTGGCCTGGGTGGTTACACAGATTCGAATTTTTAAGAATATGAAAGGTTAACCGATAGTAACCATGACTCTTGAATAAAAGGAGATATAACGAGGCGATTAGGGCTCGACGTTTTGCCTGTGAAACCCAAGTAGTCCAGGTTGCCGCATGTGATACAGACACAATGAAGTTTCATTCGAACCAAATCGTCGAGCTTGTGACTTTTCGGATGACATTTTGGCGGCAGAGCCTGCTGGCCATTTGTCTCCTGGGATTGTCAGCCTGGTCAACAGTATTTGCCGCTGAGCAAAACATTCCGTTCGTCCGTCTTTCTGTCGAACAGGGATTGTCTCAGATTGTTGTCAATTCAATTGTCCAGGATCGAACCGGCTTTATCTGGATAGGAACCCAGGAAGGGCTGAACCGCTACGATGGTTATGAGTTCACTCCTTTTACACCTGCGCCTGGTGAGGATGCGAGTGATCTACAAGGATGGATAGAAACATTGCTCGTGGCTGCCGATGGCGCATTGTGGGTCGGCACCAAGGGGAAAGGGCTGATCAGGATGGATCTGGTCAACGGTACTCTTAAGCGTTTCCAGCATGATCCGGGGAATCCGAATTCACTCGCCAGCAATCGCGTGTGGGCGCTCTACCAGGATCAGGATGGCGATGTGTGGGTTGGGTCGGATCGCGGCCTCGACCACATCAGCGCTTCACAGTGGCTTGTTAGCCATATTGAGCTGGAGGGCATTGGTGCGGCCGATCCCGAAAACGTCCGGGTGACCAGTATCGCCCAAAATGCGGCGGGTTACCTCTGGATTAGCACGGATGGCAATGGCCTACTCCGGCTGGATCCCACAAGCGGACAGGTGATCCGTTTTGAGAAGGATGGAAAAGGTTTCAACAGCCTTTCAGAAGAGCGTATATCGAAGGTCTTTGTCGATCATCAGGATAGGGTGTGGATCGGTGCTGCCAATGGGGCACTCTTCCGACTGGATCAGGGTGGATACCAACTTGTGACTCTAGGGTCGCAGCTGGCAGAGGGCTATCCATTTGCTGTAGGCAGGATACGCAGTATCTATCAGGATCAGGCAGGGCGCATATGGGTCGGTAGTGATGCTGGACTAAGCCAATGGACCGAGGATGACCAAAGGTTTGTACATTACTTGAACAACAAAACTGATCCACAAAGTCTCAGTGATAATCGAGTTGTTGCTCTATTGCAGGATGTGGGAGGGGTGTTGTGGGTTGGTACCTATGATGGCTTGAACAAATGGAATGCGACGCTGGGTAGCTTCGGGTATTACAAACAGAATTCGCAACAGCGCGGTGGTTTGTCTAACAGGGTTGTTACGTCGTTTACTTCGGGTAAAGGAAACAGTGCATGGGTTGGCAGCTACGGTGGTGGTGCCCAGCTTTTTGACTATCGTGCTGGCGAATTTTATTCGCCACCGGACGCATTGCGTGTTGAGAAAGTGACAACATTGTATTCTGATAACCGAGAGCTGTTGTGGGTGGGTACCAGGAAGAAGGGGCTCATCCGCTTCAACCCGGAGACCCAGGGCTTGCTGCGTTTTGAGCATGATGAAAAGCTTCCTGGCAGTATCAGTGACAATGGTGTAACTGCGCTGGTAGAAGACGATACTGGAGCGCTTTGGATAGGCAGTTATCGAAATGGTTTGAATGTGCTCAAGGCCGGCAGTGAGTCCTTCTTGCAGTACCAGCATGACCCCGATGATTCTTCCAGTCTGAGCAGTAATCAGGTGCTGGCCATCCTGCGCGACCAGACCGGAAATCTGTGGATCGGAACCGACGGTGGTGGCTTGAATCTTTTCGATCCAGAGCAGGGGGCTTTTACCCATATTCGTCACAAGGACAATGATGCTTACAGTTTGGGTAGTGACAACATCTGGTCGCTCCATGAATCCTCCAATGGAGATCTGTGGATAGGCACGGGTGATGCGGGACTGAACCGCTGGCTGGCTTCCGACCGTCAACAGGGAAAGCTGCGGTTTACCCACTACACCAAAGCACAGGGATTGCCCAGTAACTCTGTACAGGGAATTCTCAGTGATTCATTGGGGCATATCTGGATCAGTTCCACCAAAGGACTGTCGAGGCTGCACCCTGATACCGGCGTTGTCCGCAACTTCGATCCTGCGGATGGGCTGCAAGGTTATGATTTCAACCAGGGGGCGTATTTTTCCACACCGGACGGTCGGTTCTTCTTCGGTGGACCCAAGGGGTTCAACAGCTTCGACCCCTTGTCCATCAGGGAGAACACCCATGCCCCCAGCGTCGTACTCACGGCCATCAGGAAATACAACCAGCCTTTTGATCCTGGTGTTCCGCTTACGCAGCTCAAACGGCTGGATCTGAATTATGGCGATGACATGGTGAGCTTCGATTTCGCTGCGCTTGATTTTACGGATCCTGCGGGCAATCACTTCCAGTACCGCATGCAGGGATTCGACCGCCAGTGGGTAGAGGCAGGTTCTCAACGGCATGCCACGTATACCGATTTGCCTGCCGGACACTACAGCTTCCAGGTCAGGGCGGCCAACAGTGATGGCGTGTGGAATCAGAAAGGCTTCGAGTTACCTGTCATGGTGAGTCCGTCACCCTGGCTGACCTGGTGGGCGTATACGTTGTATGGAATGATGATCGTAGCGGCGGTGTGGTTTTTCCTGCGAGCTCATACCCGGCGACTGGAGCAGGTGATGGAGATGCGCCGAGTGGAAGAGGCCAATGCAGCCAAGAGTCTGTTTCTTGCCACAATGAGCCATGAAATCCGCACCCCCATGAATGGCGTTCTGGGGATGACCCAGTTATTGATGGAAACGGTACTCGATCGCACCCAGAAACGCTATACGCAAACTATAAAGCGCTCCGCCGAATCCTTGCTGGGCATCATTAATGACATCCTCGACCTTTCCAAGATCGAATCTGGTAAGGTGGAATTGGAACACACGTCTTTCAATCTCCGGGAAGAGCTGGATGATACGCTTTCCATGTTCGGGGAGCGTGCTTATGCCAAAAAGCTGGAACTGATTGGTCAGATACCTCCGGATTTGCCGGTAGCGGTAAAGGGTGATCCACTGCGCCTGCGCCAGATACTGGTCAATCTGATCGGCAATGCCATCAAGTTTACCGATCAGGGAGACGTGGTGCTGTGTGTTGAAACGCAGGTTACTGCGAACAGCAAACCTGTGTATCGGTTCGAGATAAAGGATACCGGCAAGGGTTTAAGTGAGGAACAGGCGGCACATATTTTCGAGGCCTTTCATCAGGCGGACAGTTCCACCACCCGCGAATACGGAGGCACGGGACTGGGGTTGGCGATCGCCCGCAAGCTCTGCCGCGCCATGGGTGGGGAAATTGGAGTGGAAAGTCGTACCGGGATCGGCTCCCTGTTCTGGTTTGCTGTGCCACTTGAAGTGGACCTTCAGGCCCGTGATGCTGGGCCAACACGGAATTTTTCGGGAAAGCGAGCGATGATCCTGGATCACCACCAGGATTCCTGTGAATTGGTGCAGGCATATTGTACTGCCTGGGGGCTCGAGGCAGAGATGAGTCCCGTCACGGATTCTCAGGTGCTGGACAAACTGTATGCGGCCATTCGGTCAGGCAAGCCCCATGATCTGTTGTTGATTCGGCAGGATCTCCCGACGATTGCGGGCATGTCATTGGTGCGCATGATACGCGCCACGCCCGAGTTGGCCGCATTGCGAATTGTCCTGATGGTGCCGATGGGGTATCCACATCTGAAGGAACTGGATCAGGATAAGCAAGTGGATGCCGTGGTAACGCTACCCCTGCGCAGTATGGCTTTGCATGATGGCATTGCTCACGCACTGGGATCTGTCGAGACTACAGGGCCGCCGGCTTCGAAAAGCATGGAACAATTGCACTTCGAGGGCCGCATCCTCCTCGTCGAAGACAATCTTACCAATCAGGAGGTGGCGACCAACATGTTGCTTGGTATTGGTTGCAAGGTGGTGCCTGTAAACAATGGAAAAGAGGCGATAGAGGCCTGGCAACAGAGCGATTTTGATCTTATCCTCATGGATTGCCTCATGCCAGTGATGGATGGCTATGAGGCTACGAGAAAATTGCGTCAGCTTGAGCAGGAAAGCGATCGGCACACCCCGATTATTGCGGTAACGGCAGGGGTTGATCAGGAAATTCGCAACCGCTGTAAAATGGCAGGCATGGATGATTTCATGGGTAAGCCGCTGATGTCGGAGCAGCTGAAAGAGGTCTTGGCACGTTGGCTGAAGACTATACCGGAAGAAACATGGCACAACGCCAGTGATACCGACAGCAAGCCTTCATACCTGGGAGAAAAGCATGGCGATGTCCTGGATGGCAGAATGTTGTACGAAATCAGCCTGCTCCAGCAGCCGGGCAAGCCGGATCTGGTGCAACACATCGTCGATATTTACCTCACTGATTCCCCGAAACTGGTCGAGGAGATGGAGACCGCAGCAGCGTCGGGTGACTTCGAGACTTTGTACCGAAATGCCCATACATTGAAGTCGAGCAGCGCCCACATCGGTGCTCACACGGTATCCGAGCTGGCCAGAGAGCTGGAAATGTGTGGAAGGAATCGTGAACCTGAGCGTGTTGGCCGGTTATTGGGCCAACTGCGGCAGCACTGTCAGGATCTTAAAGAATTGCTGGAGATGGAAGTGCTCCGCAGCACTGCTTGAGCAGCATGGAGACGACAGGATAATTTATGCACACACAAACTGTTACCCGGACTGCAAATCGCGTGCTCATCGTTGATGATGACGCCATGATCCGCCTGTTGGCGCGTTCTGCGATCAGCCAGCTAAACCTGGAGGCGCATGAGGCGGAAAACGGCGCGGAAGCCGTAGCGCTATTTCAACAGCAGGCGTTCGATATCGTACTGCTGGATCTGGAAATGCCGGTAATGGATGGCTTTACCGCAGCCCGGGAAATCCGAGCCCTGCCGGGAGGGGATAGCGCAACCCTGGTCATGGCGACGGGGCTGAATGATCCGGATTCCATCGAAAAAGCCTATGAAGTGGGTGCAACGGATTTTGTCACCAAGCCCATCAACTGGTCCATTCTGCGGCAGCGTCTGCGTTTTATTCTGCGTGCCAGGGCGGCCTTTCAGGCATTGCAGGAAAACGAAGCGAAGCTGGCGGAATCCCAGCGGATTGCGAATCTCGGGCATTGGGAATGGGACATCACCAACAATCGGGCAGAATGGTCGGAGCAGGTCTATGAAATCCTCGGCTTGTCCCCTGATGCCGTCGAAGCGTCCTATGCTGCCTTTCTGAAGGCCGTTCACCCCGATGACCGGAGCCTGTTCAACCGTGCCATCGGCCATGCTGTGGAGCAGGGCGAATCCTATCTGCTGGAGCACCGCATCGTGCAACCGGATGGACAGGAATGCTACGTGGTCTCCCAAGGCAAGGCGCAGCGCCAGGACCCGGTTCAGGCGGTAAAGGTGCGCAACGTGGTGCAGGACATCACCGAGCGCAAGCATTCGGAGGAACGTATCTTCCATCTTGCCAATTTTGACAATCTCACCGGGCTGCCCAATCGCAACCTGTTCGCGGAACATGCGGGTCGCTTGCTGGCAGCTGCCCGGAAGGATGGCAGCAGGGTCGCCATTCTCCTGCTGGGTCTGGATCGATTCAAGCGTATCAATGACTCGCTTGGTTATGCCGCTGGCGATGAATTGCTGAAAGAGGTGGCCGGGCGTATTGCCACTTGTATGCGCGACAGCGACCTGATTTCCAGGGATCAGCTACTGGATGGAGTGCCTTATTCCCTTGCTCGACCGGGTGGCGATGAGTTCATATTGCTGATTCGCAGTGTGGAACGGGCTGATGCCGTAGCGCGATTCGCGCAGCGGCTGTCCGAAGAAGTATCCCGGCCGCTGCATGCAGTACAGCAGGATATTTCGGTCAGTGCCAGTATCGGCATCAGCCTGTTTCCTGATGATGGAGAGCAGCAGGATGCCCTGATCAATTATGCGGACATGGCGCTTGGCTACGCCAAGGATGCCGGCGGTGGTTGTTTCCGCTTCTATTCCGGGGAGATGAACGAGTGGGCGAGCAAGCGCATCGATCTGGAAGGCCGCTTGAATCATGCCATCGAAAGAAATGAGTTTCAGGTCTATTATCAGCCGCAAATCTGTCTCAGCAGTGGTCGCCTTACAGGCTTTGAAGCCTTGCTGCGCTGGTGGCCGGATGGTGGTGAAATGGTGCCACCCAACGAGTTCATTCCCATCGCCGAAGAAACGGGGCTGATTACCGAAATCGGTGCCTGGGTATTGCACCAGGCCTGCGGTCAACTCAAGCGCTGGCAGGCTCAGGGCTATGACCTGGTGCCCGTGGCGGTCAATGTCTCGGCCCGGCAGTTTGTCGATGAAGACCTGGTGAAAATGATCGAGGACGAGCTCTCGGCTTTTGATCTGGCGCCTGAACTGCTGGAACTGGAACTGACCGAGCGGGTCATCATGCGCAATATCGAGGAAACTCGCAGTAAGTTGCGGGCGCTGAAGAAAATCGGCGTCAAGCTGTCGGTGGACGATTTTGGAACCGGCTATTCTTCCATGAATTATCTGAAGCGTTTTCCCCTGGACGCATTGAAGATCGACCGCAGTTTTATCATGGATCTGGAGACTGACAGTAACGACGAATCCATCATCCGCGCCATCGTCGCCATGAGCAAGGGTCTGGGACTCAGCACTATCGCCGAAGGCGTGGAAACCGAACAGCAGCGTGTGTTGCTCTCGACCATCGGTTGTGACCTGATGCAGGGCTACCTCTATTCCCGCCCGGTCCCGGCTGAAGAAGCGGCAGCCTGTCTCACCCGACCTGCCCAGAGAGTAGTTAGAGGCTCCTAAACCACCGCTATAGAACGTTTCCTCTCCCACCGAGCGAGGGAGAGGGGAGAAAACACTCTCCAGACCCTTCTCCCACGCTATCTACCAACTTTCAAAAAAACACCAAAAAAATGGTGCAATCCGCCATTATTATGGCATTTCCGCCGTATTTTTTACAATATACACCGTTTTTATCGCATTAATCTGGCGGATTGATGGGATGAATTTCCTGATAAATCCATTCAAAATCATTTCTAAGCTACTGAATATCCAAGTGAACGGCGGGCTGATCCAGACCTTCATGCCGATAATTATAAGGTTTGGCGCAGTTATTGCTCTACTGAGAACTGAGTCACACAACATTCGGATACCAAGTTAGGGACAAGTTGATGATTTCCAATATGAAGAAAAAAATCCTGGCGGTGAGCGCTGCGCTGGTTATTCTGGCGGCTGCCGCATTGTTGGCAGTTCCCGGCCCGGCACAGCAGCAGTCCATGATTGTCCAAGGCACGGATCTGGCCTCTGTGAAGGCAGCGGTGTTGTCGGTGGGTGGCGAGATCACCCATGAGCTGCGCATCATCAAGTCGGTGGGTGCCAACCTGACCGATGACCAGTTGCAGAAACTGCGTGCTATCAAAGGCATCCGCAAGGTGTACCAGAACAATGATATCGAAACCAGTGCCACGCCTGATGTGGCCGCTTGCACGGTGACCGGCAAGACCAAACTCCAATTCGGCGGCGGTGAAAGTGTCGAGTGGGAGATCACCAACACCAGCGATATCGATATCTATCTGGATAGCGCCATGTTCCTGTGGCCGGCCTCCAATGAGTATCTTAAGGAAGTGAAGCTTGGTCATGACAAGATTTACGACACCGACGTCCATGGTGTCTCTGCGACCCTCGATAGCAGGGACTGGTTGGTCAACAATGACAAGCTCAAGATTAATAAAGGCAAGCACGTAAAAGTGGCCTTCAAGTTCGCCAAACGACTCAAGGAACAGCAAGCCTATGAGATCCGCCTGTTCTTCCGAGAAGGCTGCTCGGTCGAATTTCCACCTTCTCCGGCTGACCTGTTCGCCGGTGACAGCGACAAGCAGGCCAGGCGCAGCTATGTCACCAGCATGGTCGGTGCCAAACGGCTGCATGACGAGGGCATCGATGGGGTGACTGTGGGTGTGGCGGTGATCGATTCCGGCATCTGGGCCGATCACGGGCAGTCAAAATACCTGAGCGAGGGGCCTTATGGCATAAAGCGCATCATCGCCCAGTATGATGCCCTGAGCGGTCGGGAGATCAATGTAAAGACTAACAGCGATGGCAACGGTCATGGCACCCATGTCAGCAGCATCATTGCCAGCAGCCGCTACAAGGATGGAGAATTCAACGGTATCGCACCGGGTGTCGATCTGATCGCGGTGCGGGCTTTCGATGGGGACGGCAGGGGAAGTTATGCCGATGTCATCCGCGCACTGGACTGGGTGGTCAGTAACCAGGATTTGTACAACATCCGGGTGGCCAATCTCTCCTTCAGCGCCGAACCCAAATCCTATTATTGGGATGATCCCCTGAATCAGGCTGTCATGGCTGCTTGGGAATCCGGTATCGTGGTGGTCGCTTCCGCCGGCAACAGGGGACCGGATGCCATGAGCATCGGTGTGCCCGGCAACGTACCCTACGTCATTACGGTAGGTGCCATGACTGATGCCATGACGCCAATGATTTCCGATGATGACACGCTGGCATCCTTCTCCTCCGCCGGACCGACGGTGGAAGGTTTCGTCAAGCCCGAGATCGTTGCCCCTGGTGGCCATATTCGTGGTTTGATGGACAAGGGAAACCGGCTGGTCAAGCAGCATCCGGTTTTTCATGACGGTGACAGCTACTACACCATGTCCGGCACCTCCCAGTCTGCCGCCGTGGTTTCCGCTATCGTAGCGCTGGTACTGCAGGACAATCCCTTCCTGACGCCGGATGAGGTCAAGTGTCGGCTGATGGATTCGGCGCGTCCGGCAGTGGATGAAAATGGCCAGCTTGCCTACTCGGTTTTTCAGCAGGGTGCAGGGCAGGTGAATGCCTATGCAGCGGTCAATAGTACCGCCACAGGCTGTGCCAACCAGGGGCTGGATATCACGTCAGATCTGGATGGGACAGCCCATTATGGCGGCCTGGCCAACCGGGATGAGTATGGAAACTACTACGTCATGGGCATGGATGGCTACCTCTGGTCCAATGGCTATTTGTGGTCAAACGGTTATCTCTGGTCCAACGGCTATCTGTGGTCCAATGGCTACCTGTGGTCCAACGGTTACCTCTGGTCTAACGGTGAAGTCCTGTCGGATGGTTATCTGTGGGCGAACAACTATCTCTGGTATGACGGATACCTGTGGAGTAATGGCCTGAGTGAGACGGCTTCTGTCAACGTCTGGGTAGAACAGGAGTAGGACTTTGTATCGGGGCACAAACAATGACTCACCCGATCATGACGCGGGGAGGGCCGGCAATACGTTAAGTTGTAGCAGATGCTGACGATAAGGTAAGCATGATGAGGAAAAGCCTTTCATTGCTTTCGGGGCAAGGCTCCAATGGATATGTGGAGTTCACCGGATGAGTCTGTCCTGCATTCTGTTCGTGGAGCCCGAAGCCAAGGTGTTGCGGGGTTTGATGCAGCAAGTGAACGATGTGCTGGAAGATTGCCAGATTGTGATGAGCATGAATTATGAAGCGGCGCTGGAAGTGCTGTCCCAGCGTGTTTGCAGTGTGGTGGTTGCCAGTTGCGGAACCAGGGTGATGGAAGGTGAGGATTTTCTGAATACGGTGCAGGCACGTTATCCTGAGGTGGTCCGTTACGCATTCCTGCCGGGTGATGATGAAGAGGGTCAGCGGTGCTTGTCCCTGGAGCATGCCTCCCAGTGTTTCACGGTCAACTGTCCGCCTGATGAGCTTGCCACCGCCATCCAGTGTGGATTGGATATCTGGCATCGTTGCAGGGAGAAGCCAGAGCTGCAAAAACTGCTGATGCAGCTGGATAACATTCCGACACCGCCGACGCTGTATTTCGACCTGCGTGAGGAAATGCAATCCCCGGATTGTGACAATAGTCGTATTTCCCGACTGCTTTCGCGGGATCCGGCGCTGTGCGCCAGGGTACTCAAGCTCGCCAACTCCTGTTTTTACGCCTTGCCGAGAACCGTATCGGATATGAATGAGGCATTGATGTACCTGGGTTCAGATGTATTACTCTCGCTGGTGTTGGCGACCCATGTTTTCAATCACATGCCAGTGCCGGGAATCAGCCTGGATGCGCTTTGGCATCACAGTCTGGCGGGTTCCCTGCTTTCCCGACAGATCTGTGGTCAGTTGGGGGCGGATCCACAGGAGGTCAATGCGGCGGCGGTCGCCGGTTTATTGCACGATATGGGGCAGTTAATTTTGCTTTCCAATATGCCGGAGCGCTATTATCCATTGGTACGACGCAGTGGCGGTGATGAGTCGCTGCTGTTGAAACTGGAGCAGGAAGAGATCGGTGTCGGTCATCCGGAACTCTGTGCCCATGTGTTGGCGCTATGGAGCCTCCCGGAAATGATCGTGGAAGCTGTAGCTTCGCATCATTTGCCCATGGCATTCACTTCTGCGGGCTGTTCCCCGGTGAGCCGCGCCGTCGGGATCGCGGAATGGCTGATGCAGGAGAGCTATACCCGTGAAAACACAACAGGAGAAGCGTGGGAAATGTCTTGTATGACACATTGCACACAAGCCCAGATCGACGAATGGAAACTGTCCTGCTCCGAGCTCCTGGCGAACGATCTCCAGAGAAATTCATGAGATCAATGGCAGGAAGGAAGGGCGGCTCTTGTTGCCGGATCAGTAGCGGAAGCCAGGATGTCGGTTAAGAATGCAATCCATCATTATCTCAACTCGGTAAGGCAGCTTACCGGCGCAGATGCCGTGTCCCTGTATCTGGAAGTGGATTCTCCCCGGCAGTTACCTTTGCTGTTCCATGTGGGCAACATGGAGCCTGTTGGGGAGCTGGCAAATGAAGAGCGGGCAGCGGATTTCTGCACGGCGGCGTTACAACTGCAGTTTGCGGACGCTACCGATGCACAGGCTTTTCAATTCTATCCGAGTCGTGACCAGGGAGGGTATCTGTGCTGCCTGGATATACAGCGTGTGCAATCCTTGCTCGGACCTGCGCCGGTTCAGGAGCAACGTGACAACCGTCGTTCCAGTGGCAGAGCCGATGCCCGTTCAAACCTGCCGGAAATGTTGTGGCTTGGTTTGCGCTATGGCCAGCAGTTGCCTTGCCCGGTCGCAGAAACATACCTGAACAAGCGGCCGGCTTTCACGGGCAAGCCCCCCCAGACGTCGGAAGAATGGCTGTTCTGGACACTGGGCCTGGGAGGGCAGATGGCGTGGGAGGCTTACCAGCAGTCATTGTTGCCACTTGACGGTATTACCTATCTGCCGGGGCGGGTCGAATTCCAGGCCTACTTAGGGCGGGAACACGACAAGGCATTTCGTGACGGTCAGCCTTTGGGCTTGCTGCTGATCAATCCGGATGAGTTCGGGCTGATCAACCACCGCCTGGGGCAAGAGGCTGGTGATACGGCGCTACGAGATATTGCCGTGCTGCTGACCGAGAATCTGCGTCAGTCCGATCAGGTTTTCCGTTACGGGGGCGCCATTTTCAGCGTAGTAATGCCGACTGCCACACGCTCGGCGGTCAATACCGTAGCTGAGAAGCTGCGCAAGACCCTGACGCAAGAGACCTTTGCGAACAGCGCAGCTCGTTTTTCCTTCAGTGTGGGCGCCGCGGTATGCAACTCTTCGGAAGAGGGAGATACCCAGGCAACAGAAGCTTCGGAACTGCTGCGCCGGGCAGACCAAGCCCTGAATGTCGCAAAATTGTCTGGCGGCGCACGTACCGTGATCTGGAATCCGGAGGGTACGGAAGCCGGCGCTGGCAATCTGGACAGGCTCAGTGGTATTTTTACAGCGGATACCGAAAAGGATTACCGCAACATGCTGCTGCTGTGGGAGACCATCACGGTCATTTCATCCTGGTCGGAAACCGATGTCATTGCTCAGGAGTTCGTGGAACGCATTGGCGCCAGTGTCAAGCCTCGCCAGGTCGGCTTGTTCGTGAACAGGGATGGGGAGAAAGGACATCTGCTGGCGGTCAGCAAAAGCCAGCCCAATCATGCGGACAGAACTTCCGACAAAGGCTTGCTGCTGTCGGATACGCAGAAAAAACTGATCGATGAGGCCGAACAGCAGAGGCGAACCCAGCGCTTGCGCTTTGGCAAGGGCGATAGTGAAAGGGGGCATATTGCCTACGCCATACCACTGCTTTCCAGGCAAGACTGTTTTGGCGTCCTGTACCTGGATGGACAGGAAGATACGCTGAGACTGGATACGTCGGACCTGGTGTTTCTGGATGCGCTTGCCAGTCAGATCGGTGTGCTGCTGGATCGCGCCATGCTGGCGTCTCGCTGGAAGGAAGAGCAACTCCGGGAGAGTCAGCGCCTGCTTCAGGAAGTAAAGGAATTGCGCCAGTCGAAGCGGCAAACCCGGCTTGTTTACCATTCCAGCAGCATGAAATCCGTAATGAGTGTCTTGTACAAGGCCGCACCCACGGACATCACGGTGCTCATCGGCGGTGAGAGTGGTACAGGCAAGGACATGTTGGCCAGGGCAGTGCATGACATGAGTGAGCGGAAGGACAAGTCCTTTGTCACAGTGGATTGCGGTGCTATCGCCCAGAGCCTGATCGATACCGAATTGTTCGGGCATATGAAAGGTGCTTATACAGGCGCACAAAGCGCCTCCTCCGGTCGCATTTTCCAGGCCAAGGGCGGTACTCTGTTCCTGGATGAAATTGGCGAACTGCCTCTCGATACCCAGTCCAAACTACTACGTCTGATACAGGAAAAGGAAATTACGCCCGTTGGTGGCACCAGCCCCATCAAGGTTGACGTGCGCATTATCGCGGCAACCAATCGGGATCTGGCGAAAGAGGTGGAGCAGGGGCTGTTTCGCCGCGATCTGTATTATCGTCTGCAAGTGGTTACGGTTACCGCTCCGTCCCTGCGTGAGCGTCCGGAAGATATTCTGCCCCTGGCCGACTATTTCCTGGAGCATTTTGTTGCGGACTATGGCAAGGCAGGACTCGCTTTCAATCAGGCTGCGGAGAAAGTCCTGCAGGACTATTCCTGGCCGGGAAACGTGCGTGAACTGCAGAACAGGGTGCTGCAGGCCGTGATCATGTCAGACAGACAGATCATCGGCTGGGAAGAGCTGCGGTTGCCGATTACCCTGGGTCTGGAGGCAGAGCCGCTGGCGGCGCCGGATACAGATCTGTTCCTGCCGCAGCAAAAGGATGCTTTTATCGAAAACACCGTTGCCGACTATCGGTTTCTGGACGCCGATGCTTTTTTATCGAATGCTGCAGAGCATCAGGAGGAGGTGGCAGATTCTTCGTGGATGCCGTTGCGGGAGTTGCTCAGAAGTCAGATTCTGGCGATTCTGGAACAGAATAGTGTGCCGGTGCCTTTGGGTCGATGGCTGGCTGATGACCTGGTGCTGACAGCACATGAGGCAGTCGGCCACGTCGCCAGGCGGGGCTCTGTGGTATTGGGCATGCCGGAAACTACCTTTCGCCGGCGTCTGGAGAAGGTCAGGAGGGAAAATGAGGCCGGCCTGCTGGTGCGCAATCCGGACTGGTCTATCGTATCTTCCGCCCTTTCAGATCTTATCGAAGAAAACAAGCGTGGGGGCGGAGAAACGAACCTGTTCGATGAGGTGCGCAGCCTGCTGCTGCAAGAGGTGGTGGCGCATGTGCAGCAGAATGATGCGCTGGGGTCGGCGCTCATGGGTATCACCGTTCTCACTTACCGTCGCTGGACCGATCCGCAGCAGCGGGAAGCCGTATGAAATATCATGCCCGAAGAAAATGGTCGTCAATGATAGACATGGGAACACCAATGGAACAGTCATGGGGATGACAACGAAAAGCGTCAGCATGCCGGTAGCGCATGCAGGTCAGGGATGGTGTGCTGCTGTGGCAGGCCGCATTCCGCGGCTGGTGGTTGTGTCGTTGATTCTCGGTTGCCTGCTGGCAGCCGGTGATGTATCAGCGCTCGAGAACGGCTTGGAGACAAGCCCGGGTGAATCCGCCTCCATCGCGCAGCGTAACCTGCGGTTTTTTCGCATCGGTCGACGTGAAGGACTGTCCCAGGCTTCGGTCAATGCCATCGTTCAGGACAATCTCGGTTACATGTGGATTGGCACACAGGAAGGACTGAACCGTTTCGATGGTTATGAAATGGAAGTCTTCGAGCATGATCCCGCCGATTCGGGTTCCCTGTCCCGAGACTGGGTATGGTCGGTGTATGTGGATCGTGACGGCACACTGTGGGTGGGGACTGATGGCGGGGGGCTGGAGCGCTACGATCGGGAAAAGCATGCCTTTGATCATTATCAGCATGACCAGGAAAATCCAGACAGCCTGAGCAGCAACAGGATCAGGGCGATCCTGCAGGACAGGCAGGGTACTTATTGGATCGGTACGGATGGCGGTGGACTTGATCGACTGGATCTGACGACGGGCCGCTTTACCCATTTTCGTCATGATGAATCCGATCTGAAGAGCCTGCCGGGCGATAAAGTGCTGGCGCTGTTTGAAGATAGCAACCATGTCCTCTGGGTGGGAACCAACAAGGGGTTGGCGCGTTTTGATAGCGCCAATGCGGGTTTTGAAATATACCGGCACCAGGAGACAGACAGCGCGAGTCTGAGCGACGACGATGTGCGCGCCATCTATGAAGACCGTCAGGGGCGATTCTGGGTGGGCACCTACAACGGGGGCCTGAATCTGCTGGACCGTAAGAACGGAACATTCAAACGCTTCCAGCACCATCCCGAGAAACCCGAAAGCCTTGGTCACAACTGGGTCAGAGACATCCTCCAGGATCGTGAGGGTACCCTGTGGGTGGGTACAGATGGCGGATTGGATGAGCTGCGCCCGGAGACCGGGGGATTTGTGCATTATTCCCATGATCCGGCGAATCCTGCCACGCTCGGCAATAACCAGATCTCATCGCTGTTTCAGGATCGGGGCAACGTGCTCTGGGTAGGTACGTTCAATGGCCTGAACACCTGGAATTATGTGAGTGATGCGTTCACCTATCTGAATATCAGGAAAGATGCCGATGCGGCAGCAGAAGGAAAGATCGTTACTTCCCTGGCGGAAGGCGCCGAGGATCAGGTCTGGGTCGGATCCTATGGCGGCGGCCTGGTGCGGGTGAATCTGAAAACCGGTGACCGTGACTTTTTTCTCGATGACGAGAATGATCCCGACAGTTTAAGTGACAACCGCATCATGTCCCTGTTCTCGGAATCTGACGGCAGCGTCTGGGTCGGCACTTTTGGCAACGGGCTCGACTATCTGGATCCGCAATCCGGGAAGTTCACCCACTATCGCCATGATCCGGAAGACCGGAAAAGCCTCAGTTCCAATGCGGTCACTTCAATCTATCGGGACAAGCAGGGCACCCTCTGGGTAGGCACCTATGGTGGTGGCCTCAACCGCTATGATCCGCAAATCAAGGGTTTTCGTGTATACAGAAACAATCCGGAAGAGAGCACCAGCATCAGCAGCAACCGTGTGCTGGCGATCTTTCAGGATCATGCCAACGTGTTGTGGATAGGTACCGAAGATGGTGGCCTGAACCGGTTCGATCCGTTGACCGAAGCTTTCATGCATTATCAGCATGAGCCTTCCGATGCTTCCAGCCTGTCCAGTAATGCTGCCTGGAACATCACGGAAAGCAAGGACGGCTCCTTGTGGATCGCCACCATGGGTGGTGGCCTGAACCGATGGGCTCTGTCTGATCGAAAGGCCGGGCGCACGGCATTCCGAAAGTATCGGAAATCAGATGGCCTGCAGAGCAATACCATCTATGCTGCACTGGAAGACCGGGAAGGGTCGCTGTGGCTCAGCAGCAATCGTGGACTATCCCGGCTAAATTCCGTGACGGGTGGCGTGCAGGGATACGACCGTTTCAATGGATTGAAAGGTGAGGAGTTCAATGCCGGAGCCTATCTGAAAACCCGTGGGGGGCAGCTCTATTTTGGTGGTGCAGACGGTGTATTGACCTTTAATCCTGAGTCCTTGGTCAAGAACCAGCATCGGCCTGAAATCGTGTTGTCGGTGCGCTCCAGGGAAAAGCAGTTGGTATCCCGGGGAAGCAAGGATGCGGAACCGCAAAAGGGTTTTGTTCTGGGTTATGACGACGACTATGTTTCTTTCAATTTTACCGCGCTGGATTTTGCCGCGCCGCACATGAACCAGTACAGATACAAGCTGGAAGGCTTCGACAGGGGCTGGATCGAGGTGAGCAAACAGCGTTCCGCCACCTATACCAGTCTGCCCGCCGGTCAATACCTGTTCTCGGTTATCGCCAGCAACAATGACGGGGTCTGGAATGACGCCGGGGTTTCCATTCCGTTCAGTGTGGAGTTACCACCGTGGCAAACGCCCTGGGCGTACGCGCTGTACGCCCTGCTTGTTGGCGCGCTACTGTACAGCTATAAAAAGGTGCAGGATCGCAAGCAGAAAGCGGCAGCCGAACACAGCGCCAGGCTGGAGACACTGGTTGATGAAAGAACCGAGGAGCTGTCCAGGAGCAACGAGCAACTCAAGAGCCTGAATGAAAAACTGAAGGAAGTGAGCGTGACGGACTCGCTTACTGGGCTGAAGAACAGACGTTACCTCTATGAATTTATTGAATCACGTGTGGCCGCGGTAAATCGCCGTACCGAGGACACGCAAAAAAGTAAAACGCTGTCGCAAAAAGTCGATATTACACCGTCTATCTTTTTCATCATGATCGACCTGGATGGTTTCAAGACCATCAACGATACCTACGGTCATGCAGCGGGCGACCAGGTACTGATACAGGTGCGGGATACGCTGCGTGCATCCTGCCGGGAATCAGACATCATCATTCGATGGGGAGGGGATGAATTCCTGATCGTCGGTGAGAACAACAATGTGCGTGCGGCGGAGCAACTGGCTGAACGCATTCGTCGGAATCTGGTTGAAAACCAGTACCAGATTGCTGAAGGACTGGCGGTTAAACTTTCCGGATCCATCGGTTTTTCCATGTATCCCTTCTCCATCCACGGCAAGGCCGATCTGTTGTCATGGGAGCAGGTGATCGCCATTGCAGATCATGCCGCCTATACGGCGAAAAAGAATGGTCGCAATGCCTGGGTGGGTATCTATGGCACGCGTCACAGCAGCTGGAACGATTTCGCCAACAGTGATCTCGATGTAGTGGAACTTGCCGCAACAGGACGGATCTCTTTGAGTACATCACTAGATTCCCTCAGCAAGGCAGCCAAAACGAGTCTCAATACAGGCGCCTAGCCCGAGGCGCAAGATACAAGTTCATATCCTGAGGCTTCAGCCGCCATCATGAATAAGGTGGGTTAAACGACGGTTTGTGCCCAATTGGCTGTCCCGACGCCTTTTTCCTTGTCAGCGAAAATTGCCACAGGATAGAATACCGCTCTTGTGGGAAAGATCGATGTCGGTATTTCCGGGTGATACGTGGAGAAAGTGATGATTCAGGGTAGTATGGTAGCGCTGGTGACGCCCATGTTGGCGGATGGTACGGTAGATCAGACAGCGCTGTACAAACTACTGGACTGGCACGTGGAGCAGGGTACGAGCGCCATCGTTTCCATGGGAACCACCGGTGAGTCTGCCACCCTGGACGAGAAGGAGCACTGCGAGGTGATCCGGCTCACGGTAGAGTACATTGCCGGGCGCATTCCGGTCGTCGCGGGTACGGGCGCCAATTCCACTACCGAAGCGATCAGTCTCACGCGCTGTGCAGCCGAGGCGGGCGCCGATGCCTGCCTGCTGGTGACTCCCTATTACAACAAACCCACTCAGAAAGGTCTGTATCTGCATCATAAAGCCATCGCGGAAGCCGTGGCGATTCCCCAGATCCTGTACAATGTGCCAGGCCGGACCGCTTGTGACATGCTGCCTGAAACTGTTGGACGTCTGTCCGAAATCGACAATATCGTCGGCGTAAAGGAAGCCACGGGCGATCTGGATCGTATCGCTGCCATCCGCAAACTGGCAGGTGAGGGCTTTGCCATTTACAGCGGTGATGACGCGACGGGTTGCGAATCCATGCTCCTGGGTGGAAACGGTGTCATTTCCGTCACTACCAATGTTGCACCGGCCATGATGGCGACATTGTGCCAGGCGGCACTGGCAGGTGATCGGGCCGGGGCAGAAGTCATTGATGCCAGGTTGTCTGCCCTGCATCGGGATCTGTTCCTCGAATCCAATCCGATTCCGGTAAAATGGGCGCTTGCGGAAATGGGCATGATTCAGGAAGGTATTCGTCTGCCGCTGACCTGGCTGTCCGAGGAATATCATGCCCCCCTGCGCCAGGCGATGCGTCAGGCCGGCCTTATCTGAGCACTAATTGTAGCCACCCTAAATTGATGGCTGGGAAAACAAGTCTATGAAAGTCAGTATCGAACGCCTTCTCATCCTGGTGTTGTCTCTGCTCGTACTCGGGGGCTGCAGTTCCACCGGGCTGGACAATATTCTGCCGGACAAGCAGGTGGAATACAAAAGAGAAAAGATCACTGACAGACAACTGGAAGTGCCTCCTGATCTCACCTCCAGCCGTATCGAGAACAGGATCCCCGGACTTGAAGGTGGCACCACTACCTATTCCGAATACAAGGATGTGCGCAAAGGCGTAACCGGCAGCGGTCTGCGCGCAACCAATCAGCAGGTATTGCCTGAAAATCCGGATATCAAGGTGGTGCGTGAAGGCAGGGATCGCTGGCTGGTTATCAAGGCACCCATGGATGTGGTGTGGGACAAGGTACTGGATTTCTGGCAGGAAAACGGCATCCTGCTCGATCAGCAGAACCCTGAAATCGGCGTCATGGAAACAAGCTGGCTGGAAAACAAGGCCAACGTGAGCAGTGGGTTTATCACGGATTTTATCCAGGGCTTCTTTGAAGGCGCCTATGATGCGGGCTTGCGGGATCGTTTTCGTATTCGACTGGAGCGTGGTGACGAGCCTGGAACGACCGAGTTGTACTTGGTGCATTTCGGCATGGAGCAGGATTTTGTAAGTGGAACCACCAACGAAGACGATCAGATCTACTGGAAAATCCGGCCTCGTGATCCCGGCCTCGAAGCGATCATGCTGAACAAGCTGATGGTGTATCTGGGGCTGGCAGAGGCCGAGGCAAAAGCGGCGCTGGCCGCCGAGAAAGAGCTGGAAGGTGTCAAATCACGGATGCTCAAAGGCCGTGATGGGGTGGCTCTGCAGATCTACGAGCCCTTCTCCCGAGCCTGGCGCCTGGCCGGGCTGGCACTGGATCGCGTGGGCTTCATGGTCGAAGACCGTAACCGTTCCCGTGGTGTTTATTATGTACGCTACAACGATCCCATGGGCGGCGAAAGCGAAGGTGGTTGGCTGTCCAAGCTCGCTTTCTGGCGTGGCAGCAGTAAAGTGGATGAAGCCGCCTTGTACCAGGTGAAGCTGGAGTCCGTGGATGAAGGCACCCAACTGCAAGTGGCCGATGAGGAGGGACAGGTGCTGGACAGCGATACAGCCTTGCGTATTCTGACGCTCATCAAGGAACAGCTGAAGTAGCCTTCAGCTGCCTGGATCACACGGTTGTGTTGAGGTTCGTATCTCTGGGTAGCGGCAGCCGTGGCAACGCTACCCTGATTCAGGCGGGCAATACCCGCTTGCTGCTGGATGACGGGTTTTCCCTGCGCGAGCTGCAACTGCGTCTCGCGCGTCTGGAGCTACATCCGGAAAATATCGATGCGGTGCTGGTCACCCATGAACATGGCGATCACATCAAGGGTATCGGTCCCTTGGCGCGCAAGTATCAGATGCCGGTGTGGATGACCCATGGCACCTGGCGAAATGCGCCCTGTGGCGATGTGCCGGAATTGCGATTGTTTGGTTCTCACACGCCCGCGTTCATTATCGGTGATATCGAGGTGACGCCATTTGCGGTGCCTCATGATGCACGGGAACCCACCCAGTTCACATTCAGCTATCAGAATCTGAAGCTCGGGATACTGACGGATGCCGGAAGTTTTACACCGCATGTGATCGCAGCAATCCGTGACGTGGATGCCTTGTTGCTGGAGTGCAACCACGACCTGCAAATGCTACGCGACGGTCCTTATCCGCAGCGTCTGCAGGAACGGGTAGGGGGTAGCTTCGGTCATCTGAGCAATGATCAGGCAGCACAACTTCTGTCCCGGATAGACCATGCGCGGCTGCAGCATCTGGTCGTCGGACATGTGAGTGAGAAAAACAATTCTCCGCAGTTGGCCCGGCAGTCCCTGGAAGCTGTGTGTGCAACCCTGTCCACTCGCATTTCCCTGTTGTGCCAGGAGGGCGGCAACGGCTGGTTCGAACTTCAGCTGGCCTGATTGTCTGTCTTTTCCAGCGTTTTCAACGCCCAGTCGATATGCTCTTGCACCAATGGGCTGGTGTGCGGGAGTGCGCCTTGCAATGCGCTGAGTACCTCGCTGTCTGGCTGGCCGTTGCCCAGTGCCACGGCAATGTTGCGCTGCCAGCGCTCGAAGCCGATGCGGCGTATGGGTGAGCCTTCGGTCTTTTTCAGGAAGCTTTCCTCATTCCAGGAAAACAGTTCCAGCAGGCTGGCCTGATCCAGCCCCTGCCGGGGCAGAAAATCAGTTTCCCCGGTTGGCGTGGCAAAACGGTTCCAGGGACAAACCAGCATGCAGTCGTCACAGCCGTAGATGTGATTGCCCATCAGTGGCCGCAATTTTTCAGGGATGAGCCCAAACAGTTCGATGGTCAGATAGGAAATGCACAGTCTGGCATCGAGCTGAAAGGGTGCGATGATGGCACGGGTCGGGCAGATGTCGATACAGGCGTTACAGCGGCCACAGTGATCTTTCACTGGTGTATCGATGGGTAATGGCAGATCGGTATAGATCTCGCCGAGGAAGAACCAGGAGCCCGCCTGCCGGTTGATGATGTTGGTGTGCTTGCCCATCCACCCCAGTCCGGCTTTTACCGCCAGGGGTTTTTCCAGCACCGGCGCCGAATCGACGAAGACGCGGTAGCCGAAGTCGCCGATCTGTTCCTGAATTCGCTGCGCCAGCTTCTGCAGACGCTTGCGCATCAGCTTGTGGTAATCCCGTCCCAGGGCATAGCGTGAGATGAAAGCCTTGCCGGGATCCTGCAGCACCGCTGCGGCATCATCCTCGGGTGGAAGGTAATCCATGCGCACGGAAATTACCCGCAGGCTGCCCGGCACCAGTAGTTCAGGATGATCTCGCTTGTCGCCATGTTTCCACATGTAGTCCATGTCCGCAAGTCGCCCTTCTGCAATTGCGTTGCGAACATGGTTTCCCGCTGGTTGCAGATCGGTATCCGCGATGCCGGTCTGCTGGAAGCCCAGAGCGAAGGCCCATTTCCTGATCCTGGTGGTGAGTGCGGCAAGTTCTTTGGCGTCCAGATGAGACATGGCGGTAGAATAAAACAAATCCATTTGCCCGTCTTTCATTATGAGCAGCTATCGATCCATGCCCAGGAAATCCTGCCTGCCCGCCGCCTTGTACACGGCGGCGCAGGTGCGCGAAATGGATCGCCTGAGTATAGAACGCTATGGCATTCCCGGAGATGAACTGATGCAGCGTGCCGGACAGGCAGCCTTTGACCTGCTACGTCAGCAATGGCCGGAAGCCGGAAGCATCCTGATTCTTGTGGGTACGGGCAACAATGGCGGTGATGGTTTCGTGGTGGCACGACTGGCACTGCAGGCGGGCTTGCAGGTGCGGGTGATACAACTGGGGGACCGGCAGCGCATTGCCGGCGATGCCCAGACCAACGCACTGCGCTATGCCGCGCTTTCCGGTGACTGGCAGCCATTTGTCGACGAACTGCCGCAGAACGTGGATCTGGTTGTGGACGCCGTTTTCGGCACCGGACTGGAGCGGACGGTGGAAGGCAGGTGGGCGCAGGCGTTGGCGGCAATGAACGAGCTGCCTGTGCCCGTCCTGGCGCTGGATATCCCCTCGGGGCTGCATTCGGACACGGGCAGGATACTGGGAACGGCCGTACATGCCGATGCCACCATCAGCTATATAGGACTGAAGCAGGGTCTGTTCACCGCCGATGGTCCGGCCTGTTGTGGTGCAATACAGTTTGATGCCCTGGATGTACCGGCGCAGGTGTATGCGAGCCAGATACTGTCTGCCCGCAGGCTGGACTGGTACCGTCAGAAACAGTTGTTGCGGCCACGTTCTCGTAGCGCGCATAAGGGGTTGTTCGGGCATGTGCTGGTCGTCGGGGGAGAGCATGGCTATGGTGGTGCCGCTCGCTTGTGTGCCGAAGCGGCGTTGCGTACAGGTGCCGGGCTGGTCAGTCTGGCTACGCGAGACAAGCATGTGAGCGCGGTGCTGGCAGCACGCCCGGAGATCATGGCACATGGCATAGCCAAGCCTGCTGAAATGCAATCCCTGTTGCAAAAAGCTTCCGTAGTGGCTTTGGGGCCGGGTCTGGGAAAAGCGGATTGGGGCAAGGTCTTGTGGGAAAAGGTGCTGGAAACCCAATGTCCTGTGGTGGTGGATGCCGATGCCTTGAATTTGTTGGCCAAGTCCCCTCGGCAGCGTGACAATTGGGTATTGACGCCTCATCCCGGCGAGGCGGCACGCCTGCTGGGATGTAGCACGGAAACCATTCATGCCGATCGCTATGCCGCTGTCGAAAAATTGCAGCAGCGCTTTGGTGCTGTGGTGGTGTTGAAAGGTGCCGGCAGCCTCGTTTGCGGAGGCAGCCAGAGACCCACCGCCGTGTGCTCCGACGGCAATCCCGGTATGGCCAGCGGCGGCATGGGGGATGTGCTCACAGGCGTCATCGCCGGTTTTATCGCCCAGGGCTGGGATCTGGTCCATGCTGCGGAGCTGGGTGTATGCCTGCATGCGGCGGCTGCCGACAAGGCGGCGCGGGCAGGTGAACGGGGGCTGCTGGCCAGTGACCTCATGTCCCATATCCGACGTCTGGCAAACCCGGACAATGAATAAGCTCGGCTTTTTCTGTGGCACGGAAGCGGCGCAAATGGCCCTGGGTGCCTGCATGGCGGAAGCTTTTGCCGGGCGGCCGGTGCTGATCTTCCTGGATGGTGATCTGGGGGCGGGAAAAACTACCCTGGTGCGGGGGTTTCTCCGTGGCCTGGGCTATCAGGGAGCGGTGCGCAGCCCGACTTATACCTTGGTGGAACCCTATCCGGTGGGAAACCTGACGGTCTTTCATCTGGATCTCTATCGTCTGGCCGATCCTGAAGAGCTGGAGTTTCTTGGAGGCAGGGAGATTTTCAGCGGCAATCATCAGGTGTTGGTGGAATGGCCACAGAGAGGCGCCGGCTGGCTGCCGGAGCCGGATCTTCATCTGCTGCTGCACTATCAGGATCAGGGGCGTCTCCTGGAAGTGAGATGCAGGGAAAGCGATTGTGCCCGACTGAGAGAACACTGTGGGGCATTTCTATCTGAAGCTCGACTTTAGATAAACACCTTATCCTACCGAAAACACTAGAAAAAATAATTTTCCTGTGCTATTTTGAGTGCAAAGGGAAATTTTCTATATCGTGATTATCGGGCTATGAACATTCGTCGTGTAAAAAATGCCATTATTTTGCTGTGCCTGTTTTGGCTCATGCTGCCTGCTGTGGGACTCGCAGATGCCAGTATTCATGGGCTGCGCATGTGGAATGCGCCGGATCATACACGACTGGTGTTTGATGTCAGCAAGCAGGTGCAGCACCGTCTGTTTTCCCTGCACAACCCCGATCGGCTGGTCATTGATTTCGAGAAATCCGATCTCAGGGCACGGCTGAAATCTGACCAGTTCAGGAACAGGCATATCTCATCGCTGCGTTATGCACCTCAGCCAAATGGCAAGCTGCGCGTGGTTCTGGATCTGAAGCAGGCAGTACGTCCCCGCAGTTTCATGCTGCGACCCAGTGGCCAATACGGCCATCGTCTGGTCATCGATCTCTATGACCGCAACGGCAGTGCCAGCGTGGTAAAGAGGGTAAAGAAGAGTGAGGATTTGCAGGGCGCCAGGGATGTGGTGATTGCTATCGATGCCGGACATGGCGGGGAAGATCCTGGGGCCCGGGGCAAGAAATTGAAATCCAAGGAGAAAGTCATCACCTTGGCGATTGCGCGCAAGCTGAAAAAGCTCATCGACGCAGAGCCGGGCATGCGCGCCGTGCTGACACGCAAGGGCGATTACTATGTTGGCCTGCGCAAACGTATGAAAATTGCGCGTCGCGAACATGCTGATTTTTTCGTGTCCATCCATGCCGATGCATTCCGTAACAAGAAAGCAAGAGGGGCGTCGGTATTTGTACTATCCAATCGCGGCGCCTCCAGTGAAGCCGCCCGCTGGCTGGCAGCAAAGGAAAATGCGGCGGACATGGTGGGTGGTGTGAGCCTGGATGACAAGGACGACGTGCTGGCATCGGTGTTGCTCGATCTGGCCCAGACAGGGACCCTGGCTGCCAGCATGCGGGCTGCGCGTACGGTACACAAGGAAATGGGTAAAATCGGCAAGCTGCATGGCAACAAGGTCCAGAATGCGGGTTTCATGGTGCTAAAGTCTCCGGATATCCCCTCCATGCTCGTGGAAACCGGGTTTATCTCCAATCCTCTGGAAGAGCGCAGGTTGGCCAGTTCGTCCTACCAGAAAAAGATTGCCAGGGCCGTCTTCAAAGGCATCAAGGAGTATTTCCACAACGAGCCTCCTCTGGGTACGCGTCTGGCCCTGAAGAGGCAGAAAAAAGTGGGGAAACAATCGGTAGCCAAGTATGTCATCCGCCGCGGAGATACGTTGTCGGCCATTGCCCAACGACATCAGGTAAGTGTTGCGGACTTACGTAGCGAAAACCGCATCAACAATGATCGTATCCGGGTAGGGCAAGTGTTGCGTATACCCAGTACCTGAATTTTTAGCCATCATTGCTGCCCCGTTTACTCCCTATTCCTCTCCCGGTTGGAGAGGCGTACCAGCCCGGCGCAAGAATCCACAATACATCATGGATGAGGCGAGGCCAATTCACGCCCGAATCCCCTTGTTTTACTTTCCTGGCTTGTTTGTGCAGCCTTGATCGGAAATTTCTTGAAAATCCCAAAAAAGCTTTGTCAGTTTGGGTCAGTCGTGGTATAAATTTTCCAGCTATAAAAATCACAAATAGTGCTTTTTTTATCATTGAATTGGTTGCTATTTGCTGTTTTGCGGGCCGAGTCCTGAGAAGGATTCGTCGTGAAATGGCGTTGATTGCCCCCTTAGAAACGGAATACAACGTGGAGAGGAATCGGACCCTGGGCAGGTTCATACATTACCAGCGAATATCCTGAAGGAGGATTTATGAAGCGAAAACTAGCTCTCAGTGCTGTGTTGATTGTCAGCGGGCTTGCATTTGGCAATTCCGCAATGGCAGAGACACCAAGCGCAGCCATGCTTGGCTATACCTGTGCCGGTTGTCATGGCACCAACGGTAACAGCAATGGTCCTGCCACGCCTTCTCTGGCGGGTGCGTCCAAGGACTACATCATCGAAGTCATGGAGTATTATCAGACCGGCGAGCGTGTTTCAACCATTATGGGACGTATCGCCAAGGGCTATACCAAGGATGAAGTAAAGGCGATTGCAGAGTTCTTCTCAAAGCAGAAATTCGTACCTGCGAAGGGTCAGAAGTTTGATGCCAAACTGGCGAAGAAAGGTGCCAAGCTGCATGACAAATACTGCGAAAAATGCCATGCCGAAGGCGGTACTTCATCCGAAGATGATGCAGGCATCCTGGCAGGCCAGTGGACTCCCTATTTAAAATATACCCTTGCTGACATGATGGCTGGAAAAAGCCATGTGCCCAAGAAAATGAAAAAGAAACTGAAAAAGATGCATAAAAAGGCGGGTGATGCCGGTATCGAACAGTTGATAAATTTCTACGCCAGCAAGAAGTAAGGGGAGATACAACATGAGTCATTTTACACGCAGAAAATTTCTGAAGGTTACCGGAGCCGCAGCTGCTGCTTCATCGGTCCTTACATTCAGCTCCTTCGCCATCGGTGGTGCCAAGAAGAAAGTGGTCATTGTGGGAGGGGGTATAGGTGGCGCAACAGCAGCCAAGTACCTGCGCATGATGGACAGTTCCATCGACGTTACCGTGATCGAAGCCAACAAGGAATACTATACCTGCTTCATGAGCAATGAAGTGCTGGGCGGAGAGCGTTCCATCGATTCCATTCGTTTTGGCTATACCGGTCTGGCCGGGCATGGCGTGAAGCTTGTGCATGACTGGGTGACCGCTATCGATGCTGGCAAGCGCATGGTCACTACCAAGGGGGGTCAGAGCTTCCCTTATGATCGTTGTATTGTTTCTCCCGGTGTGGATTTCAAGTGGGACACCATCGAAGGTTATGATGCAGAGGTTGCCAAGAAGATTCCCCACGCCTGGAAGGCCGGTTCACAGACGGTCACCCTGCGCAAGCAGCTGGAAGCCATGAAAGACGGTGGTACCGTGCTGATTGCACCGCCTCCCAATCCTTTCCGCTGCCCTCCAGGACCCTATGAGCGGGCTTCCCAGATCGCTCATTACCTGAAGAAGCACAAGCCCAAGTCCAAGATCATCATTCTTGATCCCAAGGACAAATTCTCCAAGTTCGGTCTGTTCATGGACGGCTGGAAACGCCATTATGGTTATGGAACGGACAACAGTCTGATTACCTGGGTAAACGGTGCAGCAGGTGGCAAGCTGGAATCTGTCGATCCCAAAACAATGACCGTGCAGGCAGACGTGGATTCTTTCAAGGCCGATGTGATCAACATCATTCCGGCGCAGAAGGCAGGTAAGATCGCCTTCATGGCGGGTCTGACCAACGACAAGGGCTGGTGTCCCATCGATGGTAAGACCTTCGAGTCCACCATTCACAAGAATATCCACGTGATCGGTGATTCGGCAATTGCCAAACCGTTGCCAAAATCCGGCTATGCGGCCAACTCGGAAGCCAAGGTGTGTGCAGCGGCCATCGTAGCCATGCTCAATGGCGGCAAGGCGCCCCAGCCTTCCTGGGTCAACACCTGCTACAGCATCATCGCTCCGGGTGACGGTATTTCCGTAGCCATGGTCTATGCCTATAAAGATGGCAAGATCATCAAAGTCAAGGGTTCCGGTGGCCTGACGCCCAAGGAGTTTGATCCCGAGCTGCGTGCACGTGAAGAGCAGTATGCCCATTCCTGGTTCAAGAACATTACGGGAGATGTGTTCGGCTGACGGAGAAGTTACTCCAACAGGAAAACGCTGCTTCGGCAGCGTTTTTTTATGTACAGGATGTACGGACAGAAAATTGCTCCTGCATTTTCTGCACTTCCGCCATCCATGGCGGTCGTATGCCGCGGGCGCAAGGTACTGGAAATGTTCCCGACATTTCCAGCATTTCCTCCTTCCATGGAGGTCATGCGCAGGAGCGGCGAATCACCACAGTCTGTGGCACAATGCGCCCATGACTCAGCGTATCCATGCCCTTCCATCTCAACTGATCAATCAGATCGCCGCCGGCGAGGTGGTAGAGCGTCCGGCTTCCGTGATCAAGGAACTGGTGGAGAACAGCCTGGATGCAGATGCCACCCATATTGATGTGGATGTGGTGCAGGGAGGCATCAAGCGCATGCGGGTGCGCGATGATGGCCAGGGAATATCGAAGGATGATCTGGCACTCGCCTTGTCCCGCCATGCCACCAGCAAGGTAGCTTCACTGGAAGATCTGGAAGGTATCCGAAGCATGGGCTTCCGTGGTGAAGCCCTGCCCAGTATCGCCTCTGTTTCGCGTTTGACCTTGCTGTCCAGGGAACGGGGCGGGGAGCTGGCATGGACACTCGACGGGAAGGGCAGGGAACCCGCGCCAGCTGCTCATCCCGAAGGGGCCACCGTGGACGTACAGGACCTTTTCTACAACACACCGGCGCGACGCAAGTTCCTGAAGACCGACAAGACCGAGTTTCGGCACCTGGAACAGGTTGTACGGCGTCTGGCACTGGCGCGCTTCGACGTGGCCTTCAAGCTGCAGCATAACGGCAAGCTGGTGTTTTCGACCGGCCAGGCGGAGAGTGTGCAGGCGCGGGAAACCCGCATAGCAGACCTGCTGGGCCAGAATTTCATCGACAACAGCCTGCGCTTCGAACATGAAGCGGCGGGCTTGCGCCTGTCAGGCTGGATTGGTATGCCTGCCTTTTCCCGAAGTCAGGCGGACATGCAGCATTTCTTCGTGAATGGTCGCATGGTCCGCGACAAGCTGGTGACCCACGCGATCCGTCAGGCGTATCAGGATGTGCTCTACCACGGCCGTCATCCCGCCTATGTCCTGTATCTCGAACTGGCGCCGCAACTGGTGGATGTGAATGTGCACCCTACCAAACATGAGGTGCGCTTCCGCGAAGGCCGTCTGGTGCATGACTATCTGTTCCGCACCCTGCATCAGGTGCTTGCGGATGCACGCCCGGAGGATGTGCTGCCTGAAATGCAGGCGCAGATCCTGCCAGGAGGGGCTTCGGGGAATGCGACTGCCTGGCAGCCAGCGCCACCGTCGCGAGTGAATGAGCAGGATGCTGCCTATCAGTCTGCCTTTTCCTGGCAGATGCCCGCTAAAGGCAGCAGTCGTGGACAGGCGCCGATGGCGCAGCCAATGCCACCAAATGATGGTGCTACAACGCCACCGCTGGGTTGTGCCCTGGCGCAGCTTCATGGTGTCTACATATTGGCGCAGAATGAGAACGGACTCGTCGTAGTGGACATGCATGCCGCGCATGAGCGCATCACCTACGAGCGACTCAAGCAATCTCTGGAGGGGCAGGGGATACGTAGCCAGCCGTTGCTGGTGCCGGTGCCAGTCAAGGTCAGCCCACGGGAGGTGCAACTGGCCATGGAGAGCCGGCATGTCTTCGGAGAACTGGGCCTGGAAATCGATCAGCTGGATACCGAAACCCTGGTAGTCAGAGCACTGCCGGCCCTGCTGGAAGGTGCGGATGCAGAAAGTCTGCTGCGGGACCTGCTGTCAGACCTGGTGACTCATGGCAGCAGCGAGCGCATCCGGGAAGCCATCAATGAAGTGCTTTCCACCGTGGCCTGCCACGGTTCGGTGCGCGCCAACCGGCGGCTGGCGGTGGAGGAAATGAACGCCTTGTTGCGGGATATCGAAAACACCGAGCGGAGTGGACAGTGTAATCATGGGCGGCCCACCTGGGCCCAACTGTCCATGGCTGAGCTGGACAAGTTGTTCATGCGCGGGCGTTGATGAGCGCACAATCGTTGCCTCCCGCCATCTTCGTCATGGGTCCTACTGCCTCTGGTAAAACAGCGCTGGCGGCAGAACTGGCGCATCGGTTGCCGGTAGACGTGATCAGTGTGGATTCTGCCCTGGTGTATCGAGGGATGGATATCGGCACGGCCAAGCCCGAGACGGAGCTGCTGCGGGAAGTGCCCCATGCCCTGGTCGATATCTGTGAACCCGAAGAGGCATACTCTGCCGCACGTTTTCGGGCAGATGCCCTGGAAAAGATGCAGCAAAGTACCCATGCGGGCAGAATTCCCTTGCTGGTGGGTGGCACCATGCTGTATTTTCGCGCCCTGGAATATGGCCTGTCTGATTTGCCGGAGTCTGATCCGCAGATTCGACATCGCCTGCAGCAACGTCTCGAGCAGGAAGGTTCTACCGCATTGCACGAGCTGCTGCAACAGCAGGATCCGGTGGCCGCCGGACGTATTCATGCCAACGATCCCCAGCGCATCCTGCGTGCCCTGGAGGTCATGGAGATCACCGGTCAGCCCCTGTCCCGATTGCAACAGCGGCAGGGAGAGAAACTGGCGTACGATGTGCTCAAGCTGGTAAGGGCGCCCAGGGAGCGTGGTATCTTGCACACGCGCATCGAAAGGCGCTTCGACACGATGCTGCAGCAGGGATTCGAGGCGGAAGTGCGGGCGCTGATGGACCGCCCCGGCTTTTCAGAGCAACTGCCTTCCATGCGTGCCGTGGGTTACCGGCAGATGATCACTTATTTGCAGGGAAACGCTGACCAAGCAGAGATGCGCGAAAAATCGATCATTGCCACACGCCAGCTGGCCAAACGACAGCTTACCTGGCTGCGGCGGGAAAACTCCGCCAACTGGCTTTACGAGGAACAGGGAAAGGTGCGTGAGCGGTCGTTGCAGTTAATTGATTTGAAAGGTTTTTTGTAAAGTGTTAAAAAAATTGCGAAGTAATGACCTTGTGTTATATTAAAAAGGACGCAATTATTGTGGAAGCCGCCAATTCCACGCATTAATTATAATAAGTACAGTAAAGGAGCTAAATTATGTCAAAAGGGCAATCTCTCCAAGACCCTTTCTTGAACGCATTGCGTAAAGAGCGTATCCCTGTTTCCATTTTTCTGGTGAATGGCATCAAATTGCAGGGAACCATCGATTCCTTCGACCAATTTGTCATTTTACTGAAAAACACCGTGAGTCAGATGGTTTACAAACATGCCATTTCCACCGTTGTCCCGTCCCGTAACGTGCGTCTGGCGCCTCCCCCGGAAGGAGATCAAGCTGATCCCGGCAATCTTTGACCATTGTTACTTCCCGGTGTTACGCCGGGGAGTAAACGGCTTGTTCCCGAATGTTTGATCGTCCCCAGGCCGGTGAAACGGCCATTCTGGTGCATGTCTCGCAGCAAGGGGCTGCCGACCCAGACGAATTGCAGGAGTTTCGTGAACTGGCGGCGTCGGCCGGCGCACAGATTGCTGAACTCGTCACCGGCGTTCGTCGCTCGCCAGATCCCAGATACTATGTGGGCAGAGGCAAGGCAGAGGAAATCCATGGGTTGGTGGAAGCCCAGGGTGCCGAACTGGTCATTTTCGATCACGCCCTTTCTCCCAGTCAGGAGCGTAACCTGGAGGCTCTGTTTCAGTGCCGGGTGCTGGACAGATCCGGCCTGATTCTGGATATTTTCGCCCAGCGTGCCCGCTCTTTCGAAGGCAAACTTCAGGTGGAGCTGGCGCAGCTGCGGCATCTGTCCACCCGTCTGGTACGGGGATGGACACACCTGGAAAGACAGAAAGGTGGCATCGGTCTGCGGGGGCCGGGTGAAACTCAACTGGAAACCGACCGCAGGTTGCTCAATCAGCGTATCGACCAGATCCGCCGCCGCCTGAAAAAAGTGGACAGCCAGCGCGATCAGGGACGCAAGGCCCGGCGCCGTGCGGATGTTCCCACGGTATCCCTCGTGGGCTATACCAACGCGGGTAAATCCACCTTGTTCAACCGGCTTACCCATGCTCATGTGTATGCACAGGACCAGCTGTTCGCTACCCTGGATCCTACTCTGCGCCGTCTTTCCCTGCCCGAAGGGGAAAACATTGTTCTGGCAGATACGGTGGGCTTCATTTCCCGCCTTCCCCACGAGCTGGTAGCCGCTTTCAAATCCACGTTGCAGGAAACCGTGGAAGCCTCACTGCTGTTGCATGTGATCGATGCCGCCAGCCATCGCCGCAGTGAGAATATTGCAGAGGTGGAAGATGTGTTGCAGCAAATTGGTGCCGACAAGGTGCCTCGCCTGGAAATCTACAACAAGATTGATCTGCTGGAAGGGATGCAATCCCGGGTAGACCGGGATGAACAGGGTATTGTGACGCGGATATGGTGCTCTGCCCAGACGGGTGCCGGCATGGATCTGCTGGTGGCTGCCTTGCAGGAGCGCTTCCATCAGGCCCATGTGCGCAGGCATATACACCTGGAACCGACAGACGGGCGGTTGCGCGCCATGTTGCATGAAAAGACCCATGTGCTGCAGACACAGGAGCTGGACAATGGTGGTTGTGAAATGGAAGTCGAATTGACCGTGACCAATTTCCAGCGTTTGCTGAAGAAAGAACCCGATCTGGCGGAAAAGCTGCTCGAATACTGAGGAATATACTGCATAGCACTTTTCCTCGAACTTGGTACAATCAGCGTTTCGACCGCAGCGCATTGCTGGACGGTCAAAACAGACTTTGGAGTAATACATGGCCTGGAATGAACCGGGTGGCAACGATCAGGATCCCTGGAGTGGAAAGGGCAAGGATCAAGGGCCACCAGATCTCGATGAAGTGGTAAAGAAACTGCAGGACAAGATAGGTGGGCTGTTTGGCGGCAAACGCGGCGGCGGCTCATCTTCCTTTGGGGGCGGCAAGGGTAATAGTAAACTGATTATCGTCCTTGTCATTGTGGTCGCCATCGTGCTGCTGGGAATGAAGAGTTTCTATATCGTGCAGCCTGCCGAGCGAGCAGTAGTACAGCGTCTGGGCGCCTATCATTCTGTGACGACCCCTGGACCCCATTTCCTCATCCCTTTCATCGACAAGAAAACGATCATCAATGTCGATCAGGTCAACAAGTTTGGTCATCGCGCACAGATGCTGACCAAAGATGAAAACATCGTTGATGTGACCCTGACGGTGCAGTATCGGGTGCAGGATGCGGCAGATTTCCTGTTTCAGGATGCCGATCCGGTAAAGACCATTTACAGCGCGGTGGAATCAGCCCTGCGTCAGGTCACCGGCAAAAGTACGCTGGATGAGATCATCACCCAGAATCGTAGTGCCGTCGCCGCCATGGTCAAGCAGGATACTCAGCAGTTGCTGAATACCTACAGGACCGGCCTGGTGGTCACTAACGTCAACATACAGGATGCCAATCCGCCGGAAGAGGTCAAGGAGGCCTTTGATGATGCCACACGCGCCATGGCAGATAAGGAGCGGGTGCAAAACCAGGCTGATGCCTATGCCAACGATATCGTGCCTCGTGCCCGGGGTGCTGCGGCCAGGCAGGTGGAGAATGCCAAGGCTGATGCGTTCAAGATAGTGTCTGAAGCCCAGGGTGAAACCAAACGCTTCCTGGCGTTGCTGACGGAATATCATAAGGCACCAGAGGTGACGCGCCAACGCCTCTATCTGGACACCATGCAGGAAGTGATGAGCGAAACAGGAAAAGTGCTGCTGGATGTAAAAGAAGGCGGCAATACCCTGACCTATCTTCCCCTGGACAAGCTGGTGAATCCAAAAGGAATGACCCCCGCCGCCAGCACGCAGTTGCCTGGCTATGAAAGTCTGGAAGCCGAATCCCAGACCCGCAAGCTGGAAGATGCCCAGCGGCGTCGCACTGAAGTTGCCGCTGATCGGGAACGTGCCAGGAGGAACCGCTGATGAACTCGCCAAAGATGATGATCGCTGCAGTAATCGCAGTCGTATTGCTGCTACTGGGCTCCACCTCCCTGTTCCTGGTGCAGGAAAACCAGACGGCGTTGTTGTTACGCCTGGGTAAAATCGTGGATTCCGACTTCAAACCGGGCATCCATGTGAAAATGCCGGTGATACAGACCGTGGAGCGTTTCGACAAGCGTCTGCAGACCCTGGACGCCAAGCCCGAGCATTTCCTGACCAGCGAAAAGAAATTCGTGGTGGTGGATTCCTTCATCAAGTGGCGTATCGATGATACGGCACAGTATTATCGCTCCACCAAGGGCAGCATGATGAACACCTCCCGCCTGCTGGGTGAACGTATCAATGCCGCGTTGCGGGACGAGTTCGGTAAACGCACCATCTCCGAGGTGATTTCCGGTGAACGCACCCAGATCATGGACGAGCTCACCCGCAAGGCGGATGAAAATGCCAGTGATCTGGGCGTGGAAATCTTGGATGTGCGCATCAAGCGCATCGACTTTCCCCCAGAGATCAGCAACCGCGTATATGAGCGTATGCGTACCGAACGCGAGCGGGTGGCACGGGAACTGCGTGCCCAGGGTGCGGAAGCCGCCGAGCGGATTCGTGCCGATGCGGATCGCCAGAAGACAGAGATTGTCGCCACAGCCTATCGTGAAGCCGAAGAAATTCGTGGTAAGGGGGATGCGGAAGCCGCTGGCGTCTATGCCAAAGCCTTCTCCAGAGACTCTGAATTTTACAGTTTCTGGCGTAGCCTCAAGGCCTATCGCAAGGTCTTTTCTCGAGGCTCAAGCATGATGGTGCTGGATCCGGATTCTCCATTCTTCCGTTATTTTCGTAACAGGGCTGGTGAATAGGCGCCAACTTTGGGAAAATAACCGATTCAGCCGGGGTTCGCCCCGGCTTTTTCGGGTATATGGAGTCGTAGATGGCGTGGCAGGATTTTTTGGCAGCGCTGGCGTTGATGCTGGTTTTCGAGGGGATACTGCCTTTTCTGAATCCCGGGCGTTTTCGTAACATGCTGCGCATGCTGGATGAAATGGATGACAGTCTGGTGCGCCGTATCGGCCTGGTCAGCATGATTGCAGGACTGGGATTGTTGTTATTGGTGAGATGACCAGGAAAACCTGGTCACGAATTGACACTGAATCGAGTATGCTGAATTCACACAAACACTGGTTGTTACCCGAAGGCATAGACGAACTGTTGCCCGAGCAGGCGAGGTCGCTGGAAGCCTTGCGGCGGCGGCTGCTGGATCAATTTGGCAGCTGGGGCTATCAGTTGGTCATCACGCCCTTCATCGAGTACCTCGATTCGCTGCTCACCGGAGCCGGCAAGGATCTGGAACGCCAGACCTTCAAGATGACCGACCAGATCAGCGGTCGCCTGCTGGGTATCCGTGCGGACATCACCCCCCAGGCGGCGCGTATCGATGCGCATCAGCTGTGTTGTGAGGAACCCAACCGACTGTGTTATATCGGCAGCGTGTTCCGTTCTCGCAGCGACGGCTTTTCTGCCAGCCGCAGTCCGCTGCAGATTGGGGCGGAGCTGTATGGCCATGCCGGTGTGGAAAGTGACGTCGAGATACTCTGCCTGATGATGGCCACCCTGGAAACCGCCGGTGTGGAAAATGTCTTCCTGGACCTGGGGCATGTAGGGATCTTCCGCGGCCTCTCCCGTCAGGCAGCGCTGGATAAAACGCAGGAAAACGCGCTTTTCGCCGCACTGCAACGCAAGGCCGTGCCCGAAATCCGCACACTGGTTGAAAGCTTTGATCTGGATCAGCCTCTGGCAAGGATGTTCGTCGATCTGGCGGGATTGAATGGCAAGGCAGATGTACTGGATCAGGCGCGGGAGAAGCTTTCCGCCGCCAGTGCCGAGGTGCAGTCATCCATCGATGCGGTGGAAAAAGCCGGGCTGTTGCTACAGCAGTGCCTGCCTGATCTGCCCGTGCATTATGACTTGGCGGAATTGCGCGCCTACCAGTATCAGACCGGCCTGGTGTTTGCCGCTTTCGTGCCGGGCTCGGGCAAGGAGATTGCCAGGGGGGGACGCTACGACCACATCGGCGAAAAATTTGGTCGCGCCCGACCGGCGACCGGCTTCAGCGCCGATCTCAAGACCCTGATGCGTTTCGGACAGACGCCGCAGCTGCCGGAGCCGGAAAGGATTTACGCGCCCTGGCAGACGGATGCTGCGCTGGATAAAGCCATCATAGCGTTACGCAGCCAGGGCAAGACCGTATTGCGGGAGCTGCCGGAGCAGATTGGTAATGCACAGAGTATGGGTTGCAGCCATGTGCTGGTCAAGTGGGGCGATGCCTGGAACGTGCAGCCGCTGACAGATCAATAGAGCAGATTATCGAGGCCGCGTGAACACGCCGGCGTGTACAAAACCTAGCGAGAAGAATCAGATGGGCAAGAACGTAGT
>CAZFXI010000019.1:0-2728 GCA_964522855.1 uncultured Sedimenticola sp.
CCAAGAGCAAAGCCCTTAGCCATCCTCCTTCGCTAAAAATATGGCGGAGAGCGAGGGATTCGAACCCTCGATGGGCGTTAACCCATACACCCTTAGCAGGGGTGCGCCTTCAGCCACTCGGCCAGCTCTCCAGTATCTATAACTTTGTTATGCAGTATTTAACGAGCCTGCGGCTCGTGCAGGGGTGCGCGTTACTCCGGGCTTCCTGCCCTTCGCCCCTGCGGGGTCGGCTAACGCCGTTCAAGATTGCTCCCGGCAATCTTGTCAGCCACTCGGCCAGCTCTCCAGTATCTATAACTTTGTTATGCAGTATTTAATGAGCCTGCGGCTCGTGCAGGGGTGCGCGTTACTCCGGGCTTCCTGCCCTTCGCCCCTGCGGGGTCGGCTAACGCCGTTCAAGATTGCTCCCGGCAATCTTGTCAGCCACTCGGCCAGCTCTCCAGACAACAACTTTCAGCCCCTTATAAAATGGACGAAGCCATTTCAAGGGCGGCTAATTCTAGCCACCCTTGAAACTTTTTTCCAGCATTTATTCCTCTTCCTCAGCCGGCGCTTCTGCTTCTTCGGGCGCAGAACCGGCTTCTTCTGCCTGCTCCGCCTTTATGCGTTCATAGATTTCTTCCCGATGCACGGAAATATCCCGGGGTGCATTGACACCGATACGCACCTGGTTGCCTTTGACACCCAATACGGTAACGGTAACGTCATCTCCAATCATCAGGGTTTCACCAACCCTGCGAGTCAGAATCAACATGATATTGCTTTCTCCTTAAAATCCTTAGTAGCCGCCTTACTGAATCCTGAAGGCGGGAACAATTGTAGATAAACCAAGCCTTTCGCTTATTCAAGAAATATAGCGAACAATCGAATTTTACCAGTAGCCCACTAATATAAGAACCCTAAAATGCAAATTATGATGCAATTTTGTCCAGACCAAAGGCATCGTGTAGCGTACGAACCCCCAATTCCAGGTATTTTTCATCCACAATCACCGATACCTTTATTTCTGAAGTGGAAATCATCTGGATATTGATTTGCTCCCTGGCGAGCGCCTTGAACATGTTGCTGGCAATAGCTGCATGAGAACGCATACCCACGCCTACAAGGGCGATTTTCACGATCTTGTCATCCGCCTCCACTTCCCTCGCACCCAGTTCCTGCGCCGTTTTCTCCAGTATTTCCAATGCCTGGGGCAGATCGTTACGGTGTACGGTAAACGTAAAATCGGTGGTGTCATCCTTGCCGATATTCTGCACGATCATATCGACTTCGATATTGGCTTCACCGATTGGTCCCAGTATCTGATAGGCAACCCCCGGATGATCTGGCACGCCACGGATGGTCAGCTTGGCTTCATCACGGCTGAACGCGATACCTGCAATTTTCGCCTTTTCCACGTCTTTTTCCTCCAGGGTTATAAGGGTACCCTCACCTTCTTCAAAACTGGACAATACGCGCAAGGGGACATTGTATTTCCCTGCAAATTCAACGGAGCGGATCTGCAGCACCTTGGAGCCGGAACTGGCCAGTTCCAGCATTTCCTCGAAGGTGATGCGATTCAGTTTGCGGGCATTGGGTTCGACGCGGGGATCGGTGGTGTACACGCCATCCACATCGGTAAAAATCTGACATTCGTCCGCATTCAGGGCGGCGGCCATGGCAACGGCGGTAGTGTCAGATCCACCTCGTCCCAGGGTGGTGATATTCCCATCCTCATCTGCGCCCTGAAAACCGGCCACCACTACCACTCTGCCTGCATCGAGGTCAGCCTTGACTCTGCTGGCATCGATATCGACGATCCTTGCCTTGTTGTGTGCATTGTCGGTACGAATGCACACCTGCCCTCCGGTATAGGAACGCGCATCCAGACCCAATTGCTGCAAGGCCATGGATAACAATGAAATGGTTACTTGCTCACCCGTGGAAAGCAACACGTCCATCTCTCTGGCACTGGGCCGCGATGTAATTTCTTCAGCCAAGGCTATAAGCCGATTGGTTTCGCCTGACATGGCCGACACGACCACCACGACCTGGTCACCGCGATCGTGATAAGCCTTGACCTTTTCGGCAACAGCCATGATGCGTTCGGTACTGCCCACGGACGTACCGCCATATTTTTGAACAATCAATGCCATGATGAATTTCCGTTACTGCCTGACGGGATTCAGAGCCGTTCTTTTGCCCAGTCTTCCACGGAGGCTAATGCCTGGGGAAGTGCTGCTGGGTTGCTGCCGCCAGCCTGTGCCATGTCCGGGCGCCCCCCGCCTTTGCCGCCTACCTGTTCTGCAACCATCTTGACCAGATCACCGGCTCTGACTTTATCCGTTCTGTCTTTGGTGACACCGGCCACCAGACTAACCTTCCCATCCTGAACGGCAGACAGCACGATCACGGCAGAGCCCAGTTTGTTCTTGAGTTGATCCAAAGTTTCCCGCAAGGTCTTGACATCCGCCCCTTCGAGGGTGGCTGCCAGTACCCTGGTATCTCCAATCTCCAGGGCCTGGCTGGCCAGATCAGAACCTGCGGCGGAAGCCAGTTTGGCTTTCAGCCGGGCAATTTCCTTTTCCTGCTGACGGGCTTTTTCCACCAGGGATTGCACCTTCTCTTCCATGTCGTCCTGACCGGACTTGACGAGGGAAGCAATATGCTGCAGCCGCGCTTCCGCCTGCTCCACCCATTGCAGCGCACGTTCACCCGTAACGGCCTCGATGCGGCGAACACCGGAGGC
>CAZFXI010000019.1:2828-22409 GCA_964522855.1 uncultured Sedimenticola sp.
GGCAGCGTGGAGCAAATGGGTGGCAGAATGATTCAGCGCGATATTGCGGCGGTTACGTTCATCGACTTCTGCCAGTACCGTATCACCCACATTGATCTGACCCTGTGTGACCTGGCCAATGTGTCCGAATACCGACCCACCCTGCTTACGCGTATCCTGCACTTCAAAACGAGCCCCTTGGCCAGGAGCCGACAACAGGCCGCGATCACCCACCTGCCCACCAGATTCGGCATAGAACGGAGTCTTGTCCAGCACCACCATGCCTTCTTCTTCCTGAGACAAGGCATCCACGGATTCGCCATCACGGAACAGACCGATGACTGTCGCCTCTTCCCGCAGGCGTTCATAGCCCGTAAAGTCCGTTACGCCATCCAGGGCCACCTGGGCTTGCTGTTCGACGCCAAACTGACTCGCAGCCCGGGCACGTGCCCGCTGGGCTTCCATTTCCCGGTCAAAACCTGCCTCATCGATCTGCAAATGGCGCTCACGGGCAATATCGGCGGTAAGATCAGCCGGAAAGCCATAGGTGTCATAGAGCTTGAAAACCAGTTCCCCGGGAATTTCATCGCCTGACAGTTCACTGATGGCGTCTTCGAGAATTTTCATTCCCTGCTCGATGGTTTCGGCAAAACGCTCTTCTTCCACCTTGAGCACGCGCATCACGGTGTCTCTGGCCTTTGTCAATTCAGGATAGGCTGCCCCCATCTGCTCGATCAGGGCATCGACCAGCAAATAGAAGAACGGCTGCTTCTGCCCCAGTTGATAGCCATGACGAATGGCACGACGGATGATACGTCGCAGCACATAGCCCCGTCCTTCATTGGATGGGGTTACACCATCGACGATGAGAAAGGCGCATGAACGAATGTGATCGGCAATCACCCGTAGGGACTTGCTTTCCAGATCCGAGGTGCCGGTGACCTGGGCCGCCGCCTTGATCAATGCCTGAAAAAGATCGATCTCATAGTTGGAATGCACGCCCTGCATCACTGCGGCGAGGCGTTCCAGCCCCATGCCGGTATCCACGGACGGCTTGGGCAGGGGGGTCATTTCCCCTTCGGCGTCACGGTTGTATTGCATGAACACCAAGTTCCAGATCTCGATATAGCGGTCGCCGTCCTCCTCGGGGGTGCCTGGGGGGCCGCCTTCTACTTCTTCTCCGTGGTCATAGAAGATTTCCGAACAGGGACCGCAGGGGCCAGTGTCTCCCATGCTCCAGAAGTTGTCACTTTCGTGGGGCTTGCCGCCAGGCTTGTCGCCGATACGGCTGAAGCGGTCGGGATCCACACCAATTTCATCCAGCCAGATCGCCGCTGCTTCTTCGTCCTGATCGTAGACGGTCACCCACAGTTTCTCTGCCTGCAGCCCCATGGTCTGCGTAAGAAACTCCCAGGCAAAACCGATCGCTTCCCGCTTGAAATAATCCCCAAAGCTGAAATTGCCCAGCATTTCGAAGAACGTATGGTGGCGGGCCGTGTATCCAACATTTTCCAGGTCGTTATGCTTGCCACCAGCACGTACACAACGCTGGGAAGATGTGGCCCGGGTATAGGCGCGCTTTTCCTTGCCGAGAAACACATCCTTGAACTGCACCATACCTGCATTGGTAAACAGCAGTGTGGGATCATTGGCAGGCACCAGCGAACTGGACTCGACGATGGTATGTCCATGGCTGGCAAAATAATCGAGGAATGCCTGTCGAATTTCAGCGCTCGTTTTCATCGGTTTCCGGTCGGGAGAATTCAAGGCGGTAAATGGTAGGCAGTCTGGCGTCAAATGTCACCCTCAAATTACCTTAAAAATGCGCAAATTCGAAGAAAAAACGGGACTTTGGGCGGTTCAGCCGAACAAATAGTCGTTGATCATCCAGGAAGGAAAACCACGGGAAGTGAGAAAACGGCCTCTTTTGGCCATATCCTTTCGATCAGCAGGCGGCTGATCACCAAATTTTTTAGCCGCGACACGCAACATGATGACTTGCCAATCCTGCTCTGCATCATCAAGCCAGGTGGCAATCAGCCTCTCGGCTATGCCCCGTTTAACGAGTTCTGCACGGATACTCAGGGGGCCATAACCCTTGTTGCATCGGGAGTAGACATACTGCTCGGCAAAGCGCGCATCACTTTGCAATCCCTGTTGTTCCAGGTTTTTCAATACCTGTTGCACCAGCACTGTCTCGAAGCGGCGCAACAGCTTCCTTTCCAGTTCCAGCCGGCTGTGCTCCCGCAGGGAAAGCAGGTGCACAGCCGCATGTTGTACCTGTTTCAGATCATCCGGATTCAGTTTTTTTCCTCCGGAATGGCCTGCTCCGCTGCTTTTGGACTATCTTCTCTGGCATCCGCTTCAGGGAACACTTCTGCCCGGATACGGCTTTCGATGTCCGCCGCAATCTCGGGATTTTCCTTGAGGAACTTACGTACATTGTCCTTGCCCTGGCCGATGCGATCACCATTGCAGGAATACCAGGCACCAGATTTTTCGACAAAACCATGCTTAACGCCCAGATCGATGATCTCGCCTTCACGGGAGATCCCCTCACCGTAAAGGATCTGGAATTCCACCTGCTTGAACGGCGGCGCCACCTTATTCTTCACCACCTTGACCCGGGTTTCGTTACCTACGACTTCATCACCCCGCTTGATGGCGCCGATACGACGGATATCCATACGCACAGAAGCATAAAATTTGAGTGCGTTGCCTCCGGTGGTGGTTTCCGGGCTGCCGAACATCACCCCGATCTTCATGCGCATCTGGTTGATGAAGATCACAATACAGTTGGAACGTTTGATATTGGCGGTCAGTTTGCGCAGCGCCTGGGACATCAGGCGTGCCTGCAGTCCCATGTGGGAATCCCCCATGTCACCTTCGATTTCTGCCTTGGGCGTGAGGGCTGCCACGGAATCCACCACAACCACATCTACTGCACCGGAGCGCACCAGCATGTCCGTGATTTCCAGCGCCTGTTCCCCGGTATCCGGCTGGGAAACCAGCAATTCCTCCATATCAACCCCCAGTTTCTCCGCATACTGAGGATCCAGCGCATGCTCGGCATCGACGAAAGCGCAGGTTCCCCCGGCCTTTTGTGATTCCGCCACGATATGCAGCGTCAATGTGGTCTTGCCTGAGGATTCCGGGCCATAGATCTCCACCACACGCCCCTTGGGCACGCCACCGATCCCCAGCGCAATATCCAGCCCGAGGGAACCCGTGGAGATGGCTTCTACGTTACCAATGGCAGATCCATCGCCCATGCGCATGACCGAGCCCTTGCCGAATTGTTTCTCGATCTGGCCCAATGCGGCCGCCAATGCTTTTTTCCGATTCTCATCCATTTGTGTTCACCTGTTCGATTAACGTTGCTAGGAAACCTGTGCTGTCTCACTCATCACGAGTGTAGTTTGTTCTCTGTTTGTTTTCCAGTATTTTTTCTTTCAAAGCCACTATAAACGGCTCAGTGGCTCAACAGATGAGCCTGTAAACAGTTTTTTCAGGAAAAATTCCAGCCATCCAGCACCCGGTACCAGGGCGGCTCACCCCCCGGTCGCGATTCCACCAGTACAAAATGATCAACCTGCCAGGAAATCGGCTGCGGCAGTTCCATAACAGCTCCAGGCGTGGTTTTTCGCAACAGTGTGACATGGGGACGATAGGAACGCTTTTCACCCTGGATTCCACATTCCTGCAGATTCTCCCCCAGCACCTTCACCAGCTGTTCCAGTGCCATCGGTATCTGTTCAGGACCTGCCCAGGCGATACGCGGTTTCGGCCAGAAGTCCAGACGGGAAAGCTTCAGTTCAAAAGGGTCAACCCGGACGGCGCTAGCCGCCTGACTGATGCAATGCTGTTGATTGGCAGGAACCGCACCCAGGAACTGCAGGGTGATGTGCAGATCCTGAGGATGTACCCAATTGCCCTGTTCCTGAGGTAGCAGGGTTTGCAGATTTGCCAACTGGCTGCGTACGTCTTCATCCGGCCATAGAGCGAAGAAAAGGCGTTTATTTCTGCTCACAAAGTGCTCCCAGGCCTTGCAGGGCATGGACTACCGTCTGGCGCCTGACAGCATCCCGGTTCCCGGGAAACCAACAGCGTTCCGCACCGACCGATGGCCCGAAAGCCCATGCAATCCAGACCGTACCCACCGGTTTGAGCTTCGACCCACCTTCCGGCCCGGCAATGCCACTGACCGCAACACTGACATCTGCATGACTATTTCGCAATGCACCCTGAGCCATCTGCAGCACCACCTGCTCGCTCACGGCACCAAAATGGGCCAAGGTATCTTCCCGAACGCCCAGCATGTCCATCTTGGACTGATTGCTGTAGGTAACGAAGCCCCGCTCGAACCACGCACTGGAACCGGGAATGTCTGTCATCAGTTTAGCGATCCAGCCGCCGGTACAGGATTCTGCAGCCGTCATCCTTAGCATCTTTGCCGCCAACAGACGACCGGTTTCGACCGCCAACTGTTCCAACTGAGCATCTTGCATTAGAATTCACCCATCTCCTGAAATCGACCCTTCCCAAATCTTATGAATGATCAAGGCATACTGCTAGAGCGTAACCCCTCTCCCCTGAAACTGGAAGTCATGGGCGTGGAAAACTGGGGTATCTGGAAAAAGGAAAAATCGACCTTTCCCTGGACTTACCACGAGCAGGAAACCTGCTATATCACCCGGGGACGCTTCATTGTGACGCCGGAAGGCGGTGAGCCCATGGAGTTCAAACGCGGCGATCTCATTACCTTTCCCGCCGGGATGACATGCACCTGGGAAGTTCTGGAGGATGTGGAAAAATACTATGATTTCCAGTGAGATCAGGCGCCTCAGGGATAGGCTATTGGCTCCCCCGTATAAAGCGCCTCGAAATCCGCTGCCCTGACGTTCTGCAATTCATGCAGCACCCCATCATCCCAGTTGTCATGATGTTGGCCGGAGATGAACATATCGGCTCCGGTGTCTGCAATAATCACCCCGTATTTCTTCAGCGCCCGCAGAATCTTCTGATTGACGGGATTGAAACCGGAGACATCAAAATCCGCTTTCAGGCGCAAGCGTAATCCCATCGGTGGATAGCTCGGGTTATTGCCGGCACGCCCATCTGAATGACTGGCGGGGCGGATATAGGCACTACGAATCGTGTTGCTGGTCATGCGAATTGCGTGATTCACCTCATTCGGCCCATACACTTCATCGTAGCGAAGTAGGCCAGGCAATATAGGCAAGCCTGCCGCATCGGCGCTGGTCCAGCCGAGAGGGCGTTGCTGGTTCTGCCTCAGATCCCAAATCGCCCCACTGCCGGCGGTCCAGCTTCCGGAAGATTTGTCCGCTGCAAACAGTTCATACAACACACAGCTTCCCCGCTGCAACAACAGTACATGCCGGTCTCCCTCTTTGGCAGGTTGGCCTTCGACGGTGGGATTGGCGGGGATGGGATAGCAGCCGATTTCATCGAAATTACCGGGATTGCAGCTTTTATCCTGACGGTCGCTTTCGTCCCAATACGCAAAACTGACCGGCGCAACAGGCTGATTCGCCGGAATGATATCGAAAGGAATGCCGATATCGTTGCCCGCCCATTGGCTGCCAAAATCCGGGTGCAACAGCGTATTCCCCCCAATACTGGCAATAAATGCAGCTGAATCGGGATGCGGGGGCAAACCTGTGGCTGGCGTATTCCAGATGCTGTCGGCAGGAAACAACTGGCAGCCTGCAACCACGGGAATCTGGCCGGGTGGTCTCTGCACCGAAAAACGCCCTTGGCTGACAACCTTGAAGCCCGGAAACAATTGCAGCGTGGGCGCCTGGTAAGTCACATTTGCCGTACTGTCCACAGTCACCGCAACACCCGTAGTAATCGCCGTTTCTGCGGTGCAGGTTTCTGTGCCAGCGTAGGTCTTGTTCGCAATTTCCACGTAACCTCCGGCATCCTGCGTACAATCAGGGGAGGCGATAACCCCAGGCTCCCGATCTGCAACATCCGGAATACCATCACCATCTGTATCCGGGATCGGAGTAGTTCCAAACTGGAAACTATCTACCACTCGACCTGGATATAGGGTCTCATTCACGCCAAGGCTTTTCATCACACCACTGACGCTACCCCCATCCACGGTGATTTTCAGATAGCCCGCCATCTTCTCTTCATAACTGCTCCCCCCACTGGAATCGCCATAGCTAACCCAGTCATTGTGGCTGAACGCCGTATAGTCTTGCGGCATGGCGCCATTCACGGCCGCACCAGCTACTCCCACGGTGATATAAGCCGTTCCTGAACTGTCCTTTTGCGGCTCAGCATCACCGGAGCTGCGTACCTTGAAAGTTCGTTGATAGGCATGGTTGTGGCCGTTGAAGAAGATGTCCACATCGTAGCTTTCCAGCAGCGCTCGTATGGCCCAGGCGCCGGAGGTGGGATTGTGCCCATCCCCGTCTCCCAGCAAGGGCGCATGGGCAAACACGAAAATATGCTGTGTGCCCTTCGCCCGCGCCTCGGCCAGCTTCTTCCGCAACCAGTCATACTGATGAATGGAATAACAGCTGTCGTTTCTTTGCGCATCATCGAACAGTGCGGGGTTCGTGCAATACGTAGCGCAATCTGCCTGCCCATTGCAGGACAGCATGTTGGCATAGTCCGCGTTCATCTTCAGCACGATGAAAGTGTTGCTGCGGTATTCGAATGAATAATAGAAATAAGTAGAATGGGTGGAAACTGACGGATCCAGGGAGCAGACATCCCCCGGATCATGATCCAGCACATCGATATACCGCTCCCAGGGCTGCTTCCCCGCAACCGGGTGGGCACCCAGAAACTCGCAGATACCGGTACCACAGGGATCGGGGTACCAACCGGACCCCCAATTGTCATCATGATTGCCAACCACCGGATAGAAACTGGCTGCCAACCCGGGCTTTACCGGCAGATCTTCCTTGATCGGCTTCAACAAGGCCTTCACATTGCCATCCAGGGCCGCACGGCGTACAGGATCCGCTTCGGTACTGCCACAGCCTCCACCACTGACATGATCCGCAGGATTGGCCGCGAAGCAACTGGTGGTATCGTAACCGTCGATGAGATCCCCGGTGGAGATATAGAAATCCACGCCGGCTTCCGCCGCCATCATATCCACCGTGGCCAGTGCCCGCTGGTTGCGATCGCAGCCACCACCGTTCAGATCACCAAACACAACGAAAGAAAAAGGCGCTGCCACGGCAACCGGCAGGAACAGCAGACAACAACTCAGCGTAAAAGCACGCCTCAACAACCGATAACACATCCGCATCACCATTTTCGAAAGACCAGTTCTGAAAGGTAACTTACCCGGAGGATCCGATACGTGCGCGACGTCAAGTTCCTGAAACGATCAACTTGTCCTGTCAGTCAAGGATTACCGCGAACCGCCACCCAGAATGGAAATTCTCCAGTCGCAAGCTTCTTTTCCAGCTTCAGGGTTTTGAGATTGACCACTGCGACAGCATTTTCACCGGTGAGCGTCACATACAACCATTGGCTGTCCGCGCTTGCGCGGATACCATGGGGACCTTTACCTACCTCGATGTTGGTTACGGACAGAGTTCTGGTATCGATCAGGGAAATCACATTATCCCCAATAGCAGCTGTTGCTGCAAAACGATCATCCGGAGTGACATCGATTCCACCGTGGCCGTTTCCTACTTCGATGACCTTTTTGACTTTTCCGGAATCCAAGTCAACCACGGCGACATTGTGTACAAAGTCACGTACGAAGGCAGTTTTTTCATCGGCAGACAGATCGAGATTATGTGGCCCGGTAATGCCAGGCACAGGAATCACCTTGACCATCTTTCGTTTTCCGGTATCGATTACGGCGATACCAGCGCCACCTTGTAAAGTAACATAGGCAAGCTTGCCATCACGGGTGAAACGGGCGTTGTGCGGACCTTCTTCAACGGCAATGGTATCTGAAACTTTCAACCCGACCAGGTCGACTACGCTGATATTGGCCGATCCCTGATTGCTCACATACGCCCATTTTCCATCGGGGCTGACCTTGACACCCTTCGGTGCCTTGCCGACCTTGATAACCGCAAGCTGTTTGCCGTTCGCGCTGTCGAACACATAGACAGCATTAGACGACGGGCTGGTGGCCAGCACCTTGGCGCCATCGGGCGTGATGGCGGTGTACAGCATGTTGGGACCGCCCTGCCAAATGACCTGTGAAGGAAACACCTCCACGGTGCCGCTCTTTTTCATACTGATGTAAGTGGTTGAGGGAAATTCCCTGCTGCTCGCCTTATCTCCAGCTATTCTATCCGGCTTGCTGGCAGACTCAGCGGTCAGGCTGGAAAAATAGGCAGCCAGATCTTGCATCTCAGCATCACTCAGCGCTGCCGCCATGGCGGACATGGTTGGATCCTTGCGGCTACCTTCCTTGAATGCTTTGAGCTGTTTCAGGATATAGGTCTGCTTTTGTCCTGCGAGATTTGGAAACTCTTCGCTGATGCCGATGCCGTTGGCTCCATGACAGCCGGCACAGGTCGCCGCCTTGGTTTTTCCCTCGGCGATGTTTGCGCTTTGACCAGTTGATACCATCGTCGCCAATATCAATGCCAGGCCAAGTCCAGGTGTTTTTTTATTCATCATGCTCCTCGTTGTCAGTTATCATGAAAAAATCGAGCATCACACTCGATCATCAATCAACAGGGCGTCACCAGAAAAATAAAAATTCCATTTTTTTCGGAATAGAAATGAAACTGATGACGCCTTGAGTGATAGATGAACAACCATACCCACAACTCAATGAACCAACAGACGCTGTTTCAGCAACTCACACATCCCTGGCGAGATCGTCTCTATGGGGTGGCACTGCGCTACACCCGTGATCAACAAACAGCTGAAGATTGGGTGCAGGAAACCCTGCTGCGCGCCTGGCGGAATTTCTCCCAGCTGTCGGAACATCAGGCCACCTACGCGTGGCTGCTGAAGATTCTCGATCATGTTGTGGCGGACGATAGTCGTCGGCACAAGCGTCGCCAGCAACTTGCACCGGTGCTCACGACTGATGACAGAATGCTGCAGACGCACCGCTGCTCTACTCCCGGCCCGTTCGAGCAAACCCTGAATTGCCAGATCCATGATCAACTTGCGGCAGCCGTGATGTCCTTGCCTGACGATTTTTCCACCGTCATCATGCTCCGGGACATGGAAGGACTGAGCTATCAGGAAATTGCCGGCATTTTAGATATTCCCAGAGGAACCGTCATGAGCCGATTGTCTCGGGGCCGGCGTTTGTTAGCCAAGGTAATGCTTCGGAATGCAGAAACTGATGGCACACCCATGCCCATCACAACATTTGTGGATAGAACGAAATGAGCGAATCACATGTCAAGCCTGGTGATCAGCTGGAAAAACTGCATTTACAGATTCAGGACATGCTGGCCGGTTATGTAGATGACGAACTGAATGCGCAGGACAAGGCGCTGGTCGAAGCGCATCTTGCCGGCTGTGATGCCTGTACTGCAGATGTGGCGCGCCAGCACCTGCTGCATGAGAAACTGGGGGCTACTCCCGCTGTTCACCTGAGTGCACATCAACACAGGAATCTGGACAATGCACTTGATGATGAAATGTTTTTGAGCAATACAGTCAAGACGGGAAATCAGGCATCATGGAAGATGCGGATCTCTGAATCGTTACCTGGCAGATTGACTAAGAGCCATGTGGCTGCAATCAGCGGCTGGAGCCTGGCAATTCTGCTGTTGGTATTCATGATGTATCCTGGCCAATTTCGCAGCAGCCATGTTTCTATCCCCATGATCCAGGATGTGATCACTGAGTATCAGCGTGTTGCCCAAATTCAATTGCCAGGTACAGATTCTGGCGACAAATTGTCAGCTCCGGTCGACTGGCCACAAGCCAAGGCCGTGGCCAGCTGGAAAACTGTCATCGGTGGTGAGTCCGCAGAGGTGTTTGCCATTCGCAATGCGAACAGCATTGTGCTGCAGGTTCGCGTGAGTGACAGGGTGTTTTTCAACAACCCTACGGTTCGAAAGGCATTAACTGTGAATGGTAAATATGAAACTCGGGAAAACGATTTGAAGATTGTGGCCATGCCATTACAGCATGGTGGACTACTGATGGTTGGGCCGCACAGCAGCTTTCCATCCCTGAAATCGATATCACTAAAAACCTTCTGAGAACGAGATGGCTGGCACCCATCGATGCCGGGTCAAATGAGACGCCAATCGACAGCAAAGATGCCATCAACAGGATGGTCACAAATATCCCTGCCCCACATTTACACAGATTATCGGTATCCCGATTTTCTCTCACGAGAAAGTTCACTTTACTCGCAGCTTTCACAGCTTCCATTGCCCTGGCTGATTGCGGTTTGTTACCCTGTTCGACACACCATGACCGCCAGATGGTAACCCTGCACGTGTTCTTGCTATGGAATAAAGCGCATCATGAAAAGAAAAATAAAGATAACATCTTGTTTTAAAGCACATTAAATGACAACAACACCTAAAACGCCCCCCTCGAAAGAGCCCGGCCATACACCAATGATGCGCCAATACCTGCGCATCAAGGCCGAGCATCCGGACATGCTTGTGTTTTATCGCATGGGAGATTTCTATGAGCTGTTTTTCAGCGATGCGGAAAAGGCGGCCCGTCTGCTGGACATCACCCTCACATCCCGCGGCAAGTCCGCCGGCAAACCGATTCCCATGGCTGGCATCCCCTACCATGCGGCAGAAAACTATCTGGCACGTTTGATCCACCAGGGCGAGTCCATTGCCATCTGTGAACAGATAGGCGATCCCGCTACCAGCAAGGGACCGGTGGAACGCAAGGTAGTGCGCATCGTGACGCCAGGCACGGTCACCGACGAAGCCTTGCTGGACGAGCGCCGTGACAACCTGCTGGCCGCCCTCTGGGAACACAAGGAACAGTATGGCCTGGCAGCCCTGAACCTGGGCAGCGGTCTCTTCACCGTGCAGGAACTGAGCAGCAATGATGCGCTGGCCGGTGAGCTGGAAAGGCTCAAACCGGCGGAGTTACTGGTGGAAGAGGACTGGCATTTGCCCGCAGGAATGCCACAGTGCCGCAGCCTGACCCGGCGTCCGGCGTGGCATTTCGATGCGGATACCGCCCGCCAGCAGCTCACCCGGCAGTTCGGCACCCAGGACCTGTCCGGCTTCGGCGTGGACGATATGACGCTCGCAGTCATGGCCGCAGGGGCATTACTGCAGTATGTGCAAGACACTCAACAGGCAGCCCTGCCCCACATCACCGCCCTGCGGGTGGAGCACCGGGATGACGCGCTGGTGATCGATGCCGCCACGCGGCGCAACCTGGAGATCGACCAGTCCCAGTCCGGCTTGAAGCAGCATTCCCTGACCGGGCTACTGGACCAGACATCCACCGCCATGGGCAGCCGGCTGCTGCGGCGCTGGATAAATCGTCCTCTGCGCCAGACTGACACCATTCGCAACAGACATGATGCCATCGAGGAATTGCTGGCACAGCACCAGCTGAACGATCTGCAAATCCTGTTGTCCGGTATTGGTGACATCGAAAGGATCCTGGGGCGCATCGCCCTGAAAACTGCCCGCCCCCGGGACCTGGCTACCTTGCGCGATTCTCTGGCCCTGTTGCCGGAAATACAGGCGTTGATCGCAGACTATAGCACTCCGCTGATCAGGGAACTGACAGCAAGTGCGGGGACCCAACCTGATCTGGTCGATCTGCTGCTCCGTGCAGTTAAAGAGAATCCACCCGTGCTCATCCGCGATGGGGGGGTACTGGCAGAAGGCTGGGATACGCAGCTGGATGAACTGCGCAATCTTTCGCAGAATGCCGATCAGTTTCTGCTCGATCTGGAAAAACGAGAGAAGGAGCGCACGGGCATCGCCTCCCTCAAGGTCAGCTACAACCGGGTACATGGCTATTACATCGAGATCAGCCGCCTGCATTCAGATACGGTACCGGATGACTATGTTCGCCGTCAGACCCTGAAGGCTGCCGAGCGTTTCATCACCCCGGAACTGAAGAAATTTGAAGACCAGGTATTGTCCGCCCGGGAGCGGGCGCTGGCACGGGAGAAAATGCTCTACGATGCCTTGCTGGATCAACTGCAGCAGAAAATAGCCACTCTGCAGCCCTGTGCAGAAGCCCTCGCTGCCCTGGATGTGCTGGCCAATCTGGCGGAACGCGCATTGACGTTGAATCTGAGTCGTCCACACATCACCTCCGAACCCGGCATTCAGATCGAGGATGGCCGCCACCCCGTGGTCGAACAGGCATTGGATGAGGCTTTCGTCCCCAACGATCTGCAATTTGACGAACAGCGGCGCATGCTCATCATCACCGGTCCCAACATGGGGGGTAAATCCACGTATATGCGCCAGTGTGCCGTGATCGTGCTGATGGCCTGCGCCGGCGGTTTTGTTCCCGCTCGCAACGCCAGCATCGGTCCGGTGGATCGCATCTTCTCACGCATCGGTGCCTCGGACGACCTGGCCGGTGGTCGCTCCACCTTCATGGTGGAAATGGAAGAAACGGCAGCCATATTGCACAATGCCACCGAAAATTCACTGGTGCTCATGGATGAGATCGGTCGGGGCACCAGTACATTTGATGGGCTTTCCCTGGCATGGGCCTGTGCGGTGGAGCTGGCGGTTCGCATCAAGGCCAGCACCCTGTTTGCCACCCACTATTTCGAGTTGACCACCCTGCCGGAAGAACATGCAGGCGTCGTGAATGTGCATCTGGATGCCGTGGAGCACGGCGACAGCATCGTGTTCCTGCATGCCGTGAAAGAGGGACCCGCCAATCAGAGTTACGGCCTGCAAGTTGCCGCACTGGCAGGGGTTCCAAAGTCGGTGATCCAGCGTGCAAGAACGCGTCTGCAAGAGCTGGAAAATGCCGCCCAGCGCCATGCGGAATCACAGATGCCCCAGCTTTCCCTGCAGCTGTATCCAGAACCACCAGCGGCAGCTGCAGCGCTGCTCGAAGCGATGGAAGGTCTCGACCCGGATGAACTGACGCCAAAGCAGGCACTGGATCTGCTGTACCGCTTAAAAACCCTGTTGCGTTAACTTACACATCAACCCGACGCCAACATCGGCCTGGCCAACACCACAGAAATGTTATCGCGCCCGCCCGCATCCATCGCCGATTGAACCAGCACCTTGGCACGACTCTCCAGAGATAATTGCTCCCGCCCCATCAATGTCTGGATTTGGGACTCTTTGAGCGGTCCGGTCAACCCATCGCTGCAAAAGAGGAACAGATCATCTTTGCAGACCACAGCTTCATTCACATCCGTATTCATTTCCAGGGTAAAGCCCAGGCTGCGGGTAAGTACATTCTCCCCCACGCCCGCTTCCTTGGCCTCTCCCCGGTTGGGGAAAATGCCATGATCCAGTACTTCCTGTATCAGAGAATGATCCCGAGTCAGCTGCATCAGCCGGTTGTTTCTCAACAGGTAAATGCGGGAATCGCCAACATGGGCATAGAAGATACGATCGTGATGAAACAAGGCCAGCACCAGTGTGGTGCCCATGCCGCAGAGCTCCGGCTTGCTTTTCGCCAAGGTATAGACAGACTGATTCGCTCTCTCCACGGCCTCACCAATGTGCATCAGGCACTGCATGGTATCCATGTTGCCAAAGCGCTGGGCATGACGCAGCTCCTCCACCGCCACTTCCACAGCCACTTCTGCAGCCACTTCACCGGCGAGGTGTCCACCCATACCATCCGCCAGGGCAACAATCCCCTGTTCTGCCATGACAAACAGGTAATCTTCGTTGATTTTCCGCACCAGCCCCACATCAGTGGCGCATGCTACATGCAATGGAATCGCGCTCATGAAATATCAGTTGTTCTCTGACGCCTTTGCATCCAGTAGTCGCCGCAGGCGCGCAGGAGGTATGTAACCGGGAATCAACTCCCCATTTTCCAGTACCAATGCCGGCGTTCCTGTTATGCCGACAATCTTACCCAAAGCATATTGATCCGCAACCGGATTGCTGCAGTTTTTCTGCGCCAGGGCCTTGCCCTGCTTGGCTTCACTCAAGGCCTTTTTTCGATCATCGGCACACCAGACGGAAACCGCCTTGCGACCGGATTCACTGTTCACGCCGGCGCGCGGGTAAAACAGGTAGCGCACGCGTATCCCCTTGTCATTGTAGTCATCGATTTGAGAATGCAGTTTCCGGCAGTAACCACAGTCGATATCCGTAAAGACATTGATGGTGTATTTCTCATCTCCTTTGCCAAACACGATCATCCTGTCTTCGCCCACATTATCGATCAGTTTCTTGCGCGCTACCGACACCTTGGCTTCGGTAAGATCGGTGCCAGTTTCAATATCGGTCATCTTTCCCTGAATGAAGTAACGTCCATCAGCCGACACATAGTACAGCCGTGCGCCCATGAGCACCTCATATAAACCGGGAACCGGAGAGGCCTCGATACTGTCCAGCGAAATATCGCCCAGCTTTTTCGCCAGCTCCGCACGAATTTTTGCAATGGCAGGATCAGACTCCACCGCCAACACGGTCGATACCAGGAAACAATTCAGAATCAATACACGAAAAAAAGATGAAGAAATTTGCATATATACAAAGCATCCGCTGTTTTATAAAGCACCATGCGCCGTATTGTAACCGGAAGTTCCCGAGAATACCTGTGCAGGGATCACCCTCTGGGGTGGTGAATGGCATGTACCTGCTTGAGTCTTTCACGCGCCACATGCGTATAAATTTGCGTCGTGGATAAATCACTGTGCCCCAACAACAGCTGCACCACGCGCAAATCTGCCCCGTGATTGACCAGATGCGTGGCAAAGGCATGCCGCAAGGTATGCGGGGAAAGATGTTTGTGAATGCCGGCGGTAAAGGCATGTTTCTTGATTCGATACCAGAACGCCTGGCGGGTCATGCCACTGCCACGCCGAGTGGGAAACAGGGCATCGCAAAGGCGATCTCCAAGCAGCTCCTTCCTCGCACCGGCAAGGAAACGCTGAATCCAGTACTGCGCCTCGTCCCCCATGGGCACCAGCCGCTCCTTGCCCCCTTTCCCCGTCACCCGCACCAGCCCCTGGGTGAAGCTGACCTGGTCCGGACGTATCCCCACCAGTTCCGTCACCCGCAGCCCCGTGGCATACAGCAACTCCAGCATGCTGCGATCACGGAAGCCTTCTGCAGTCTCCAGATCAGGCGCTTCCAGCAATGCTTCCACTTCGGCTTCTGTCAGGGTCTTTGGCAGTGGACGGCCGAGGCGCGGGGCCTGAATGTCCAGCGTGGGATCTTCCGCTACCCAGTTCTCCCGCAAGGCATATTGAAAAAACTGCCGCAAGGCTGACAAGCGCCGTGCGCTGGTGCGGGCGCTGTGGCCATCCAGAGCCAAAGCGGCAAGGTAGGCCAGCAGCTGCCCCCTGCGCACGGCAACCAACCCGGACTGTTTCGTTGTGCCCAACCATTTGGCCACATGCCTGAGGTCTGACTGATAGGAATCCAACGTGTTCCTGGACAGCCCTCTTTCCAGCCACAACATGTCGGTAAACAGCTCAATACCCTGTAGATCATTCATGACTGAGGAGCCAACGTTTTATTTCCATCCAATGCCCATCTGTATGTCCGGCAAAACCACCATCACCGTTTGCCGCCACCACACGATGGCAGGGGACAAGCAGGGGAACAGGATTGCGCCGACAGGCACCACCGATCGCCCTGGGACTGCTGCCCAACTGCTTCGCCAACTCGCCATAGGTCCGGGTTTCGCCGCTGGGTATGTTCAGCAGCGCCTGCCAGACCTTTTTCTGAAATTCAGTCCCTGACGGGGCCACAGGAATATCCTGCGGCCAGTCTGCGCCGGAAAACCAGCGTTGCAATGCCGCACAAACCTTTTCTGCCTGCACATGTTTCCCGGACGCAACCCCCGGTTTCCGCTGCGACATCTTTATTCGGCACACGGCTCCCCGCTGCATGGCAATCGCCACCCAGCCGAAGGGCGCTTTGCACGCCGCCTGAAACATCAATTGTGGTTCAATATCTGCCATAATTCGATTCCATTGATGTTTGATTGGGTTACCCATGGCTAACGATTATCAGGAACTTTCCCGGTACTTACAACGCCTGGAGAACGAACTGCGTCTGTTGGGGTGGTGGTCCGACGTCGCACCTGCTGCAGATACCTTGCACAGCAGTGCCCCTTTCTGCCATGACTGCATGACATTCGATCAATGGCTACAATGGGTATTTATTCCGAGCATCCAGGAAATTCTGCAGAATAAAAAAACCCTCCCGGACAAATGTGCCATTGCCCCCATGGCTGAAATAGCCTGGGCGACAGAACCCCCCACGGCAATCGCCGGGTTGACACAGTTGTTACTCGAGATCGATGCCTTGGTATCCGGGTGTTCATAGTGCTGATGTTTTCCACGTCCGCTGTGGATAACTCTGTGGAAAAGATGCGTAAAACAACATCAGGTCTAACCTGTTCTTAAAACCCGGCGGGTCAGACATTTTACAAAAAAATAAGTATAATTACCGCCATTACAATCACTTGCGTATTTTTTAACCCGGCGTAGCTCTCAGTGTTTTCATTAGTTGTATCCAGGGTTGTCCCGACCAACCCGACATGTGCATAACCGTGTTTTTCCTGATTATTTTTCTTGACACCGGCACCTTCAGGAGACATAATCCCGCGTCTTTTTACTGAACAACCTCAAGATTTCAGGAGTACATAGTGGCCAATTCATTGCAAGCACGCAAGCGCGCCCGCCAGGCAGAAAAACGCCGTTCACAAAATGCGGCTCGTCGCAGCATGCTGCGCACTCATATCAAGAAAGTCGTTTACGCGATTGAAGCCGGTGACAAGGAAACCGCCAGTGCGGCGTACAAGGCTGCAGTACCTGTTCTCGACAATGCGGTCAGCAAGGGACTGATGCACAAAAACAAGGCCGCCCGTCACAAGAGCCGCCTGAATGCACACATCAGGGCCATGTAACACTCACCTGAAAACCGTCCCAAAAAAAACCGGCTACTGGCCGGTTTTTGCTGTTGCCACCCTGGGGCCGATACATCCCCTTCCCGCTGCCTTGGCAGCATACAAGGACATGTCTGCCTGCTTTAACAACTCTGCCATAGGTATTCTTTGACCCGACCGGCATTCGACAATACCCATGCTCACAGACAGTGCATTCCCTTCTTCTTGCAGCACCGAAGTCAGCATCGGATTCAATTTTTCCAGAACTTGCTGCGCCTGACGATAGTCCAGGCCCGGTAGCAATACCAGGAATTCATCTCCGCCAAATCGACCGATCAAGGCATTTTCCGGCAACAGCTGTTGCATTTTTTGGCACAGCAGCTTCAGGCAGGTATCGCCAAAATCGTGTCCCATGCTGTCATTCAGTTTCTTGAAGTGATCGATATCCACGAAAGCCAGTGCCAGCCCTTCGCCACCTTCGCGGCACTGCTGCAGCAGGTTCGAGATGCGGTTTTCCATGGAGGCACGATTGAGCACTCCGGTCAGATCGTCGTAACGGGCCGAATAACGCAGCTGCTCCATATTTTCTGCATTCATCAGCGCATGCACGGCCTTTTCCGCAAATTCGCGCAATCCCGATACCAGATCCCGGTCCATGTATTGTTCCCTTGGAATGAGCAACAACAGACAATAGTCCATTTCCTCACGAATTTTCACGGGTATCAGCAAACACTGGTAGCGTTCTCTGGCATCCGGAAATCCACGGATATTCCTGCGACTGATCAGTCCGCTGCGACAGTCTTTCATGAATTGAGGCAGTTGCTGGTTTAGAATCTTCATGAACAAACTCCCCAGAATCCTGTTACCTCCCAGGCAACGATAGCGGATCTTCCCGGCTTTTCTCGTGAGCACCATCACTTCAGCCACTTCGAGAATGCGATTGATGCCGTCAAACAGCAGCTTGTCCATACGCGCGGATGCATTAGGCCGCTTTTCATCATCCATCTCCGCCTGCAACTGATGCACGAAGTCGGCCAGTAGTTGTTCACGCTGGTATGCGGTATCCACTTTTACAAGATCTACCTGGGCCTGGTCGCGTTCCTTCTTGACACTCAGGGTGCGATCAGCCAGAGCCAGAGACAGGATAATGGCGTCGATCGCCAAGGCTATTTCGAATGCATGGGTCTGCCAGAAGGCGCTTTCCACAGTGATGCCAAAAGCGTAAGCAATACGTGTCAATGTTGCGCCAATAAGTACGAAATTTGCGACAAACAGATAGCCAGCCAGCCTGAATCCCTTGATCCAGAAACGCAAGGTCAGCACAAAGACGCTGATCGCCCCAACGGCAAGAAAACCATTGAACAGATTGACCCAGCCAACGTGAACCGGACTCCCCGACCACCAGCTGTGCAACTGGGACAAGAGGATGATTGCAACAAATCCCGACTGGAACCCAAGAAACAACTTTCCATCAGAAGTGCTTTTATCCAACCCCAGATAGGAACGATAAAACTGAAAGAAAAAAACCACCGGCAGCATACCGAACAAATGCAGCCAACGGGATGTTGAAACAGAATCCGGCAGATAGAAAAATCTGCCAATCCAGCCCTCCTGCCAGACAATGCCATTCAGCGCCAACAACATGTAGATGCCGTACCACAAAAACGGCTGCTCGCGCAGAAAGGCATAGAAAATCAGGTTTACAATGGCCAAAACCAGGATAACGGTATACAAGGCCATGGCATATCTGGAATAGGACACGTCATCCAGCAGATAGGCCTGACGGTCCTCCACACTGACGCTTACCGGCTTTGATACGCCCCCCCTGTCTGTGACAACCAGGTAGACTGGTTGGGTCGTATCCAGTTGCTCCGGCAATTCGTATACCAGATCCTGGGCAGAATAATAGGTGGGCTTGTTGGCCAGCAGACGACCGCGCTTTTCACTGAGCCAGCCTCCATCCCTTTTCAGCCTGAACCAGCCATCAACGCCCAACAGATAGCGGGGGCCAAGAACAAGATTGTAATCGGCCACATTTCCGGCCAACACGGGTAGATACGTTCGCAGCACAACACCGAAACTGTTTTTGGCAAATGGCAGGCGGGTTCCCGGCGTGTAGGCACGGAAATTCAGATTGACGGTTTGATCCGGGTCGAACGATTCTTCAGGAAAAGCGTAGTCCAGCGGCAACTGCTGTTGTGTAGCAGCAACTGCCAGTGGCACCCAAAGCAACAGCAAAAACGGCAGCCAGCCGAGCAAACGATTCAATGACACTCCTTGATCCAGATTTTCATACTGGTTGTCCGGATTCAAATCCGGTTCTTGTATTCAGATGAGATACTATCAAAAATCCAGGTGGGACAGTCAAACACAGACGACAATTCAGCAATATACATTGCAAGGAAACAGGGAGGCCGTGCTGCTTTACAAATTATTGTACAAAGGCCGCACTCTCGAGGATTCCCAACGCCATCGAACCAACTTTTTTCTCGTCGCCCGCTATCAGCCTGCCAATATTTCTGACATGCGTTTCCCCATATCCGCCGGCGAACGCACGACCTGCACCCCTGCAGATGCCAGCGCCTGGAACTTGGCTTCCGCGGTACCCTTGCC
>CAZFXI010000019.1:22509-36175 GCA_964522855.1 uncultured Sedimenticola sp.
CCTGCACCCCTGCAGATGCCAGCGCCTGGAACTTGGCTTCCGCGGTACCCTTGCCACCACTGATGATGGCGCCGGCGTGACCCATGCGTTTTCCCGCAGGAGCGGTCACGCCTGCGATATACGCGACCACGGGTTTGCTCACGTTTGTCTTGATGTAGTCTGCCGCTTCCTCTTCTGCAGAACCCCCAATCTCCCCGACCATGATGACGGCTTCGGTTTGTTCATCCTTCTCGAACAGTGCCAGGCAATCGATGAAGCTGGTACCGTTTATGGGGTCACCGCCCAATCCCACGCAAGTGCTCTGCCCAAGGCCAGCCAGGGTCGTCTGATGCACGGCCTCGTAGGTGAGAGTTCCGGAGCGTGAGATGATGCCAATGCGTCCCGGCTGATGGATGCTGCCAGGCATGATACCGATCTTGCAGGCGCCTGGTGTAATGATGCCCGGACAGTTGGGACCGATGAGACGCGCATCCGTGGAAGCCAGGGCCGCCTTGACCCTGAGCATATCCAGCACCGGAATGCCCTCGGTAATGCAGGCGATGACCCTGATGCCCGCATCTGCGGCTTCCAGTATGGCATCCGCCGCGAAAGGCGGTGGCACGTAGATCATGCTGGCATCCGCACCGGTTTGGCTCACTGCTTCATGCACCGTGTTGAATACGGGACGCTCCAGATGCTTCTGCCCCCCTTTTCCCGGAGTTACACCACCCACCAGTTGGGTGCCATAGGCGATGGCCTGCTCGGAATGAAAGGTTCCCTGTTTGCCGGTGAAACCCTGGCAGATCACTTTGGTATTACTGTCTACTAGAATGCTCATGATGGGTTTCCTTCAGGCTGTGGCTGCAACCACAGCTTTCTGTGCGGCCTCGGTAAAATCTTCGGCAGTGATGAAATCCAGTCCGCTTTGTTCCAGCATGTCCAGTCCCTGTGCCGCATTGGTGCCCTGCAAACGCACCACCACAGGTACCTGCATCCCCAGTTTTTTTACTGCCGCAATAATGCCCTCGGCAATGAGGTCGCAGCGAACGATGCCGCCAAAGATATTCACCAGTACCGTTTTCACCTTGCTGTCGGAAAGGATCAGCTTAAAGGCTTCCGTCACCCGCTCTGCCGTGGTGCCTCCCCCCACATCCAGAAAATTGGCGGGTTCCCCTCCTTGCAGCTTGACCAGATCCATGGTGGCCATGGCCAGTCCCGCGCCGTTCACCATGCAGCCGATATTTCCATCCAGAGAAATGTAATTGAGATCATGCTCTGCGGCTTTGGCTTCCCTTTCGTCCTCCTGGGAAATATCACGTAATGCCCGGATATCCTCATGGCGGTAGAGCGCACTGTCATCGATATTGATCTTCGCATCCAGTGCCACCAGTTCGCCTTCCGGGGTGACAATCAGGGGATTGATCTCTACCAGGCTGGCATCCTGTTCGAGATAGAGCCGATACAAGGACGCCAGAATCTTTCCAAAAGCCTTTACCTGCCCAGACTCCAGTCCCAGGCCAAACGCCAGATAACGCCCCTGATAAGGCTGCAAACCGGCCGCCGGATCTATGCTTGTACTGAGAATTTTTTCGGGGGTATCTGCTGCCACTTCCTCGATATTCATGCCCCCCGCTGCAGACGCCATGAAAGCGATGCGCGAGCGGGAGCGATCCAGCAGAACACCAAGATAGAGCTCCCTCTCGATACGACTGCCCCGTTCCACCAGCACCTTGCTGACGGGCAGCCCCTGCGGCCCGGTCTGGTGCGTTACCAGACACATACCCAGCATTTCCCGGGCAGCAGCTTCCACCTCCTCCAGGCTGTGGGCCAGCTTTACCCCACCGGCCTTGCCTCTTCCACCGGTATGCGCCTGCGCCTTCACGACCCACAATGCACCACCCAACTCCTCGGCAGCGTTTACGGCCTCTTCAGCTGACGAGGCGATTCTTCCCTCGGGGACCGCAATGCCATGGGTGGAAAACAGTGCCTTTGCCTGATATTCATGCAGATTCATACGCCCCTCTTTTCTCGATTGTTTTCTATTGGGTAAATCACTTGCCCGTTATTGTATCCATAAAAGATCAGCCGATAATCAGTTTTATTCCCACCAGTATTGCTATTGTCTCGAAGGCGCGCTTGATCCAGCGGTTCCCCTGGCGAATCGCAAGGTGCGCGCCCGCATAACCGCCAATCAATGACCCTGCCAGCAACGCAGGTAGCCAATCCCATTTGATACTCCCCAGCATCCCCAGGGTAACGGCACCGGTACCATTCCAGAACAATCCTACCAACACCAGGGTGTAGGCTACCGCTCTCTTGTAATCCAGACCAAACCAGCGCACCAACCACAAAGTGACAAACAGACCCGTCCCCGACGTGAGCGATCCATTGAGTATCCCCAGACAAAACAGCACCATTCCCCCGATTGTCATGCCGGACCTGTCGCGATGACTCGGCTCATAATCCTGGCCAAGCTGCTTCCGCGTACCTGAGTACAACCCCAGACCCAAAGTCAGGCAACCGAGCGCGAATTCCGCCATGCGCCCTGGGATATGCAAAATGATGCTGGCGCCAATAACCACCCCAGGGAGCCCGGTCGCCAGCATGAAAAACGTAAATCGGCGCTCGAGCGTGCTTTCGCGCATGTGGCGAAACGTTGCCCCGACGCCCAGGGCCACAGAGGCAATTTTGTGTGTCGCCAGCGCCACACCAAATGGCAACCCCAGAAAAATCAGCACGGGAAGCTGCAGCAAACCCGCACCTCCCCCGGAAAACGCAGAAAACAGGTTTGCTACCAATGACACAAAAAAAAGCAGTAGTTGGTCCATTCAGGTGTACTTTTCCACTAAATTGATTATCCTTCACCGGTGATTCACATCTTAAGGCAGTAAGCTTATGCGCATCTATTTTTTCCTTGCTTTGTTGATTGTTGTCAGCCAGCCTGCCAGCGCCAAACTTTACAAATGGGTGGACGAACAGGGCAACATACAATACTCAGACAAACTGCCGCCTTCAGTAGTAAAGAAACCGCATGAGAAACTGGATCGGCGCGGCCTGGTTATCGACAAGACCGGACGAGCCAAAACCCCCGAGGAAATCGCTGAAGAGGAGCGCGTAAGGAAGCTTCAGGAAGAAACCCAGCGCCAGATCGCAGTACAAAAAGCCAAAGACAGGGTGCTGTTGAACACCTACCGAAGTGAAGATGACATCATCCTCGCGAGGGATGGAAAGCTGGCTACCATCGATTCGCAAATTCGCATCACCTATACCAATATCACACGACTGAAAGACAGGCTTTCCGGCTACAAGCAAAGGGCGGCCAAGCGCGAGCGCCAGGGTAAAAGCATCCCCGCCCAGCTGCAAACGGGCATCGAGAATACGCGCAAGGAAATCAACGACAGCTATGCATCCATCCTGCGTCAGGAGAAAGACAAGGAAACCATCCGCAACAAATATGCCCAGGACCTCCAGCGTTTTCGCAAACTGTCAAAGCTAAAGGCAGACAACCAGGCCCAGATCCTGGCTGAAAAGAAGCGCGTAAAAGACGATGTCATCGTCAAGACCGTTTTGCGCTGCAAGGATTCAGCACATTGTGACCAGCTCTGGAAAAAAGCCAAGGCGTATGCCAGGAAGCACGCGACAACCCGGGTATATGTGGATTCTGAACGGATATTCATTACCCAGCCACCGAGAAAAAACGAAGACCTGAGTGTTACCGTATCCAGACTGCGCCCGCGCAAGGATCAGCAGGAACTCATCTTCCTCGACATTCAATGCAAGAAGGAAATCGCCACAGATACCTGGTGCAAACGTCCGGAAGCCATCAAGATCAGGGAGAACTTCCGCCCGACTGTTCTGGGAAAGAAATAGCCGCAGCCTTTACGAGAAAAGACCGGCGTCCAGTATCTGCCATTCCGCTTCCCAGTTGGAAAGCGGTGAAACCTGAAAGCGGGTACGAAGAAACTGGCGCATGCGTCCTTCGACGTAGACAACCAGCATTTCTGCTGCCGCTTCCGGCGTGACAGAAAGTTTGACATCATCACGCATCAGGGATTCGCGCAGCACCTGGCGCAACTGTGTCTGCAGTCGGCCAAAAAAGCTTTCCACGCGATCATGCAGACGCTCGTGTTCCCCCATGAGCGCATCGCCCAGCAACACCCGTACGATACCGGGGTTGCGCTCGGCGAACGCCAGCAGCAGATAAAGAATACGCGCACAGCGCTGGCGGGTTTCACGGTCCTCTTCCAGAATCTGGTTGATACGGCTGAAGATACCGTCTTCGGCGAAGCTGATCAGCCCCTCGAACATGCGTGCCTTGCTGGGAAAATGACGATACAGGGCGGCCTCCGATACGCCCACGGCCTCGGCCAGTTTGGCCGTGGTAATGCGGGCGCCGGGCCTGCTTTCCAACTCCCGAGCCAGCGCTTCGAGAATAGCCTGTTTGCGATTTTTCTCCTTCAACGAATCAACGTCCCTATACCTTCATCGGTGAACAACTCCACCATCACGGCATGTTTCACCCGACCATCGATAATGTGTGAAGAAACCACACCACCGCGTACCGCCTCCAGGGCACAACGAATCTTGGGTAGCATGCCACCGTGGATGGTGCCATCGGCGATGAGTTCATCAACACGCACGGTTGACAAGCCGGTAAGCAGTTCCCCCTCCTTGCTCAGCAATCCCTTGGTATTCGTCAACAGGATCAACTTTTCGGCCCGCAGCACTTCAGCCACCTTACCTGCCACCAGATCCGCATTGATGTTGTAGGAATGTCCGTCTTCTCCCACCCCTATCGGCGCAATGACCGGAATGAAGTTGCCATGCACCAGCATATCCACCACAGATACATCGATACTTTCCACTTCACCAACATGGCCGATATCGATAGCGTTGGCATCATCCGTTTCGCCGGAAGCACTGATCTTCAGTTTACGCGCCCGGATCAGATCCCCATCTTTCCCGGTCAGGCCAACGGCGGAACCACCGTGACGATTGATCAGGTTGACGATCTCCTTGTTTACGAGACCACCGAGCACCATTTCCACCACATCCATGGTTTCGGCATCGGTGACCCGCATCCCGCTGACAAACCGGCTTTCCTTACCCAGCCGTTCAAGCAGATTACCGATCTGTGGACCACCACCGTGCACCACCACCGGATTGATACCCACGGTTTTCATCAACACCACATCACGGGCAAAGCTTTGCTTCAGCTCGGCATCGACCATGGCATTGCCGCCGTATTTGATGACCACGGTCTTGTCGCGAAAGCGACGGATATAGGGCAAGGCTTCGGAAAGTACACGAGCCACATTCGTGGCTGCATCGGGTGTCAGGCTCATGAAAAACTACTTCGCTGAACGAATGATTGGACGTTAATTCATTATAACATCAGAAAGGCAAGGGCAGTTCCGGCGCAACCTGCCCAAGCAAGGTACGGAAGCGATCCTCTATCTCGGCCAGTGCCTCTTCGTTACTGGCTTCAAAGCGGAAGACCAATCCAGGTTGGGTCTTGGAAGCACGCGCCAGACCCCAGGCTTCGGTATATTCCACCCGCAGACCGTCGAGTTCCACGATATCCGCACCCGTGAAATCCCCGTGTACACGCATTGCCGAAATGATCTGCTCTGCCCGTCCTTGCGGTGTTTCCACTTGCATCAATGGCGTGGAAAACGCTGATTGGTAATCAGCAAAAGCTTCAGAAACCGGTATGGACTCCAGCGAGAGCATTTCCAGCAACCGCGCTGCGGCATACAGACCATCATCAAACCCATACCAGCGTTCCTGGATATAGATGTGTCCGGACATTTCACCCGCCAAGACACCACCTGTCTCCGCCAACTTATGTTGCAACGACCCATGACCGGTTTTCCACATGATGGGACGACCACCGCTGGCAAGAATCATGGCCGGCAGATTGGCACTGCACGCAACATCGTAAATAACATCGGCTCCAGGATGACGATGAACAATGTCACGACCAAGCTTCATGATCAGCTCATCTGTTGCAATTACCCGACCTTTTTCATCCACAACCGCCAGCGCATCACCATCCACATCCAGCGCGATGCCAAGATCGGCTTCCCGGGCCTGCACTTCGATGCTCAGCGCCGTCAGATTTTCCACATCAGCGGGATCGGCCAGGTGATTGGGAAAGGAGCCATCCGGTTCGCAAAACAAAGGGATAACCTCGCAGCCCAGTTCCTCCAGCAAGCGTATTGCGAGGGAGCCAGCGATGCCATTGCCACAATCCAGTACCACTTTCATGCTATCGACCAGCTGTACGTCCTCGCAGATGCTGTGAACATACTCGGCACCCATATCCCTTAACGTGAGTTGTCCCACGCCTTTCTTGCAATTCCCGCTCAAGATTCGCTCTCGAATCTCCATCAATTGTTGCTGTGCCAATGGCTGGCCATCGATGATGATCTTGAAGCCGTTGACATCCGGCTGATTGTGCCCCCCCGTCACCATGACGGCGGAGGTGTTCGGAGATACCCTGGTGCCAAACGACAACAAGGGCATGGGCGCCACTTCTGCATCCACCACATCACAGCCTGTCGCCAACACACCGGCAATCAACGCAGCAGAATATTCACTGCTCGCCGGGCGATTGTCCCTGCCGACCAGCAGGCTGTCTCCCCCGTTTTCCTGCACCATACTGCCCACGATCAGCCCAACAGCCTGTGCGATCTCTGCGTTCAGCTCCGTCCCGCTGAGGCCACGGATCACGTTTTCCCGAAACAAGGATTCGGGTAGCTGCTCAGGCGAAACTTCACACACTTCATGTGCTACTTCTGCATTTTCCTTCTCCAGATCACCGACCGTCATCTGGGTCTGACCCGCCTTGTTTTCTCTATGCTCGGCATCCACCGAAGCCATACGCGTCGCCTGTGCGTAGCGCGTAAGCATTTCTATCGCCGGCACCGATTCCAGAAGATGGGGTTGCCGGGCAGTGGTACCCATGCGCTTCAGGGTGGCATCCACCAGGGTTACGGTCATTCCCATATCAACCTGGTAGTCCTTGCGCAGACGGCGGTAACCCCAGATGATGACCAGCATCAGCAGGCAAATGGCAACCAAAGCCAATCCCAGCAGAATCGGCAGGGACAGCGCTATGGTATCCGTATTGGAATACGTCACATGCCAGAGGGTACCAGGCACGGCTATTTTCCCTCCCGAGGCCTTGCTTATCGGAGAACCCAGCGTAACCAGCGGCATGCCGGTATCCTGTTCCAGGCTTATGCCGACACCCCGGGTACGCAAGTCCTTCAAGCCGGCAGAAACAAGCTTGAAAGGAAAAGTTGCGAACAGGACACCCGCCAGCTTGCCCTCTTCCTTGACGGGCATGGCGATAAGAAAGTATGTTTTCCCATCGGCACTTTTAAGGGCTTCTATCGGCACAGGTGCGGCTTTGGCACGTACCCGCTGAAACATGTCCGCAGCGGCATAACTACCGAACAAGGCAGTCTGCACCTTCGCATCATCCCAGCCTTCTGCAGGCAGCAGCTTCACGGAAAGTACATCCGGCAACCTGGCCTCGATCGCTGCATCAGCCGCCAGCATGGCTTGTTCCCCATTACGCAGTGCTTCCTTTACCAGCGATTCACCGGCAAACATAGCAACCAGCTCCGACTTTCCCTGAATCACTGCGCCAACATACTTCTGAACAGTATTCGCCACCAGTTTCGCCGATTGGTCCAGCCGGGCTCTGGCGTTTTGCTCACTCAACCAGCTTTGCCCGGCCACCAGCGCGGAAACCAGCACAACCGCCATCACCAGCGAAGGAATGAAGTAATAAAACATCGAACGCGGTTGTACATTACCGGGCGGCAGCGTGGTGGCATTCTCCACTGCTGGCGCCTGCTTTTTCTTCCCGATCATTCTTCCTCCGCTGGGTTGTGCACTACCCGAATAATCAATTCCCTTTAGGGTTTCTCAGGGAAGCCCTGAAAAAGTGATGCTTTGTCATTCCAGCGCAGGCCGGAATCCAAAATTCTCAATAGCTTGGATCCCGGTCAATACCGGGATGGCAACTTTATCTGAGGCTTCTTAGCCATCCTCTATATATAGCTGATATTGTTGCTCCAGTATATACAGCAACGACTGTGCCAGTTTTCGCTTGCTCTGAACGGGCAGTTGCTTCTGGCCATCCGGCCACACCACCAGCAGCGCATTGTCATCACTTTCAAACCCCAGTTTGCCACCGACCTGGTTCGCAGCCAGCATGTTCAGATTTTTATTCCGCAGCTTTGCTTCTGCGTTTTCAGCCAGATTTTCTGTCTCCGCCGCAAATCCCAGCGTATAGGGTCCATTACTCAGCGCAGCAACTTCCGCCAGGATATCCGGATTCCGGATCAAGCTGATTTCGAGCCTTTGTGCTGCCTTCTTTATTTTTTGTTCCTGAACCTGCTCAGGACGATAGTCTGCCACGGCGGCACAGCTTACAAATATATCAACAGCCTCAATATTTTCAAATACCGCCTGATGCATTTGCAAAGCCGTTTGCACATTGATCCGCTTCACCCCCAGCGGGGTGGACTGTTGAACCGGCCCGGCCACCAACAGTACTTGCGCGCCTTCCGCCACAAAAGCCTGCGCCAGGGCGAAACCCATTTTCCCCGAGCTGCGATTGCCAATAAACCGCACCGGATCAATGGCTTCATGTGTAGGGCCGGCAGTGATCAGCACCTTCTTTCCCACAAACAGACCTCTGCCAACAGAGATCTGTAGTGTATCGAGGATTTCTGCAGGCTCCAGCATGCGACCGGGACCAACATCACCACAGGCCTGCTCCCCTGCTTCCGGTCCCAGAATAGCAATGCCCCGTTCCTTCAGCACCGAAAGATTATGTTGAGTGGCCGGATGACGCCACATGTGCATATTCATGGCCGGTGCAATGCTCACCGGAGCGGTACAAGCGAGAACCAATGTGGAAAGCAGGTCATTTGCCATTCCCTGCGCCATGCGCGCCATGAAGTCTGCACTAACAGGCGCGATCAACATCCGATCCGCCCAACGTGCCAACTCGATATGCCCCATGGCAGCTTCGTGTTCTGCATCAAACAGTTGCACGCGCACCGGGTTTCCCGTAATTGCCTGGAAGGTCAGAGGCGACACAAAGCGGGTCGCGGCTTCTGTCATAACCACCCGAACCTGCGCATTGGCTTTGAGCAGCAACCTGGCCAGTTCCGCGCTTTTGTAGGCGGCAATTCCCCCGGTCACTCCCAACAGAATGTTTTGTTTGGCAATACTGCTCACGTTTTACCCATGATCGATCACGACATACAAGGGTAACGCAAGCAAGAAGTCATGCAAAGGGAGGAATTTGCAGTGTGTTTCATGGCTGGGGTACACTTCGGCAACAACGACCGCTTCAAGGATGAAGACATGGCGATTACCGACTGGCCCGAACAGGAACGTCCCAGAGAAAAACTGCTGCAATCCGGTGCGCAAGCACTGTCAGATGCCGAACTCCTGGCCATTTTCCTCAGAACCGGTTGCAAGGGCATCAGCGCACTGGACTTGGCGCGTCAGCTGCTTACGGAATTTGGTGGACTGCGCCCCCTGCTGGCGGCCAGTCGCGGGGAATTCTGCGCCATGCACGGCCTCGGGGATGCCAAATTCTGCCAGTTACAGGCCGTGATCGAAATGGCACATCGCCATCTGCGCGAATCCCTTGAAAAGGGCGATGCCCTGACCTCACCGGAACAGACCCAACGCTACCTGCGTCTCAGGCTGCAGGGTTACCCCTACGAAGTATTCGCCTGTCTGTTTCTCGACAATCGCCATCGAGTCATTGCCTTCGAGGAACTTTTCCAGGGCACGATCGATGGCGCCAGTGTCTATCCACGCGAGGTTGTCCGCCGCTCGCTGCATCACAACGCCGCTGCGTTGATCTTCAGTCACAACCACCCCTCCGGTGTTGCAGAACCCAGCCGGGCCGACGAACAGATCACCTTGCGCCTGAAGGATGCATTGGCACTCATCGATGTGCGCGTGCTGGATCATATCGTGGTGGGAAGCGAAAGCAGCGTCTCGTTGGCGGAACGCGGATTGTTGTAAGATTCAGATCGACAGACGACGCAACGCCGGATCGGGCTCGCTCTGTTCCCAAACCCGCAGAAAATCATCCCCAAGGCTGCGCACCTTATAGGGACTATTGTAATCCAGCCGCACATTGTTCAGATCATTCCACAGGTTGCGCAGAATATAACCGCACTCGTCTGCCAGCAGATAGCTGCGTTGATCGCTGTTGAATTCTTCCGCCCGCTTGCGGATCTCCAGGCTGCTGGGCATATCCTGGGCAAGCTGCACCAGACGGTTGCCACCCCGTGCCAACTCGCCAATATCCGCTACCAGCAGATGAATGCGGGTATTCGCGTGACGGATAACCAGCTGTCGTACCGCCTCGACAAAGCAGGCCTGGTTGTAGATTTCCGCATTCAGGCCATGCGAGTAGATGCGCAGGTAACGTCGACATGATTCTGCCATGTTGCAACTGTGTCTTTGCAATTCCTCAAGTCCACTGATGGCCAGTGTCTCACTGCTCTCACCCAGCACAAGATTTTCAGTTTTGTCGCCCATCCTTCTATTCACCCTATAGCACAGCCTTGCTTACAGTATATTGCAAACAGCCACAGCCTGCGCTTCACGAACTGAACAGTTCCCACAACAACATAAAAAACCGCCATGTTGCTGATATTATACAAATTAGCCAGACATTCCCGGAAAAGCAGCAGCCATTCCAGCAACGGAAACAGACATCAACATACCAAGAAAATTTGCCATCGGGCGGTTGCTCTGGTATAAATGCGCGTCTTTTACGGCTCAAGTCGATTCTTGGGTCGGTTAAACCAGAATTTTGAGGCTTAAGACCATGTCCAAAGTGTGCCAGGTAACAGGCAAGCGGCCGGTTTCCGGAAACAATGTTTCCCATTCCCACAGGAAGACTCGTCGTCGTTTCCTGCCCAACCTTCATTATCATCGCTTCTGGGTGGAAAGTGAGCAGCGCTGGGTTCGCCTGCGTGTCACTGCCGCTGGTATGCGTACCATCGACAAGAAAGGCATCGACACCGTGCTCGCGGAAATTCGTGCCCGCGGCGAAAAGGTATAAGGGAGTAGATCATGGCAAAAGCAGTTCGTGAAAAGATTCGTCTGGTTTCCAGTGCCGACACCGGGCACTTCTATACCACCACAAAAAACAAGCGCACCCAGGCAGGCAAGATGGAGATCAAGAAGTATGATCCCAAGGCGCGTAAACATGTGATGTACAAGGAAGGCAAGATCAAGTAGCAGTTCTTGACAATGCCTCGAAGAGCCCCGCTCAAAGCGGGGTTTTTTGTGTCTGCAGAATGTGCATTTCCCTGTCGGTAGCTGTGGGCCAATTACTATAGATCCGCCATCCTGATTCATTGGCCGATGAGTGCTCCGATGGCTGCCACCAGTACCGGACAGAATGTATCCTTTCCCACCGGAGCGATGCAATACTCTTCACGGCCCCTGTGACGGCATATCCCTTCAGCCTTTACTCAACAACGCATATTTTTTCAGATATCCACGCAGTTGGTGATAGCTCAGCCCCAATGCCTGGGCCGTCTGGCGCTGGTTGTACTTGTGCTGCTCCAGTGCACGCCGCAACAAGCTGGTCTCGTGCTCCCGGATATGTGATTTGAAATCCCCGGGAATTTCCTGCGGCACTACTTCCAGGCACTTTTCCTGTTGCCTCTGATCGTTCTGGCCACGCCCTGCTTCATCCACTTCCCGCTTCTCCCGGGGTTGCCATGGGGAGGCGAAGGGATCAAATTCCAGCTCGGATACCATGTCTTCCGGTCCGGTACGGTATACGGCACGTTCAACCACATTCTTCAGCTCACGTACATTGCCAGGCCAGCCGAACTGCTGCATCTGTTCCAATGCGGCTTCGGAAAAACCGGCAAAATACTCTCTGTCGAGTTCCCGGGTCATGCCCAGCGCAAACTGCTCGGCAAGCAGGGGGATATCGGCCTTCCGAAAGCGCAAGGGCGGCAGGGTAATCACGTCGAAGCTGAGCCGATCCAGAAGATCTGCCCGGAATTCACCCCGTTTCGCCATTTCCGGCAGATTGACATTGGCAGCCCCGACCACTCGCACATTCACGCTCAGCGTGGCATCCCCACCCACGCGCTCGAACTCACCATATTCCACAACACGCAACAGCTTTTCCTGGAGACGCAGGGACATGCTGGCGATCTCATCCAGAAACAGGGTTCCACCATCGGCACGCTCAAAACGCCCCGCATGACGCTTGGTCGCCCCGGTAAAGGCACCAGCTTCATACCCGAACAGTTCCGATTCCAGCAGGGTTTCCGGTAATGCGGCGCAATTGAGCTTCACCAGGATGTTTTCCCAGCGGGGAGAAAGAAAGTGCAGCCGTTCGACGGTCAACTCTTTACCGGTACCACGTTCACCGATAATCAGTACCGGCTTGGACAATGGCGCCACACGGGACACCCGTTCGAGGGTTTCCAGAAAGGCCGAGGACTGTCCAATCAGCTTTTGATGGATGCTCATACGGATGCATAGTAGCTAAAAATGATTATTTCCGCCAATTTTTAGCTATTTATACTAAATAATAGTATTTTTAATCAATGCACAAGCAAACAGAAAAAGCGCCGATGAACCAATAATATCTTTTATATTCAAGATATTATGACCCATTACAGGAAATTGGCACGATTCCTGATTGACTATTGGCAAGGACCGCAAAAACACACTGGATTTAGGAGGAAAGATCATGAAACACACCAACACAATAAAAACAGGAATCATTTTCGCTCTGTTCTCGGTAGCCCTGATGAGCAACCTGGCTTTCGCCCAGGAGGCTTCCGAAGCCGAATTGCAAGACGAGATCGTCCAGCAAGGTGATACGGCTCTGAACCAGATGCAGTTCGAGTTCAAGCAAAACGCTTTCTGGAAAAGTGCCGGCGCAGAACAACTGGCCAACCAATTGGAAACACAGGCTTTCGTAACCACTACCGCTGCGAGCACAGACTGTGACAAGAACAGCATTTTGGTGGATGAAAAAAAAACACCGACCATCGCACCGGTAACTACCGAACAGCCGGGATAGTTTCTCCCTGAAGCAGACACAATGCCAACTGCTTTCGGTATTGCCGAAAGCAGTCAGGCTGGATCAAATTGCGGTAAACCAACATTCAACACACACTACCGAGGATCATAGACATGGGAATCTTCAGCCGTCTTCATGACATCATCAACTCCAACATTACGACCATGCTGGACAAAGCAGAAAATCCAGAAAAAATCATTCGCCTGGTGATCCAGGAAATGGAAGACACGCTGGTTGAAGTGCGCTCCGACGCCGCACGCGCTATCGCCGACAAGAAAAAGCTGCAGCGCCACATCGACGTCATGCATGCCGAGATCAATGACTGGCAACGCAAGGCGGAGCTGGCCCTGTCAAAGGACCGCGAAGATCTGGCCCGAGCCGCGCTGAAGGAAAAGCATAACCTGGAGAATGCCACTGCCCGCATGGAGGCAGAACTGGAATCTCTGGAAAGTCAGCTTGCGCAGTTGAACCAGGATACGGCGCAATTGCAGAAGAAGCTGGACGACGCCAAAGCCCGCCACAAGACCATGATGATGAAGCACAACACGGTCTCCGGCCGCCTGCGCACCCGGG
>CAZFXI010000020.1:0-2545 GCA_964522855.1 uncultured Sedimenticola sp.
GCCGGGGTGACGAGCCAGGAAGCAGGCACTGAGCTTTGTAACTAATCACCAAAAGTTATGGATTCCGGCCAAAAAACTGCCGGAATGACAGGGCCATTATCGAGCATTCACCCGATTCTGGCACGGGCTATTCCGGCAAAATGGTTCTTGCACCTGACACCGAACCCAGAATCAGTACATCCGCCGGGCGATGTCCAAAGATCCCTACGGTCACCACGCCTGCAAGCTGATTGATTTGGGTCTCCAGTTTCACCGGCTCCATGATTTCCAGGTTTTCCACATCCAGGATGATGTTCCCATTGTCGGTAATGAAATTTTCACGCCATACCGGGGTACCACCCAGCTTTACCAACTCTCTGGCGACATAACTGCGCGCCATGGGAATCACCTCAACCGGCAGGGGAAAGGTCCCCATGACATGCACCAGTTTGCTTTCGTCGGCGATGCACACGAACTTCTTGCTGGCTGCGGCGATAATCTTTTCCCGTGTCAGTGCGCCACCACCCCCTTTGATCAGATGCAGTGAATAATTTGATTCATCTGCACCATCCACATAGATTTCCAGCTCGCCCACGGCATTCAGATCGAATACCTGCATACCGATCTTCTTCAATCGTTCGGTGGATGCTTCCGAGCTGGACACGGCCCCTTCATAGCGGTTCTTCACGTCTGCCAGCAGGTCAATAAAATGATTGACGGTTGATCCTGTACCGATGCCAAGCACACCACTGGCAGGTAGATATTCCAGCGCAGCTTCTGCTGCCTGGCGCTTCAATTCGTCTTGTGTCATTGTTTCTTTTCTCCTTCCAAGTAATGATAATAAGTTAACATTACAGCATGGAAAACGCCATCGTCATTGGCTGCTCACTCAAACTGTTTAAGGCTAACTATCTATGTCCAGCAACTATCTGGAAAAAATTCTTCGCGCCCGTGTCTATGATGTTGCCAGGGAAACGCCCCTGGATTTCATACCACGGTTGTCCACTCGACTCGAGACCAGGATCTGGCTCAAACGTGAAGACATGCAGAGCGTTTTTTCTTTCAAGTTGCGTGGCGCCTACAACAAGATCTACAACCTGTCCGACAAACAAAAGAAACAGGGCGTGATTGCCGCCTCGGCAGGTAACCACGCCCAGGGTGTAGCGCTCGCCGGCAAACGGCTCAACGTCCCTGCCCTCATCGTCATGCCCACCACCACCCCACCCATCAAGGTGCAGACGGTGCGTAATCTGGGGGCTCGCATCATCCTGCATGGCGATTCCTATGATGACGCTTATGCACATGCCCGCACCCTGGAAAAGAAGAAAGGCCTGATATTCGTGCATCCTTTCGACGATCCCGATGTGATTGCGGGCCAGGGAACAGTCGCCATGGAGGTGCTCCGACAACATGAGGATCCAATAGAGGCTATCTTTATTCCTGTTGGTGGAGGCGGCCTCATCGGAGGCATGGCCGCCTACATCAAACGCGTTCGCCCCGAAATCCGCGTCATCGGCGTGGAGCCGGAAGATACACCTACCATGCAACGCGCCCTGGAAGCTGGTCGCAGAGTAAGCCTCAAGCAAATCGGGCTGTTTGCCGATGGCGTCGCGGTACGCCAGGTCGGCAAGGAGACCTTCAAGCTTGCCAGACAATATGTGGATGAGGTCGTACTGGTCACTACCGACGAAATATGCGCGGCAATAAAGGATATCTATGATGATACCCGCAGTGTTGCCGAACCGGCAGGCGCCCTGGGCATCGCCGGGATAAAAAAGTATCTGCAGCGCCAACAGAGCAACGGTGGAAATCTGGTGGCCATCCTGAGCGGTGCAAACATCAATTTCGATCGCCTACGCCATGTTTCAGAAAGAGCCGAACTCGGTGAGCAACGCGAAGCACTGTTTGCAGTAGAAATCCCCGAACGCCCGGGAAGCTTCCTGGGTTTTTGCAAGATCCTGGGCAAGCGCAATATAACCGAATTCAATTACCGGTATCACGATGAAAAGCGTGCCCATGTTTTTTGTGGCATCGAGCTGTCAGGTGGAATAGATGAACGCCATAGCATCCTGGAGCGGCTGCAGCAGAAGGGATTCGGTGTCACCGATCTCACCGACAACGAAACAGCAAAACTGCACATCCGCTACATGGTGGGTGGCCATGCCCCGCAGGTAAAAAACGAACGGCTGTTTCGTTTCGTCTTTCCGGAACGCCCGGGTGCACTGCTGGATTTTCTTGCCGGATTGAGTCGTGGCTGGAACATCAGCTTGTTCCACTACCGAAATCACGGTGCGGCCTATGGCAGGGTATTGGTGGGCGTTCAGTTGCGCGGCTCGGAAGCCAACGAATTCCGTGCCTACCTTAAAGAGCTGGGCTACCGCTATCACGAAGAAACAGATAACCCGGCATACCAGCTGTTTGCCGGTGCCGGGTAAAGCGCTCATGGGATCGCCAATCCCTGGCGGTTAGGCCATCAAAAAAGCGGGATCTCTGAACCTGCGGCCAAGCCAGACAGATCCAGAGATGTCACTTATCTTTTTCTGCCGACCTTTTTCTTGGCTACCTT
>CAZFXI010000020.1:2645-34514 GCA_964522855.1 uncultured Sedimenticola sp.
ACAGATCCAGAGATGTCACTTATCTTTTTCTGCCGACCTTTTTCTTGGCTACCTTCTTCTTGGCTACCTTCTTCTTGGCTACCTTCTTCTTGGCTACCTTCTTCTTGGCAACCTTCTTCTTGGCCGCCTTCTTGACAACCTTTTTCTTGGCTACCTTCTTCTTGGCAACTTTCTTTTTAGCTACTTTCTTCTTTGCCGCTTTCTTCAGCACTTTTTTCTTGGCTGCCTTTTTGGAAATAACCGCCTTCTTCTTTGCAGTCTTTTTCTTTGATGTCTTCTTTGCCATGAGATCCCCCATTACAGTTCAATACACGAGACGCACATAAACTTGCACCTACTATCATGAGTATAAACAACTCATCAATAAATGCCAGCATTTACCGCCACTTAACCTTTCCTGTCGGACAAGGTTCACAACAGAGTTATCCTTCGCCATACTCCATCATTGAACAACTAGCAGTTTTATCCAACGACAGAGGCTTGGGTTTCGCGATAACAAATGCTTTGCCATGAAATTATTCATCGTCTGACAAATCATTCTACCGCATGTATAGCGCACTTTCGGTCACTATGACGTCCATGGCCACATCCCAGGGCTGTACAGAAACATGCCTGACTTTCTGCAGTTCATACCCGTAACCAACCAACATGGGGCCATGCCAGTGGCGTCTCTTCCTGCGCCATGCAAAGCTGCGATCATAGTAACCACCACCCATACCCAAACGATGCCCTTTGTCATCAAACGCCACTAACGGCGCAATAACCACGCTCAATGCCCAGGGCTTGACCAGAGATGAGGGGGTCCATACCGGTTCCGGTATGTTGTATCTGTTCGCCCGCAAGGCATCTCCAGGCTTCCATGCGGCAAACCACAAACGCCTATGACCAACAGGATGTAACACCGGCAGATAACACTGCTTGCCCATGGAGCAGGCCTGCTCAAGCACCGGCAAGGGATCCAGTTCGCCATCTGCAGCAAGATAGAACGCGATACGCTTTGCAGCAAGAAACCATTGTTGGGAAACAAGCAGCTTACAGGCATCACTCGCGGCATTGCTGCGATAATCGACACTCAACTGTTGACGCCGTGCACGAATCTGCTTTCTGGTATGGGAGGATCTGTTCATTGAATGCCGGAATTGAGGAAGGGAAGACATCCTCCGCCTGTGCCGCTGCTGGATTGTGACCTTGAACCGGCAGGTTCAAGTGGGAGCCTCGGCTACAGTTCAGGCTTTCCGCTCAAGACGGACATGCACACCGCTGCAGTAATCCCGACTCCCTGTCTAAAGTACTAAGGCTCAAGGGTTTACTAAGCCAGTTCACGAACACCGCAGAAGATGCCTTCAACTCAAAGGCTACTCCGTTTGCCGCTAAAGTTCCAGTTGATTGAATTGATGCAGCGCAACTTCAACCTGATCCTGCAGATTACGCATTCTCAATTCCAGAGAGCCATCTATCTCATCACTGTGTTTGCTGATATTCAGCAACTCATGAGCCATGTTCAGCGCCACCATGACAGCAATACGTTCCGTACCAATAATTTTCCCGGTCTGACGAATGGTACGCATGCGCTCATCCAGGTTCAGCGCTGAAGCCAGCAAGGCGTCTTCCTCTCCCGGTTCACAGGCAACACGGTACTCCTTGTCCATGATACTGACAGTCACGGTCTTCGCGGGCTTGTTCACGTATTTGCCTCAAGGGACTTCAATCGGGTAATAATGGCGCCCACACGACTGCGGGCGGTTTGATTTTTTTCCATGAGTGCTGCCCGTTCTTCCTGCAGACGCTCCTGCTGGGTACGCAAAAGGCGGTTTTCCTCTTTGAGATAGGCACAGGTTTCGATCAACGCCTTGATCTGTTCTTCAAGAATATCGAAAGCCTGTTGTGAACTGTTTTTTTCAGCGTGCTTGCTCATAGTAGTAGGAATATAGTTTGCATCACCGCAAGGGTCAAATAATTTGGCAATCTGGTAACATTTACCCATGAACGAATTTAACCCCGATTATCGGCAATTGGCCGACCACGTCGAAGCCGCAGGACTGGGCTATTCCGCCGCAGAGATTCATGGAATTCTTGCCGGAATGCTGTGTGGAAGAGCTGCCAACTGGCAACAGATACTTTTTGAAGAAGTCGATCCCGAGGATGCTCAGGTACAGGATTGCACCACTGAAGTTGAAAACCTGCTGCTGTTCAGCGCAGAAGAACTACGCAGCGGCAATATTCCGCTGCAGCTGATGCTGCCTGAGGAAGATGCGCCTGTTGCTGAACGGGCCACAGCCATACGCGACTGGAGTCAGGGCTTCCTGTTCGGCTTCGGCCTGGCAGGAGAACAAAAGCGGCAGTTGCTGAACAGCGATGCAGGTGAAGCCTTGCAGGATTTTGCCGAGATCGCCCGTATGAACGTACAGAACTTTGGTGAGCTCAAAGAAGCCGAAGAAGCATTGATGCAACTGGAGGAATATCTGTGGGTGGCTACTTCACTGATCTGGCACGAGGCAGACAGCAATGACGCAGACTGAATTCAAGCGCCGTCGCCGTCAGCTGATGCGCATGATGGGCAAGAACAGCATCGCCATTCTACCAGCAGCCGCAGTGAGGGTACGCAACAATGATGTGCACTATCCCTATCGCCCGGACAGCGACTTCTATTATCTCACCGGCTTTGCCGAACCAGAAGCTGTCGCGGTACTCATCCCGGGTCGCAAGCAGGGGGAGTACATCCTGTTCTGCCGCGAGAAGGATGAAGAGAAAGAACGCTGGGACGGTATTATCGCGGGCCAGGAAGGCGCTGTGGCAACATACGGAGCAGACGATTCCTTTCCCATTGCCGACCTCAACGATATTCTCCCGCGCATGCTGGAGCAGTGCGAACGTGTCTATTACGCCATGGGCTGCGATCCGGAACTGGATCAGAACATGTCCGGCTGGATCAGCCAGCTGCGTGGCAAGGCGCGCACCGGCGTGCATACCCCCCAGGAGTTCATCGCCCTGGATCACTACCTGCACGACATGCGGTTGTACAAGTCGCGCTCGGAAATTGCCGCCATGCGCAAGGCCGCAAGAATCTCCGCGGCCGCTCACAAGCGGCTGATGATCGAATGCAAACCCGGGCAGAGGGAATATCAGCTCGAAGCCAGCTTCCTCCATGAGTGCAGTCGACGCGGTGCCCGCCAGCAGGCATATTCCCCCATCGTGGGTGGCGGCAACAATGCTACGGTGCTGCATTACGTGGACAATGCCGACAAACTGGAAAGCGGCGACCTGGTACTCATCGATGCAGGTTGCGAGCAGGACTACTACGCCTCTGACATCACCCGCAGTTTTCCAGTCAACGGCAAGTTCACCACGCCTCAGGCGCAACTCTACCAACTGGTACTGGACGCGCAACTGGCCGCCATCAAACAGGTCAAACCCGGCAATGCCTACAACGCGCCCCACAAGGCGGCGGTACGCACATTGACCCGCGGCCTGGTAAAGCTGGGGCTGCTCAAGGGCCAGCCCGCCAAGCTCATCCGCGACGAGAAGTACAAGCGCTTCTTCATGCACGGTACCGGCCACTGGCTGGGCATGGATGTGCATGATGTCGGTGACTACAAGATCGATGGCCACTGGCGCCAACTGGAACCGGGCATGGTACTCACCATCGAACCCGGTCTGTACATCCCCCTGGGCAGCAAGGGTGTGGCGAAGAAATGGCAGGGCATCGGCATTCGTATCGAAGACGATATACTGGTCACTAAGGACGGCTGTGACATATTGTCCTCGGATGCGCCAAAAACCATCGCTGACATCGAAAGTATCATGGCATGAAACAGCACTACGACATCATCATCGTTGGCGGCGGCATGGCCGGTGCCAGCCTAGCTATCGCCCTCTCCGGCCACGGCCTGCGCATCGCACTGATCGAGGCAGCGCCACTCAGGGTCGACACGGTTCCCAACTACGATGATCGGGGCATCGCCCTGGCCTATGGCTCACAACGCATCTTTTCGGCCCTGAACGTCTGGGACAGGATAGCAGCTCAAGCCGAGCCCATACGACATATCCATGTATCGGAACAGGGGGGATTCGGCTTTACGCATCTGGATGCTGCCGAAGAGCAGGTGCCGGCATTGGGTTATGTCATCACCGCCCGCAATCTGGGCGCCGCTTTGCTTACACAGTTGTCCGCGCTGGATGATATCGACATCATTGCCCCGGGTCGGGTGCAATGGGTGAATATCGAAGATGACCTGGCTCACGTCGGCCTGGAAGATCAAACGCTGAGCACACGGCTCCTGGTGGCAGCCGATGGCGGCAATTCTTTCGTACGCCAGCAATTGTGCTTCGAGGTGAAACGCCGGGAATATGGCCAGAGCGCCATCACCGCCAACATCAGCCCCGGCCGCCCCCATGACAATGTCGCCTATGAGCGCTTTACCCGCAACGGCCCCATGGCCTTGCTGCCCATGACCGAACAGCGTTGCGCCCTGGTATGGACCGTACGGGACGAACAGCTGGGCAAGATACTTTCGCTGAATGACGACGACTTTCTGGCGCGGGTGCAGCGACAGTTCGGATGGCGCCTCGGGCGCTTGCAGCGCGTCGGCAGGCGCAACAGCTACCCGCTGTCCCAGCTCTACGTTCCCGAGACGATCAAGCATCGTGCCGTGGTCATAGGCAATGCTGCCCACACCCTGCACCCGGTAGCCGGGCAGGGGTTCAACCTGGGCATCCGCGACGTGGCCGCCTTGTCTGAAGTGGTGCTACAGGCCATCCAAATCGGTGAAGACCCCGGCGCCATGGAGGTACTCGGCCGCTACCAGAACTGGCGCAGGAAAGACCAGCAACAGGTGGTGCGTTTCACCGACACCATGGTACGCAGTTTCAGCAACGACCTGCTACCGGTCAAACTGGCGCGCAATCTCGGCGTTCTGGCGCTTGAAGGTATTGCTCCGGCACGCCACACCATCGCCCGGGCTGCCATGGGCATCCATGGTCGCTTGCCCAGACTGTCACGAGGACTGCCCCTATGACCAACACAGACACCGATGTGATCATCGCCGGCGGCGGCATGGTCGGGGCTGCCCTGGCCTGTGCCCTGGCTGAACAGGGCTTCACCATCACCCTGCTGGAACGCAAGGAACCCGCAGAAACCTGGCCTGCAGACAGCTATGATATCCGCGTCTCTGCCATAAGCCGTGCTTCCCAAAACATCTTTACCCATCTGCAAGCCTGGCCGGGTATGGTACAGCGGCGCGTCACGCCTTATGAACAAATGCGGGTTTGGGAATCCGCTGGTGCCGAGGTGCATTTTCACGCCGCCGATATCGGCGAACCGAACCTCGGTCATATCATCGAAAACAGGGTGATCCAGATCGCATTGTGGGAACAGATGCATAACCTGGATAACATTGCTATTCACTGCCCGGCGTCCATCAGCGGCCTGGATCTGGATGAGACATCCCCCCGCGTGGTGCTCAATGACGGCTCCCACCGGACGGCCTCCCTCATCGTGGCCGCGGACGGTGCCCGCTCCTCCCTGCGGGAACTGGCAGGCATCTCAACCGGCGGCTGGGGCTATGACCAAACCGCCGTGGTCTGTACCGTACGTGCCGAACAAGGCAACCAGTCAACCTGCTGGCAGCGCTTCATGCCCACCGGCCCCTTGGCGCTGCTACCCATGGACGACGACCTGTTCTCCATCGTCTGGTCCACCAGCCCGGCACAGGCCGAGGAACTGCTGGCCATGCCACCAGAAGCATTCAACAATGCCCTCACCCAGGCAAGCGAGGAGCGCCTGGGACGGCTTGAACTCATGGGCAAATGCGGTGCCTTCCCGCTGCGCCTGCAACATGCTAGACAATACATCAAACCCGGCCTGGCGCTGGTGGGCGATGCTGCGCATGTCATTCATCCGCTTGCCGGACAGGGCGTGAACCTGGGCCTGCTGGACATGGCAGAACTGGTGGATGTACTGACCCGCGCCCGGGAAAGAAACCATCCCTTGGGCGCGCTTCATACCCTGCGCCGTTACGAACGCGCTCGCAAGGGAGAGAACATCGCCATGCAAGCTGCCATGGATCTGTTCAAGCGGGTATTCAGCAACGATCTGCCCCCGCTGAAGCTGGCCCGCAACCTGGGCATGGGCATGACGGAACGGCTGGCACCGGTGAAAAACCTGCTCATCCGCAATGCGCTGGGAACCCAGGGAACCCCCCCTTCTCTGGCACAATTTCCCCGGTAGCTGGATTACCCCACATAACCTGCCCACTACAATATAGCTCCGTGAAACGCAGCAAGCCACAGACGACAAAAGACACTTTTGTTAGCGATAGGCTGTGGCGAAAAATGTTTCGTTACAGCAGCCTGCTGTTTTTCCTGGCTGCCGGTCTGCTACTCGGTGATGCCTGGCTGCACCAGGAGGTTTTGCGACCACCCGATCCCGGTCCTGCAATCTTTTTCTATCTGTTCTCGCTGTTTACCATTACCGCCGGCTATACCAACAAGTTCTTTGGTTATGTGTCCATGGACAGGGTCGGACAAATCTCCAGCCTGCTGGTGTTCGGCCCCTTTTACGGCGCACTCATCAACGGCCTTGCCTCCTTCACCTTTGCCTGGTTGCGGCTGTTCCGCGGCGTGCCCTTGCGCAACACCCTCAATGCGGTGCTGGCAAATTCCGGCATGATGAGCATCATGAGCCTTGCGGGTGGATACACCTATGTTTATCTCGGCGGCAGGATTCCTGTGGAAGCGCTGTCCATACAACTGCTCATCCCCCTGTTTGCCATGTTGCTGGTGATGCAGATCATCAACGAAACGCTCATTGCCGGCATGTCGCTCATTCGGGGTATAGATTTCAGAAAGCATGTCAGCTGGTACGCGACAGGCATCGAACTCCTGTCCGGGATCATCGGTGTGCTGGTTGCGGTGATGTTTGCGCAGCAGGATCTGGCGCCGTTCAGCCTGTTCATGCTGGTTCTCATGCTCGGGATGTGGGTACAAAGACAATATGCACTCATCCGGCAGAACCTTGAAAGGCTGGTGGATGAGCGCACAAGGGAGCTTGAAGAAAAAGGCGAGGAACTCAAGAGACAGGCCGTACGCGATCATCTTACAGGACTCTTCAACCGGCGCTATGCCAACGAGTATCTGCAAAAGCAAATCGCACGCAGCAAACGCCAGGGACAACCGCTTTCTGTCGCCATGCTCGATATCGATCATTTCAAGAACATCAACGATCAATACCTCCATGAAACCGGCGACAAGGTGTTACAGCGTATGGCACAAATCCTCGAAAACAATCTCCGGGAATCGGATCTGGTCGCCCGCTATGGCGGCGAGGAATTTCTGCTGTGCTTCCCTGACACCGAACTGTCCGGCGCCTGCGCACACTGTGAAGAGCTGAGGGTGCTCGTGGAGCAGGAAAACTGGCCTGCCATCAGACCAGGGATAAAAGCCACGGTCAGTATCGGTGTGGTGCAGGGAAGTACAGGAAATGAACTGGCGGATCTGCTGCATCAGGCCGATACAAAACTCTATGCGGCAAAGAAGAGGGGAAGAAACCGGGTGTGTTGCTGAGGAAACTCCGGATTACATCCAGCGAATCCCCTCAGCAGCACAGCGATAAAATTTATCCATGCGGTGACCTCAAGATTCTGGTGAACAGGCCGCTAAACCCTGTATGTCCTTCACGACACGAAATTCACTGTGAACCAGATATTCGTCGGCCGTCAGGCAATCTATGATCGTGAGATGCGAGTCTATGGATACGAACTGCTCTACCGGGAAGGAAACACCGGCAGCGCTCCGGGGATGGATGGAACTGCAGCATCTGCCCGGGTTATCCTCAACGCTTTCATGGAGTTGGGCCTGGAACGCATTATCGGTAGGCGACGCGCTTTCATCAACCTTACCCGTGAATTCTTCACCGATATGCCACCCATACCTTTCGAAAAAGAACGGGTGGTGCTGGAGATTCTGGAAGATATCCCGATGGATGAGCAATTGGTGGAAAACGTAACCAGGCTGGTTGCCGAAGGCTATATGCTCGCACTGGATGATTTCGAGTTTGAGCGAAAATGGGATCAACTGCTGCCTCTGGTCCAGATCGTCAAGGTAGAGGTTCCCGCTATCGACTTGGCACAGCTATCTCGACACATTTCGAAGCTACGTAAACACAGCGTCAGACTGCTGGCTGAAAAGGTGGAGACACGCGACGAATACCATGCCCTGCGGGATATGGGTTTCGATTACTTCCAGGGCTACTATTTTTCCCGTCCCCAGGTTCTCCACGGCAGACGTATCACGGAAAATCAGGCCATCACCCTCAAGCTGCTCAACCGGCTCAGTGACAACCATGTCTCGACAGAGGAACTGGTCGAACTGATCAGCCATGATCCCGGTCTGAGCTTCAAGATTTTGCGTTATCTCAATTCCGCAGCCATTGGCCTGCCCTGCAAGATTGCCACGATTCGCCAAGCCATCGTTTATCTGGGGCTGGAACGACTGCGTGCCTGGTCCGTACTGGCAACTATGGCTGGCGTCCGGGACAAACCACTGGAACTGCTGCGCACCGCACTGGTGCGCAGCCACATGTGCCAGGCGCTGGTATCCAGCGTACAGCCGAAGCAGTCTGAAATGGCCTTCGCTACCGGCTTGTTGTCCATACTGGAACTGCTCATGGATCGCCCGTTGAAAGAACTCATTGCTCAACTACCCTTGGATAAGACCATCAGCCGGGGGATTCTGAGACATGAGGGTATTTGCGGAGAAGCCCTGAATTGCGCTATCGCCTACGAGCAACATAACTGGCCTTACGTCCGTTTTACCGGACTGGACGAATATGCCATCCAGGAAATATTTCTCCAAAGCGCTGAGCGGGCATTCCGCGAGCAATCGGCACTCGTCGAGTAATAGATTGAAACACCGTTGCCCTGTTTTAGTCTCCTTTTTCCTAGCAGAATGTATCGATTCGAGCCATTCAGCCTGATTCAACTGTTTGCGCAGCCCATGCTCATGGCCGCCTCCGTGAATCAATGGGGCGATCTCCACTCCCTTGCGGATATACAGGGCACCCACCCCCTTGGAGCCGTGCAGCTTGTGAATAGTGGTTCACTGTGAAGAACTATCCGGTGTTAATAAGGCATCTCAAGTTACATCTGAATCCAGAAATTCATGATTGATGCTGCCGCCACTGCAGCCATTTATAGGTTTCCATCAGCAGAAAGACTGGCAGTGCCGCTGCAAAGATGATTCCCCACTCCTCCCAGCCCAAGGGGACGGTATGCAGGAGCTCCTGGAGAAACGGGACATAGACGGCGCATACCTGCAGGCCGATGGTCAGCGACCAGGCGAGCAATACCCAGGGGTTGCTGAAAAACCCAATGGCCTTGATCGGTTCCCTGAGGGTACGGAAGTTGAAGACATTCATCTTCTCCAGCACGATGATACCGGTGAAGGCGACGGTCTGGGCCATGGCAACAGCATTCTCCTGGCCACTCTGCAGATAGTGGTGAAACAACCACAGGGTACCGCCGCCGATGTAGCTTCCCAGAATGAGTATGATCAGCATGCCGCTGCGATTCAGGATCGGATCCTGCGGTGAGTGAGGTGGTCGCTCCATGACCCCTTTTTCCACCGGCTCCATGCCCAGGGCCACCGCCGTCATGCCATCGGTGACCAAGTTCATCCACAGGATCTGTACCGGCAGCAGGATCAAGGGTCCACCGACCAGAATATTGACGAAGATGGCGATCACCTCTCCAGTATTGGAGGAGAGCAGGTAGCGCACGAACTTCTGGATGTTGTCATACTGGCGCCGCCCCTCTTCCACTGCACCGATGATGGAGGCAAAGTTGTCATCCACCAGCACGATGTCCGATGCGCCTTTGGCCACATCCGTGCCGCGGAGTCCCATGGCGATCCCGATATCCGCCTTCTTCAGGGCCGGGGCATCGTTGACGCCATCTCCGGTCATGGCCACCACATGTCCCATCTGCTGTAAAAGACTGACGATGCGCAGTTTGTGTTCCGGCCTGGTGCGGGCAAATACTACCTCCTGCTGCAGGGCGCCACGCAAGTCTTCTTCGTTCATCTGGTCGAGTTCGCCCCCCGTGATGGTGCGAGTGACCGGCATACCGATCCGCTGGGCAATAGCCTGTGCGGTAGGGGCGGCGTCCCCGGTGATCATGATGGGCCGTATGCCCGCCTGGCGTGCCACCCGGATAGCCTGGCGAACCTCCGGCCTTGGAGGGTCGATGATGCCAACGATACCCAGGAGGGTCAGCTCACACTCCACGGCATCCTCGTCCAGGTTGATTTTCTCAGGTAACTTCCGGCGTGCCATGGCCAGGGTGCGCAGCCCCTGTTCAGCCATCTTGGTGTAAGCCGCGATGGCCTGCTTCTTGTCAGTTTCGCTCAAGGGGTGCACCTGGTCACCGATGAGGATCTGGCTGCAGCGCGCTACTATCACCTCCGGCGCCCCCTTGACATCGGCCAGCAGACCCTCCGGGCGATGCTCGATCACGGTCATGCGTTTACGATTGGAGTTGAAGGAGAATTCGCTCAGTGTATGTTGCGGCTCCTCCGGCTCCAGCCAGGCCTTATAGGCGGCGACCAGCAGGGCCGCCTCGGTGGGTTCACCTGCCTCGTGCCAACCCTGCTCGTCCCTGTAGACCCGGGCATGATTACAGACCAGCCCGGTATGCAGCAGGGCCAGAAGGTCGGGACGGCCGTGGTAGTCGATCTTTTTTCCGGCGGCCTCGAAGTGACCCGCCGGGTCATAACCGACACCAGTCACTTCCACTGCTCCACCCGGGAGCCATATCCGCTTCACCGTCATCTCATTCTGGGTCAGGGTGCCGGTCTTGTCGGTGCAGACGATACTGGCTGCACCCAGCGCCTCGGCGGCTTGGAGTCGCCGCAGCAGAGCATTGCGGCGCACCATGGCACGAATCCCCAGGGCCAGCGAAATGGTCACCACCGCCGGCAGACCTTCAGGCACCACCGCAACAGCGAGGGAGACGCCGGTGAGAAACATTTCCAGCAGCGGTTTACCCAACAACCAGCCGCTGACGGCCACCAGGATGGAGATGCCGACAGAAAAGATGCCAAGCTGCCTTCCCAGTACCGCGAGCTTGCGCTGCAGCGGTGTGGCTTCCTCGCCCACGGTCTGGGTAAGCCTGGCGATGCGGCCGAACTCGGTTTGCATGCCGGTGGCCACCACCAAACCGCGGGCGCGTCCGTTGGTGACCGCGGTGCCCATCCAGGCGACGCAGGATCGACTGGCCAAAGGAGTATCCTCAGCACCCGGTTTCACGTCCTTGCGGACGGAAACCGATTCCCCGGTCAAGGCGGATTCGTCGATCTTGAGATTGGTCGCCGCGATCAGTCGCAGATCCGCAGGGACCCGGTCACCGATGGAGAGCAGTACCAGATCACCGGGTACCAGCCGTCTGGCCTCGATCTTCTGCTCGACCCCTTCTCTTACAACCGTACAGACCGGGGCCAGCATTCGCTGCAGAGCAGCCATCGCCTGTTCGGCTTTCCACTCCTGCACAAAACCCAGGATACCGTTCAATACCACGATCGCCATGATGGTCATGGCATCACCGGTTTCACCAATGGCAAAGGAGATCGCAGCGGCAATGAGCAGAATGGTGATCAGCACATCCACAAACTGTCGTGCCAGAATTTGATACCAGCGAACGCGTTTCGTTACTTGCAGTTTGTTGGGACCGTATTGGCCAAGGCGCTGTCTGGCCGTGGCCTCGTCGAGACCTGTTTCAGGATCGGCTCCCAATGCAGCGGATACTTCAGAAACCGACAATGCGTGCCAGGGCCTGGAAGGTTTCTCCGCTTTGGCGAACTGGCTTTCGTTGGTCTGATTCATCTGCTCATGTCTCATCCTGTACCTGCCTGGTGTGCACTACGCCTTTGAGCTGTGTACCCCAGCGGCGCACCAGCCAGGCAAACAGCAGCGGCACCAGAATAGTGGATAGAGAAGAGGCCGCCACCAGTGCGGTAAACAGGTGAATATCGATGAGCTTGGCGTCGAGCAGCAGCTTGGCCACGATGATCTCGGTGGTGAGTCGGGCATTGATGCCGATGCCGATGGTCCACGCCTCCAGTATGCTCAGCTTTTTCATTGGTACCATGATCAGCGCACCCAGCAATTTTCCGGCAACGGCTGCCAGAAACAGCAACAAGGCAAGCAGCGGCTCCCGCACCATCCCTTCCAGGTCTACACTGAGCCCGACCCAGAAGAAGAATACCGGTCCAAAGAATCCATAGGTGAGGATGCGTATCGACTGAAGTGTCTTATCGCCCGTGCCGGTGAGTCGGTTGTACACGGGTCTGATGGCCACACCAGCAATGATGGCACCGACCACCATCCCAAGACCGCTGAACTCTGAGAAACCAGCCAGTCCGAGTAACAGCAGCATGGAGAGCATCAACAGATGTTGCGGTTTCCGGGGCAGCCATTCGGCCAGTCTTGGAAGGAACCAGCGGTAGGCCAACCAGGCCATCAACAGAAACAGGGCGATCGAAAGGCTGATTCTCAGGGCTTCGTTCTCAATCGTACCGGCAATGGAACCGCTGACAGCCCGCTCGCCGATCCATACTGAGACGAAGGCCACCAGAAAGACCTCGATCACATCATCCAGGACACCGGCACCGACGATGAAGTTGCCTACCCGGGTACGGATCATATCGAATTCATCGAGGATCGGGACGATCACCGCCTCGGCGGTCGGCATGCGGGTCAGGCCAATGACAAAGGCCAGCACCCAGCCATAGCCGAGCAGTAGCATGACCAGCATACCCAGGATAAAGGGTAATGATGTGTTCAGGACCGTCAGCCAGACGATGTCAACGCTCTGAGAACGCATCTCCTTCATGTCGATCTGCAGGCCGATAAAAAACAGCAACAGCATGACGCCGAAATCCGCCATGAAGCTAAACACCGGGTAGAGCTCCCCGGACAGCAGGCGTGCCCCCAAAGGAGTGTAGTGGATGGTCATGGCCACCAGCAGCGCGCCCAATATCACCGGGACATGAACTCTCTCCAGCAGGCCGCCAAGGAGGAATGTCAGCCCCAGCAGCAGAGCGATATCCAGCAATATCTCACCGATCAGGATTTCACTCATGGGGCCTCGCATGCCGGCTTACAAAAATTACAAACGCCATTTTCCCAACGATCCACTGGCATGGATCAGCTATTCCCCTTTTTTCTGGTCGAGATTTCTGTCAGCGTAACAGCAACCTGAATCAATATACAGCTTCATTCGGCCACACTTGACGCAATCTTAATACTCTTTCTGAACACAATTAGACAGCGTCGCGCCTTCAAAGACACGGCGACTCGAACCGGCGTTTTTTTCGGAATACCCAAGATGCCCATTTCACGATGGATGCCGCCCCAAGCTTGGCAATTTACTACTGAATCTGTACCATTGCCTTTCCAACCCCAGCTCTCGCGGGAGAGCCCAGTCCACGACTGGCGCCGAAGGCGCAATTCCGCCCGGAATCGCTCAGGCATACAGGACCGCGAAGCATGTCGTCACCGATGACGGGTTGACTCTGGAGAGCGGCGGCTTCACCGCCCACCGACGGGGCAGATGCCAGTACCGGCATCCAAACTCTCAGGTACCGGGACAGAGGGGCGGGATTCCCAAAGGGCATCGCAAACAGCGCTGATCGAAACGCCCCATAGCCAATGGAGAACCCCGTGAAACAAAAGACCATCCTCAACCAGACCCACCGCGACATGGGCGCCCGCATGGTGCCATTTGGCGGCTGGGACATGCCCGTTCACTATGGTTCACAAATCGAGGAGCACCATGCGGTGCGCCGCGATGCCGGCATGTTCGATGTCTGCCACATGACCGCCGTGGATATCCGCGGTACTGAAGCCAAGCCATTTCTACGCCACCTGCTGGCCAACGACGTGGACAAGCTCAAGACCGCCGGAAAAGCACTTTATTCCTGCATGTTAAGAAAAAATGGCGGCGTGATCGACGATCTTATCGTCTACTTCATGGAAGTCGACTGGTATCGCATGGTGATCAACGCGGCCACCACGGACAAGGATATCGCCTGGATGGAAGAACAGGCACAAGGCGTGGATGTCGAGATACACCCTCGCCGGGACCTGGGCATGATCGCCGTGCAAGGCCCCAATGCCCGGGAAAAGGCTCTGCTGCTGTTGCCTGAAGACCTTCGTGATGCGGCTGAACAACTGGCACCGTTCAGCGCCGCAAGCAACGGTGAATGGTTCGTCGGGCGTACCGGCTATACCGGCGAGGACGGTTTCGAGATCCTGCTGCCGGAAGATCAGGTGGTGGATCTGTGGCTGGCGCTTGCAGAAGCAGGCGTTCGTCCCTGTGGGCTGGGCGCCAGAGATACCCTGCGCCTGGAGGCTGGCATGAATCTGTATGGTGCAGACATGGACGAAGATACCTCCCCTCTCGAAGCCGGCTTGGCCTGGACCGTCCCCCTTGGCAACCTCGAACGCGATTTCATTGGTCGTAGCGCCTTGGTGGTACAGAAGGTAACGGGTAATCTGCCAAGATTCACCGGCGTCATGCTGGAAGGAAAGGGCGTTTTGCGTAACCATCAGAAACTGTATGATGGCGAACGGGAAGTGGGAGAAATCACCTCCGGCGGTTTCTCCCCCACTTTGGAGCGCGCTATTGGCCTTATCCGTATCGATGCTGACGCGGGGGAAAAGATCAGTGTGGACATACGTGGCAAGAAGCTGCCGGTCAAGCTGATCAAACCACCTTTCGTGCGCAGCGGCAAAAGCTGTGTAGCCGAATAGCCGTAACTATTCAAGAGGAAAGCAACATGAGCAATACTCCAGAAGACCTGAAATACACCAAATCTCACGAATGGGTACGCGATGAAGGCGATGGCACGGTCAGCGTCGGCATCACCGATCATGCCCAGGAACTGCTGGGTGACCTGGTATTCGTGGAATTGCCCGAAGTCGGCGCCCAGTTGAATGCCGGTGACGAATGCGCGGTAGTGGAATCCGTGAAGGCGGCATCCGATATATACAGCCCGTTGGACGGCGAAGTGACGGAAGCGAACGAAACACTGGCGGACACCCCGGAAGCCATCAACGAAGCACCCTATGACAACTGGATTTTCAAAATGAAGGTCAGCGACCCTTCCCAGCTCGACGGACTGCTGAACGCAGCCGCCTACAATGCGGCAGTTGAAGCCGAAGATCACTGATGCCCTTTATTCCCCATACCGAAGAAGAGCTGCGCCAGATGCTGGGTGTCATCGGCGCAGACAGCATCGACGATCTGTTCGATGAAATCCCGCCAGAGCTGCGCTGTGGCAGCCTGGAAAGCCTGGGTCATGGCCTCTGGGAGCAGGAAATCACTTCAGTGATGCAGCAGAAAGCCCGCGAAGACGGCCAAGCATTGTGCTTTATCGGCGCCGGCGCCTATGATCATCATATCCCCGCCGCCGTCTGGCAGCTCGCCACTCGGGGGGAATACTACACCGCCTATACACCCTATCAGGCGGAGGCCAGCCAAGGTACGCTGCAACTGCTCTATGAATACCAGAGCATGATGACCGAACTCATGGCCATGGAGGTATCCAACGCCTCTTTGTACGACGGCGCATCCGCCCTGGCAGAAGCGGTGCTGATGGCCGTGCGCGCCAACCGCAAGTCCAAATCCCGGCGCATCCTCATCCCGGCCAGCGTCCATCCCCATTACCGTGCGACGGTGCACACGCTGGTGAAGAACCAGGGCATCACCCTGGTGGAAGTGCCCTATGATCCCGTCACCGGCCAGACTGATTTGCAGGCACTAGCGCAACACACTGGTCAGGATTTCGCGGCCCTGATTATCCCCCAACCCAATTTTTTCGGCATACTCGAAGACGTCGATGCACTGACGGAATGGGCTTCCATCAACGGTGCACTGGCCATTGCCGTGGTCAATCCCCTGGCCATATCCGTGCTCAGCCCGCCCGGCGAGTGGGGTGAACAAGGCGTGGACATCAGTTGCGGTGACGGCCAACCCCTGGGCGCTCCCCTGTCTTCCGGCGGGCCTTATTTTGGTTTCATGTGTTGCACGCAGAAGCATGTAAGACAGATGCCGGGGCGCATCATCGGACGTACGGTGGATCTGGATGGCAAGGAAGGGTTTTCCCTCACCTTGCAAGCGAGGGAGCAACACATACGCCGCTCCAAGGCCACTTCCAACATCTGCACCAATCAAGGATTGATGGTCACCGCCGCCACCATTCACATGAGCCTCATGGGTGCCGACGGGCTGGCACGCATCGCCGGCAAGTGCCACAGTAACCTGCAGCTGCTGGTGGAAAAACTCTCCAGCCTGGGCGAGATCGAACCCCTGTTCAGCGGCCCGGTTTTCCACGAAACCGTGTTGAAACTGCCCATGGAAACAAAGGCTGTACTGCGCACCCTGGCAGCACACAACGTGCTTGGAGGTTGGGATATTGCCGGACACTATCCCGAGCTGGGCAACGCCCTGCTGGTCTGCGCCACGGAAAACCGCAGCGAGAAAGACATGGACAAGTACCGCCTGAAAATGGAACAGGTGCTCGCCTCCCGCAAGCAAGGCGCCTGCGCTACCATGGCCAAATTTGATTGAAGGTTGCTCATGCTGATATTTGAACATTCCCGTCCCGGCCGTCGCGCCCAGGCCCAGGCACCTTCAAGCGCAGATGAGCTGTCCGGCATTCCCGAGAACCTGCTGCGCAAGCGCAAACCCCGCTTGCCGGAAGTTTCCGAAATGCAGGCGGTGCGTCACTACACCCTTCTGTCGCAGAAGAACTTTTCCATCGACACCCAGTTCTATCCACTGGGCTCCTGCACCATGAAATACAACCCCAGGGCCTGTAATTCCCTGGCCATGCTGCCGGGGCTGATCAATCGTCATCCCCTGGCACCGGACACCCACAGCCAGGGCTTCCTCAGCACCATGTATGAACTGCAGGAGATCCTCAAGGAAGTCACGGGCATGTCGGCTGTTTCTCTGGCGCCCATGGCCGGCGCCCAGGGTGAATTCGCCGGCATCGCCATGATCCGCGCCTACCACGACAGCCAGGGCGATGCTGAACGTACGGAAATCCTGGTCCCCGATGCCGCCCACGGCACCAATCCGGCCACCGCCGTGATGTGCGGCTACAAGGCTCGGGAGATTCCCACCAAAGCCGATGGTGACGTGGACATGGAAGCGCTGCAAGCCGCGCTGGGACCACAGACGGCGGGCATCATGCTCACCAATCCCTCCACCCTGGGCGTATTCGAGCGGCGCATCGAAGAAATTGCCCGCATGGTGCATGAAGCCGGCGGCCTGCTGTATTACGATGGCGCCAACCTGAATGCCATCCTCGGACGGGTGCGCCCCGGCGACATGGGCTTCGACGTCATTCATATGAACCTGCACAAGACCTTCTCCACCCCTCACGGTGGTGGTGGGCCGGGTGCGGGTCCTGTCGGCGTGAGCGAAAGATTGCAGCCTTTCCTGCCCATCCCCATGGTGGGTACCGACGGTCGTGACTACCACTGGCTGAGTGAAGAAGATTTCCCGCAAAGCATTGGTCGCCTGTCTGCCTTTGCCGGCAATACCGGCGTGCTGTTGCGCGCCTATATCTATGCCAGATTGCTGGGTGCCGAAGGTATGAGGCGGGTGGCCGACTATTCCACCTTGAATGCCAACTACATGCTCAAACGACTCATGGATGCGGGCTTTACTGCCGCCTATCCCCAGCGCCGCGCTACCCATGAGTTCATCATCACCCTGAAAAAGGAAGCGAAGGATCTGGGGGTGAACGCCATGGACTTCGCCAAACGCCTGCTCGACTATGGCATGCATGCGCCCACCACCTACTTCCCCCTGCTGGTGCCCGAGTGCTTCCTCATCGAGCCGACAGAAACCGAAGCAATGGAAAGCCTGGATGCATTCATCGAGGCCATGGTCAAGATCCGCGAAGAAGCCACGGAAGACAGCGAAAAGGTCAAAGGCGCACCCTATACCTTGCCGGTACGGAGACTGGACGACGTACGCGCCGCCCGGGAACTGGATCTGCGCTATTTCAAGGAACTGGCATGAGTAAAGGCCCCTCTCTCTCCCCAGCCCTCTCCCTGAGGAAGAGGGAGTACGGCACATGAACACAATCAACAAGAACACCGGCCTCACCCGGTTGCTCAAGGCCTTCGGCTATTCCATGCAGGGCTTCGCTGCCTGTTTCAGGAGTGAAGCGGCTTTCCGTCAGGAAGCCGCCGCTTCACTATTGATCGTTCCCCTGGGACTGTGGCTGGGACAAACGGGTGTGGAACGCGCTCTACTTGCCGGTAGCTGGCTGCTGGTGCCGATCGTGGAAATGCTCAATTCCGCCATCGAAGCCGTAGTCGACCGCATCGGCCCGGAGCATCACACGCTGTCCGGCCAGGCCAAGGACATCGGCTCTGCCGCCGTGTTCCTGGCCATCAGCCTATTTCTGCTGGTATGGGTCTTGATCCTGTATCCCCATTTCATTTCCTAATCGCTGAGGATGTTTTATGTCTGCCCTGATTTGCGGCTCTTTCGCCTACGACACCATCATGGTGTTTCACGACCAGTTCAAGAACCACATCCTGCCCGAGCAGGTACATATACTCAACGTCTCCTTCCTGGTGCCAGACATGCGCCGGGAGTTTGGCGGCTGTGCGGGCAATATCGCCTACAACCTAAAACTGCTGGGCGCTGAAGGTGCTCCCATGGGCACCGTAGGCACCGACTTCAGCCCCTATGCCGAGTGGATGGACCAGCAGGGCATCAGCCAGGAGTATCTGCAGGTCATCGATGACGAATACACCGCCCAGGCCTATATCACCACCGATCAGGACGACAACCAGATCACGGCTTTTCATCCCGGCGCCATGAATCACTCTCACCTGAACCGGGTTGACGGCAGCGATGGCGTGACGTTGGGCCTGCTGTCTCCCGATGGCAGGCAAGGCATGATCGAGCATGCCGAACAATTCGTCGAAGCGGGCATTCCCTTCATTTTTGATCCCGGCCAGGGCATGCCCATGTTCGATGGTGACGACCTGCTGCGTTTCGCCGAACAGGCCACCTGGCTGGCCTTCAACGACTACGAAGCCAAACTCATGCAGGAACGCACCGGCCAATCCATCGAGGAACTGGCGAAACAGGTGCAGGCCATCATCGTCACCCGTGGTGGCGAGGGTTCCAGCATCTTTGCCGATGGCAAGGAGATGGAAATTCCCAGCGCCAAAGCCGCTTCCCTGGAAGACCCCACAGGCTGTGGGGATGCCTACCGCGCCGGGCTGTTGTACGGTTTGCAGAACGACATGGACTGGGAAACCACCGGCCGCATCGCCTCGCTGATGGGTGCGATAAAGATCGAGCATGCCGGCACCCAGAATCATCATTTCATGCTGGATGAATTCAAGGCAAGATTCAACGACTCTTTTGGCTATTCGTTTTAACACAAGGTAAACAGATATGGGCCACACCCACGGTGACGAAAAATTCCTACCCCTGAAAATCGCCATCCTTACGGTTTCCGACAGCCGTACCGAGGAAACCGACAAGTCTGGCGGCTACCTCAAGGCAGCCGTGCAGGAAGCCGGTCATGTGTTCGTGGACAAGCAGATCGTCCCGGATGATATCTACCAGATGCGCGCCATCTTTTCACAGTGGATTGCCGACCCGGAAGTGGAAGTGATCATCGCCACTGGCGGTACCGGCGTGACTGGTCGTGACAGCACCCCCGAAGCGGTGACACCGCTGCTGGACAAGCAGGTGGAAGGCTTTGGTGAACTCTACCGCCAGATCTCTTTCGAAGAGATCGGCGCCTCCACCTTACAGTCGCGCACCGTGGCCGGACTGGCCAACGGCACCTTCGTGTTCTGCGTGCCCGGCTCCACCGGAGCCTGTCGCACCGCCTGGACGAAGATTCTTCAGCCTCAACTGGATATCCGCACCCATCCCTGCAATTTCGCCGTTCTCATCCCCCGCCTCATGGAGAAGTAATTATGAGCGCCTGTGACTGCACACCCAGCGTATCCGACCTCAAACCCTATGAAGAAGCCGTCGAGCTGCTGCTCTCCCATGCCAGGCCCATGCAGGACAAGGAAACCCTCGGCTTGCACGATGCCCTGGGCAGAGTCTTGGCGACGCCGGTAAAAAGCGGCATCAACGTCCCCGGTTGGGACAACAGCGCCATGGACGGCTACGCGGTGTGCGTGGCGGATATTCCCGCCGAAGGAACGCAGCTGAAAATCTCCCAGCGTATCCCGGCCGGCGTGGCACCCGAGCCTCTGGAGCCAGGCACCGCCGCCCGCATCTTCACCGGCGCGCCTGTGCCCGAAGGTGCCGATGCCGTGGTCATGCAGGAGTTGACCTGTCAGCAGGGCGATGAAGTCATCATCAACACCGTCCCCCAGCCCGGCGCCCATATTCGCCGCGCAGGTGAAGATATTCGCGCCGACGAACAAATCATCCAGCCCGGCGTGCACCTGCTGCCCCAGCACCTGGGCCTGGCCGCATCTGTCGGCATAGGGACACTGGAAGTCTGGCGCCGCCCGAGAGTGGCCGTGCTGGCCAGCGGTGACGAGTTGCAGATGCCCGGCGAACCGCTCAAGCCGGGCATGATCTACAACTCCAACATCTTCACCGTGGCGGGTATGCTGCGCGCCCTGGGCTGCGAAGTCATCGACCTGGGCCAAGTGGAAGATACTCTGGAAGCCACCAAGCAGGCGCTGCTGGATGCCGCCAGCCAATCTGACCTGGTCATCGCCTCCGGCGGTGTGTCCGTGGGTGAGGAAGACCATGTAAAACCCGCCGTGGAAGCTTTGGGTGAGCTGAATATGTGGAAAGTGGCCATCCGCCCCGGCAAGCCCGTGGCTTTTGGTCATATCGGTGACACACCGTTTATCGGCACCCCCGGCAATCCCGTATCCCTGTTCGTCACCTTCCTGCTGTTTGCCCGGCCCTTCATTCGCAGGATGGCGGGGCTGAACGAGGTCATGCCCATCACCATCGAAGCGACCGCCGGCTTCGATTGGAACAAACCGGACAAGCGCCGCGAGTTCCACCGTGCGCGGTTAGAGAAACAGCCGGACGGCAGTGACCTGATCAGCGTCCACCCCAGCCGCTCGTCTGCCGTACTCAGCTCTACAACCTGGGCCAACGGGCTGGTGATACTGCCGGAAAACCAGACCATCCGGGCGGGAGAAAAGGTTCAGTTCATGCCTTTCAGCGAGTTGTTGTCATGATCAAGCTACTTTACTTTGCCAGTCTGCGTGACCGCCTGAAAAGCGGTGGGGAAGAACTCGCTCTCCCGGAGAATATCAGGGACATTACCGCATTGAAAACACTGCTGGCCCAGCGCGGGGACAGCTGGGCGGAAATTTTTGCCGACGATGAACTGGTGCTGGCGGCGGTCAATCAGGAAATGGCGCAGCCGGAAACGGCCATCAGTGATGGAGACGAGATCGGCTTCTTCCCGCCAGTTACCGGGGGCTGATACAGAAACGGAATCCTAATTACAGCCGAAGGCAACCGCGCTGCCTAACCCGGGATAGTCTTCCGTGAGCACAAGGCTACAGCAGACTCATTCTGCCTGCGCGGTTTTCATGTTTCCTATTTGGCAATCAGTCTGACATTCTTCCATGAAGTGCTGATTTCCATGTCACCCCAGATATGGCTGCCATAAAACACGCTTCTTATTTTCCAGTGGCTCAGGTCATCATCCATACCAGACCTGGTTTTTATAAGCTTTTTTATTCTTCGGGTCAGGTTCAAATCATAGATTTCCCATAGCCCCACACCGGGAACATCTTCGCCATAGGTGCGCAGCTGATCACGATACCCCCAGCTCACCCAACCCTCCGGATGTCGCATGCCATTGCGCCACCAATACCTGGCATCGGGGTTCATCCGAATATTGCTGAAGCGTAATTGGTAAAACAGCTTCTGCCTGCTTTTCTCGTTGAAAAAGATGATTCCAACAAGGTCTCCTCCTTGGGTGATATCACAACCAAAACTGCTGATAAAAACGTCTTCGCGTTTGATACTGACATGCAGCCGGATCCGTTTGTATTTGTTCAGATAATCGGAATACTCCATAGCCAGTGGAGAAATATAGCCATCCAACTCATCATTGCATGGCAGATCATTTCCCCGGAGTGTCAGCGTTGTGGTTCTGAATTTTTTATCCCACACCACGCGCATGTGGTCGTTTTCAGTGATGTCATTCTCAAATGCGGGAAGCTCGTCCGGAATGGACCATTGTCCGATCTTGTAATTTCCGTGAAAATCACTAGCACCATACAGGGTACTGGCATCCTCGCTCACGATCCAATAACCCCTCGGCTCCGGCATCGTCCATGAATAAACCGGGCTCGCCATAAAGAAGAAGATCAAAAGCAGCCTTGCCATGTCTTTATCCTGTTGTTTGTCAACGCTTGAATCTTACCCCAAAGCGCTGACACTTGCCGTATTCAGCGCCGGCATGATCCTTTTTTCAATTGCAAGGCTTCCGGGACAAAGATAGCGCCGGAACATCCCGTCGGCCATGCCGCCAATGACGGGTTGGGCGTGCATGAGCGGGAAAGGATTTACTGGTCAGCCTGTGGGATGAAAAGCTGAATCCATGGCAGCCGTAAATGATCAGCGCACCGGTGGCGCGTACAGCAAGCCACCATCATTCCAGAGTGCATTCAGGCCACGGCCAATACCCAGACTGGAACCTTGGCCCAGATTGCGGTCGAACACCTCACCATAGTTACCCACCTGCTGGATGATACGACCGCTCCAGCCCGGTTTCAGCCCGACACCTGCGCCCACACTCTTATCCAGCCCCAGCAGCTTCAATGTATCGGGCTTTTTGGCATTCTCCATCACGCGTTGCACGTTGCGCTGATCCACGCCCAGGTATTCGGCATTGATCATGTTGAACACCGTCCATTGCACCACCTTGCGCCAACGGTCGTCACCCTCACGCACGGCCAGGGACAGGGGTTCCTGGGAGATGACTTCCGGCAACACGCGCAGGGTCGAAGGCTTATCCGCGGTGCTGCGCAAGGCATTGAGCTGCGAATGGTCGCTGGATATCACGTCACATTTACCCTGCAGAAACATCTTGAGCGTATCTTCCGGTGTATCTACCGACAGCAGGGAATACCTCATGCGATTGATGGAGAAATAGCCCTTGACGTTGACCTCGCTGGTAGAACCTTTCTGCACGCAGATCTTCGCTCCATCCAGTTCCAGGGCACTATGCTTGCCGGAGGATTTGCGCACCATGAAACCTTGGCCGTCATAATACACGGTGGCAGCAAAGCTGATGCCCTGATCCAGATCTCTGGAAAGCGTCCAGGTCGTGTTTCTGGAAAGCACATCGATCCGGCCTTCGGCCAGCGCCTGAATGCGCTCGGCGCTGCCCAGAGGAACGAACTTCACCTTGCCCGCATCACCCAGCACCGCCGCAGCCACCGCCCGGCACATGTCCACATCGAATCCCCGCCACCGCCCCTGTGCATTCCGACTGGCAAATCCTGGGAGCCCGGTATTGATGCCACAGCGCAGTTCTCCACGCTTGCGTACATCATCGATGGTTGCTGCCTGAACGGCTGAGACAAAAAGGAAGGAAAGTAAAAACAGATAGCGAATCATTCCGGGTGTACTCCTGACTACCAGGTCAATAACGTCCAGCGAGGAATAACGATATCCCGGCCGGAAGCGGTACGACGCAAATCCAGTTCTCCCGTACCCGTGTCATCGACCAGGTAGTAGGCGGGGCCAAACTTGGGTTTGATCTTGATCATGTAGAGGTTACCGTTGATGCGATATTCCTCCACGCTGCGGTTTTCATAGGTCTTGAGCTGTACCTCGGGCTCCAGCGCTTCTTCGTGGTATTCGAGATCCAGCTCGGCCAGCGCCGGCAAGGCTACGAATATGACCAGCAGCACAAGGCTGGGGAAAGCCCGGCGAAAACCAGAAACAGAAGATGAGATGAAAGCGGTCAATAGCTTGCTCTACAAAACGTGTGGATACGGTATTAAACCCTATTTGGTTTCTGGAATAAACCTGTTCCCTCGCAGCCAGGACCGGCGCTTCCTTGCGCCTTCGACCAACATACCTGTCTGCACGTCAAACCCGTATCCGGGTTTCAGGGAGAAATACCGTTTCCAGCCCGCAAGACTCCCTGATCCATCACGCGGAAATGTGGAAAGAAGATAACCGCAGGTGCGGAGTAGATCACCTTGCTGTCGCCATCGATGAAGACCTCGTTACTGGCTCCTACGGCATCGATATCGCCTGCCTTGATCGATGAGGTAGCGGCACAATAATATTCTTCATTGACGTAGCTGTCCGGCCCCTGCACTTCCAGTTCCGATGTCCCTGGTGGACAGGATTCGTCATCCACGATGACAATCTGTGCCTGTGATGGCGAGCCCAGGCTCACACCAACGGGATTGCTCAAGGTCAGTGTAAAATACTCACCGCCTTCTGCCTCTCCGTCGTTGTTGACGGCAATGCTCAGCGTTTTGCTGGTTTCACCGTTCTGGAATACCAGCGTACCGGAGCTGCTGACATAATCGCTGCCGCTCATCGCAGTATTGTCGACGGTCGCATAGCCGACGGACACCTGTCCGGCACTGCTGCCGTTGCGGTTGACCGTCACATTGACGCTGCCGGCCGTTTCATCAACATCGTAGTTCGCCTGATCGAGCACCAATTCAGCGGGCGTCGCCGTATACAAATCATCGGACAACTTACTCGTGGTGCCAGCCCCAAAGAAGTGGATGACACCATTGCTGAGCGCCATGCTCTGCGTGCGCAGACCCTCACTGGCCGTCAATGCGCGAGACAAGGTAGCCGACCAGTTGCCACTGGCATCGGCTGTTGCTTCACCCAGAAACTCCCGGGCTTCGATTCGGCCATCCAGGTCATCTGCATACAGATAGATCCGGCAATTGGGGCAGGCTGCTGAAATGGTTGTCGGTCCAGGCAATATGGCATCATCGCCTTGTGTACCGCTGACAGCAGTGCCACTGATACCGGTGACCTTTGCCGGGTTGAACTTGCGCAGTTCCACAGGGACGCCCGGCGAGGCAAAGCGATACACATGATCGGGATGCGTAGCCTTGTCCGCATCGATGACCATATTCTTGCGCACCGTGATCCATCGTCCACTGCCAGAGGCAAAGCTCTGGGTCAGGATGGCGGTATCGAAATCGCTGCCATCATCCCCCGGATCAAAACCATTGCGGGTATGCACGATCAGGTTGTTCTCAACCAGAAGCTCTGTGCCTTGCAGCAGCATCCCCTGCCCGCACACACCGACGTCCTTGTTGGCCAGATCACGCCCGATGACATTGAGGGTAACGGTGTTGCCAACGCCGGCGATCTCCATGGTGATCGGCGGTGTATCGTTGGTTGCTTGCGGGATGTGCAAACCCACCAAACGGTTATTGGTTACGGTATTGTTGTCACCCGTCACCTGAATACCGCGCCCCCCGTACCAGAGGCCGCTGTTGTAATCCAGCTCTCGCGCGCAATTCACTCCGGTATCATGAGGCGCAGGCACATTGCCCTCGGCATCCATACCGATGTAGTTGGCAGTGATCAGATTGTCATCTCCGCCGCTGGTGATGCGAATGGCTCGTTCAAAAGCCCCGATGATGCGATTCCCGCGAATGGTGTTGTTGTCCGATTCTTCGTTGGGCATGATGATGCCGCCACGGGCCAGTGAACGCATCGCCTGGGTCGTTGCCGTAGATGCCAGCGACAGACCACTACCGTTGGCTTTCAACCCCATCCAGTTGTTTTCTATCAGATTATTTCCTTCATAGAGAATGATCTGCCCGCCGCCGATGAAGCCAAGGTTACGGATGATGTTGCCGGATGTACGAACTTCAAGTGAGACGCCGAATGTTGGCAGATTGTCGCGGTTGGTATTGACCATGATTTTTGGGCCATTGGCGCGCCCGCCGGGTTGGGTATTACCGTCGATGGTAACCTGGCCACCGTCAACTGTAATGTTACGGCGTTTGAGCTCCCATTCATGGGATTCATCGATCTGTACCTCCCAATACTGCAGGGCTGGATCGTAGTTGGGGTCGCTCACAGAAAGGTTGAATTCGATGGAGATGGGGCGATCCGCATCCGGCCGCGCCCCAGCCTCCACAATGGCACGTCGCAGCGTACACTTTCCGTCTGGCTCGGGGAAAAACAGAGCCCCATCCACAAAGGTACAGGTGCTCCTGGCGAAATTACTGCTGGTGGCCAGATCTTCAGATGAATTCACCACGATAGTCGTTGCTGCCTGTGCCTGCATCGTTGTGAAACCAATACCTGCCAGTAATGCCAGGGAAACTCCGCGCCCCAACTGGTGCAACAGTATTGCGAATCTCTTTCTCATGCTTCTCCTCCATTTGGCATAATGCCTTGTTTTTAATATGGGTTTATTCGTTCTTTTCCTTTCGGCCAGAATAACACAGCTTCATTGCAAAGAAATGGCCACCGGCACCGCCGCCGATTCATGCATGGTTCATCGGGCAAGCAAACTTGCCTGCAAACCCGTTTACCTTTACCCTTTGACAACGACCCATTTCCGAGAAGCATCATGACCGCAGTCAGCAGCAGAGACGCCCGCTACAACATGGCCTACCAGCAAATTCGCCCTTGGGATGTGTGGGACGACAAGGTGCTGGACGTCATGCAGGAACTCCCCCGGGAACAATTTGTTCCCCATGCCTATCGCAGCCTGGCATTTGCGGATACCCGCATCCCACTGGGACACGGGCAGGTGATGATGGAACCGAAACTGGAAGCCCGCATGTTGCAGTCCCTGGCCATCAAGCCCAGCGATCAGGTTCTCGAAGTTGGCACAGGCAGCGGTTTTGTCACGGCCTGCCTGGCGACGCTGGGCAATACGGTCACCAGCTACGATATCTACGATGCGTTCATCAAGACGGCGGAAGAAAAGCTGGCCATGCAAGGCATCAACAATATCCACCTGCATCTGGGAAACGCTTTCGCTGCCAAGTTACCGAAGGAAGGGTTCGATGTTATCGCTGTAACCGGCTCCTTACCCGCATACAGCGACAAATGTGAACAGTTTCTTGCCCCTGGAGGCAGGCTGTTTATGGTGGTGGGTGAATCCCCGGTCATGGAAGCCATACTCGTTACCCGTCATGGCGATGATTTTGTAGAAGAGCATCTGTTCGAGACGGACCTGCCGGCCCTGGAATTGCTTCCTCAACCTTCGCATTTCTCCTTCTGATCGGAGACACCTGGCACCGCTTCAGAATACCCGTCCACGATCTGTGCGAGATGTTGCAAGGCGCCGCGATTCTGTTCCACGGCCTGACGGCCGTTCTCGCCCACGCGTGAGCGTTCACTGGCATCCTGCAACCAGGCAGAAACCTGATCCGCCAGTTCCTCGACACCGTGCACCATCACACCCGCACCTCGATCACGCAACAACCGGGCAATGGCAGAAAAATTGTACACGTGAGGACCAAAGAGCACGGGAACACCCTGGGCCGCCGCTTCGAGCATATTGTGCCCGCCCACTTTCACCAGACTGCCGCCGACAAAGGCCACATCGGCCACCCCCAGGAAAACCGGCAATTCCCCCATGCTATCTCCCAGAAATACCTGGGTATGTCGGTCACAGGGCAACTCACTGGAACGCCGCAGCAGGGTGTATCCCTGACGCTGCACCAGATTGGCTACCCGCTCGAAACGCTCCGGGTGACGGGGAACCAGCACCAGCAATGCGGCAGGAATCTGCTCCAGAACCCGTTGGTGGGCCGCCAACACCTGTTCTTCCTCTCCTTCATGGGTACTGGCCGCCACCCACACCGGCCGGTCGCCCCAGACACGCCGGATCACCTGGGTCTGCTCCTGCACACTGGCGGGGATGCGCATGTCGAACTTGATGCTGCCTGTCACCTTGACCCGTTCCGTGGGTACGCCCAGCTCGATGAAGCGCTGCGCATCCGCTTCTGACTGGGCAGCAACGGTGTCGATCAGCCCAAATATCCGTCGGGAAAAATCACCCAGATACGCGTAACGTCGTGCCGATTGAGGCGAAAGGCGGCCATTGGCCAGCAGTGTCGGGATCGCTCTGGTCTTGCACAGCTTGAGCATGTTCGGCCAGATTTCGGTTTCCACCATCACCAGCAGGCTGGGTTGCACCTTATCGAGAAATCGATTAATCGCCGCCGGCAGGTCGTAGGGATAGTAGACATGAAACACATCCTGATGAAACAACAGACGCACACGTTCCGAGCCAGTCGGTGTCGAGGTGGTAATGGTAATCGGCAACCGGGGGCGGGTATTCTGCAGATGTCTCACCAGGGGCTCAATGGCTTGTACCTCGCCCACGGATACTGCGTGTATCCAGATGCCGCCAGGTGCCGGTTGTTCTGGAAATATCCCCAGGCGTTCCTTCCAGCGCTGTCTGTACGCGGGCGACCTGACGCTACGCCACAGCAGGCGCAGCAGCACCAACGGCAATAACAGATACATCAGTGGCGTGTAGAAAAGTGTCATACGACCTCATCCAGGATCGCCACATTCTGGCGCAGGTGTCCGGCATCGATGGTGCCGATGATCATGCTGCTGATGCCCGGCAGGCTGAACACATATTTCATGGCATCCCGAACCCCTTGTATACCGCTAACATGGCCGCTCATCAGGCCCTTCTTGACCAGCACACCCTTGTGCTGTCGCGCCGCCGCCTCGAATACCGGCCGCTCGTCATCATATGCCAGGTTGGCACTGGCCATGACCACATCCATTTCCTGCACCACCCGCAGCCCGCCGGATACGGTCTTGGATGACATGCCGTGAGCACGGATCAGGCCTTTTTCCTTGAGCATCCTCAGGGCATCCAGTACTCCCTCCTGCTCCAGTATCCGCAGATCATCACCACTGGAATGGATCAGCACGCAGTCCAGATAATCCGTCTGCAGATCCATCAGGCTTTGTTCCACGGTGCCCACGGTGTGATCGTAGCTGAAATCGAAGCGCGAGCATCCCTGTTCAAAGATCTCGCCCACCTTGGAGATGATCACCCAGTCCTGTCTTGTGCCCGGCAGCAGCTTTCCCAGACGCTGCTGGGCATTACCGTAGGCTGGCGCCGTATCCAGCAGGTTGATACCCAGCTCGCTGGCCAGTTCCAGGATCGCACGCACGGCCCGATCATCGGGAATGTCGAAGGCTGAAGGATACTTTACCTGCTCGTTGCGACCGAATTTGACCGTTCCCAGGCCCAGGGGACTGACCCTGATGCCGGTACTGCCAAGATCTCTCAGCTCCATATCTGTGTCTCTTCCCAAGGCAGCCTGGCCAGGGGCGGCTTGTCCAGAGGCAACTCTGGCAGTTCTGTTTTCGAGGGCAGGATATCCTCTTTCTCCAGCTGCGCCAGCACCTGCCCGGCCAGACGCGGGGCAAACGCCAGCTTGGTGGGCCAGGCGACAAGCAGCTCCCCGGAAATCCCCAGATAACTGTCCTCGGGGCGCCTGCCTCCGGCGGTGGCCACTTCGGCACGCTGGATGAGCCGTGTCGACCAGTGCGCATCAGCCACATCCACCCATGGCAGCAATGCCTTGAGCTCGGCCTTCGCCAGTGTAATCTGCTCTGCAGTGCTGCGCTGCACACCCTGTTCCGCCAATTGTCCCCCGAGGTACCAGACCTGCTCACCTCTGCCCAGCGGGTAACTGGTGATGGTCAGGCGCGGATTGGCGCTGGCGCCAAGACAATGGGCAAACACGGGCGGCAGGTGGCCCTTGAGCATCACCATGTGCAGGGGACGTTTTTGCATCCGGGGCCGGTCCACGCCCCACGCAGCCATCAATGAGGCATTACCTTCTCCGGCAGCCAGTAGCACCCGCCTGGGTTGCAGAACCATACGCGGCAGTCGCAGCAATCCCTTTTCGACGTGCAGCTCATCAGCTTCGTACCGGTAGCAACTGTCCAGGGCCTGCGCCGCCAATGTGTGCATCAGGGATGCCGTATCCAGCACCGGCTCCTGCAATTGATACAGGCTGCCACGAAACGCTGTGGTGTCGAAAGGGGCAGGCCGGTTTTCACCGCTGATGATCTGTACCCGGCTTTGCATCAGCTTGCTGGCAAACAAACCGGCGACCGCCGAGCTGAGGCTGCCGCTGGACCACAGATACTGGTGATTCGAAAGTATTTTCACGCCGGACAGATCCACTTCCCCCTGTCCCCGAAGGCAGGCTCGCCAGATACCAGGCATATCAGCGATGGCCCGGGTGGAGGCGGTGAGTTTGCCTTTCAACGCGTACTTGGTGCCGCCATGGATGATGCCCTGGGAAGCGATGGATTGCACACCACCGAGCGCCCGGGACTCCAGCAGCAACGCGCTATATCCCGCCTGGCGGGCGCGCAGCAGGGTCCACAAGCCTGCTATACCGCCACCGAATATCAACAGATCTGGCCGGATGGTGTTCACGAACCCTGCTTGATGCTGTCCACGATGGAGGTGGTGGAAACACCATCGATATAGGTCAGTACACGCACTTCGCCACCGGCTTCACGCACACAGGCGGCACCGGGAATGGCATCGGGATCGTTGTCACCGCCTTTCACCAGCAGATCCGGCTTGAGGCGGCAGATCAGCCGCTCCGGTGTCTCCTCGGCAAAAGGCACCACCCAGTCCACAAACCCCAGGGCGGCCAGCACATGCATGCGGTTCTCCAGCGGGTTGACGGGACGCTCCGGGCCCTTGAGCTGGCGCACGGTTTCATCCACATTCACCGCCACCACCAGCCTGTCACCCAGCTTGCTGGCCTGTTCCAGATAGGTGACGTGCCCGGCATGAAGCAGATCGAAACAGCCGTTGGTGAATACGATGCGCTCACCCCGGTTTCGCGCTGCGGCAACCAGTGCCAGCAAATCGTCTTCGGAGACCACGCCATGTTCGGCCAGACGCTGTTCCAGCAGCCCATGTTCCAGTTCGGCAGCACTGACGCTGGCGGTTCCCAGCTTGCCCACCACGATGCCTGCCGCCAGATTGGCCAGGGCAGTTGCCGCTTCCACTGACTGCCCAGCGGCCATGGCCACGGCGAGGGTGGCAATCACCGTATCACCGGCACCGGTGACATCGAAGACTTCCTGAGCCCGGGTGGGAAGATGATGAATTTCCTGATCACGACCGGCCAGGCTCATGCCTTGTTCACCCCGGGTGATGAGCAGATGCTGTAGCTCACATTCCTCGATCAGCCTGAATGCGGCGCTCTCCAGTGCCGTATTGTGCGCACAGGGACCGGCAACGGCTTCAAATTCCGACCAGTTCGGCGTGATCAGGGAGGCACCACGATAGCGGGTGAAATCCCGTCCTTTGGGATCGACCAGCACGGGCAGGCCAGCCACTGTCGCACGTTGAATCCACGCCTGGGGATCAGACAGGGTGCCTTTTCCGTAGTCGGAAAGGACCACCACGTCGAAGTCGGGCAGCAGGGAGGCAAACTGATCCAGCAGTGCGGAGGCTTCATAGCCCGGGAAACCGTCTTCGAAATCCAGACGAATCAGCTGCTGATGGCGACTGACGATACGCAGTTTGGTGATGGTGGGATAAGCGGCTTCACGCTGCAGATGACAATGCACATCAGCACTTTCCAGGCGTTCCTGCAACTGGTTTGCCGCTGCGTCGTCTCCGGTCAGACCCAAGAGGGAAACCTGCCCGCCCAAGGCTGCAATATTGATCGCTACATTCCCGGAACCGCCGGGACGATCCTCCTCATCCCGCACATGTACCACGGGCACGGGTGCTTCCGGCGAGATGCGCTCGGTGGCACCATGCCAGTAGCGATCCAGCATGAGGTCGCCGACGACCAGCACC
>CAZFXI010000021.1:0-33297 GCA_964522855.1 uncultured Sedimenticola sp.
AAGCCGGAATCCTGGCAGAAGTTCGCCGCCGCGAATTCTACGAGAAGCCCACCTGGGAGCGCAAACGCAAAGCCGCAGCAGCCGTCAAACGCTGGCAGAAGAAGATTTCCCGCGAAAGCCGTCGCTTCGACCGCGCCTACTGATCCCTTTCTGATGTCCGCTCTCAAGGATCGCATCACCGATGACATGAAAGCCGCCATGAAAGGCGGTGACAAGCCGCGGCTGGGCGTGATTCGCCTGATCCTGGCTGCCATCAAGCAGATCGAGGTGGATGAGCGCATCGAGCTGGATGACACGCGGGTGCTTTCGGTGCTGGACAAGATGGTCAAGCAGCGCCGCGATTCCATTACCCAGTACGAAAACGCCGGGCGCACCGAGCTGGCGGATCAGGAAAAGTTTGAGATCGGCATCATTCAGGAATACCTCCCGGAACAACTGGGCGAAGCCGACATTGCCGCGCTCATCGACGAGGCCATTCAGGCCACAGGCGCCGCCTCCATGAAGGACATGGGCAAGCTCATGGGCATGCTCAAGCCCAAGCTGCAGGGCCGTGCGGACATGGGTGCCGTCAGCACCCAGATCAAGCAGAAGCTCTCGGGCTGACCAACAAACCCTGCTAAACTTCTCGGTGTGGCAGGAAAGATCCCTCCAGAATTTATCGATAACCTGCTGTCGCGGGTAGATGTGGTTGATATCATCAACCAGCGCGTGCCTCTGCGCCGGGCAGGCAGCGAATACAAGGCCTGCTGCCCCTTCCACGACGAAAAGACCCCTTCCTTCACCGTCAGCCCCAACAAACAGTTCTACCATTGCTTCGGCTGCGGCGCTCACGGCACGGCGCTGGGCTTTCTCATGGAATACGACCGCCTCAGCTTCCCCGAAGCCGTGGAAGAGCTGGCCACCAGCGTCGGACTGGAACTGCCCACGGAAATTGCCTTTCAGCAAGCCCCGGACAACCGTCCGCTGTATGAACTGATGGACCGGGGGGCAGACTATTTCTCACAGCAACTGCGCCAACACCCGGAAGCTGCAAAAGCCACCAGCTATTTGCAACAGCGCGGACTGTCTGCTGAAATCGCCCAAACCTATCGTATCGGCTTCGCGCCTCCCGGCTGGAACAACCTGCTGCAACAGCTGGGAAGCGACAGCCAACGCATTAAACAACTGGAAACGGCCGGTCTGATTTCCACTAAAAATGACAAGCGATACGACCGCTTCCGTGATCGGATCATGTTCCCCATTCACGATACCCGGGGACGGGTGGTCGGTTTTGGCGGACGGGTCATGGGCGATGATACGCCCAAATACCTCAACTCCCCGGAAACGCCCATCTTTCACAAGGGCAGGGAATTGTATGGCTTATACGAAGCCCGCAAGGCGCTCAAGGATATTTCGTCCCTGCTGATGGTGGAAGGCTATATGGATGTGGTCGCGCTGGCACAGTTTGGCATCCGGAACGTGGTCGCCACCCTGGGCACCGCCACCACCGCAGATCATCTGGAAAAGCTGTTCCGCAGCGCACCGGAGGTGATCTTCTGCTTCGACGGCGACCGGGCTGGCAAGGATGCCGCCTGGAAGGCTCTGGAAACCACCCTGCCCCTGCTGCGCGATGGTCGTCAGGCACGCTTCCTGTTCCTGCCGGACGGGGAAGATCCGGACAGTCAGGTGCGAAAACAGGGAAAGGACAGCTTTCTGGAACGAATGGCGGATGCGTTGCCCCTGTCCGAGTTCCTGTTCAACAAGCTGGGCGAACAGGTGGACATGACCACCCTGGACGGGCGTGCCCGTTTGGTCACCCTGGCCACTCCCTACATCCAGAAGCTGCCCAAGGGCGTATTTCGGGACATGATGAATCAACAGCTGACCAGGCTTTCAGGCAGCAGAGCACCGGGACGGACGGCGAGCAAGAGCCGATCCAGATCAGGTTTTCGCGGCTCCCGCCCCATGCTCATGAAACCCGTGCATCGCGCCATTGCACTGCTGTTGCAATACCCCGAACTGGCCAAACAGGACGAGTTGCCGCAAGAATGGAAACAACTGGAAACTGCAGGCTCTACTATCCTCAAGGAGTTACTTGAAATACTGCAACACAACCCCACCTACACTACAGCGGTACTGGTCGAGCGATGGGCAGATGATAATATCCGTCATCACCTCGGAAAACTGGCTGCTACAGAACTGGTTACATCCGGTGACCAGGCAGAACAATTCCACGGCTGTCTGCTGCGCCTCGAAAAAGAAGCCCAGCAGGAAGCCGGAAAGCAGGCAAGCAACAAGCTCAGACCTTCGGACATGACCGAAGAAGAGAAAAATCTGCTACGCCAGCTATACTCAAGCAAGAAGCCCGAATAATTTCCTCACACATGGATTGCGCAAGGATCGTCTATAGAGGTATAATGCGGAGTTCGCTTTCAAGCCCTTACATAACTACATTTCAGAGAATTATGGATCAGCAACAATCTCAATCCCGTATCAAAGATTTGATCACCAAAGGCAAAGAGCAAGGTTTTCTTACCTATGCCGAGGTGAATGATCACCTGCCCGACACCATCGTCGATTCAGATCAGATTGAAGATATCATTCGCATGATCAATGAGGTGGGTATTCCGGTGTACGAAACGCCGCCGGACAAGGACGATACCACCATCAATGCAGATGCCGTTCCCACGGATGAGGAAACCGCAGAAGCGGCCGCCCTGGCACTGGCATCGGTTGATAGCGAATTCGGTCGCACCACGGATCCGGTGCGCATGTACATGCGTGAAATGGGCACGGTGGAGCTGCTGACCCGCGAAGGTGAGCTGCATATCGCCAAACGTATCGAGGACGGGCTCAACCAGGTTGGCGCCGCACTGGCTACCTTTCCCCCTGCAGTCGAATCCCTGATCAACAAAATCACCGACGCTGCGGCTGAAGACGCAAAGTATTCCGATGTTATCGTGGCGCTCATCGACCCCAATGAACCGGATGTCCCCACACCGCCACCACCGCCGGCGGCAAAAAAAGACGACGATGATGAGGTGGACACCGGACCGGATCCTCAGCTTATCATCGACAAGACCGTTGAACTGGTGAAGGCCCACAAGAGCTGGCTGCGTCATCTGCAAAAACATGGCAACGATGAAAAGGCAAAAAAGCTCAGCGGGCGTATTGTTGACATTTTCAAGGAAGTCAAACTCAATCCCCAACTGTTCATTCGCATGGCCAACACCCTGCACGACACAGTTGCCAACATCCGTCAGCAGGAACGCATCGTTCTGGATCTGTGCGTCAACCAGGCTGGCATGCCGCGTCGGGATTTCATCACCAACTTCCCCAGGAATGAAACCAACCTCGACTGGGTGAAAGAACAATGCAGGGGTAACAAGCCTTACGCCGAAAAGCTCAAGGAGCTGGCTGATGACATCATCCGCGCCCAGCGCAAGCTGGGGGGCGTCGAGGAAGGCTGTGGCCTGAGCATCGCCGATATCAAGGAAATCAACCGTCGCATGTCCATCGGCGAGGCCAAGGCACGCCGCGCCAAGAAGGAAATGGTCGAGGCCAACCTGCGCCTGGTGATCTCCATCGCCAAGAAATACACCAACCGCGGCCTGCAGTTCCTGGACCTGATCCAGGAAGGCAACATCGGCCTCATGAAGGCCGTGGACAAGTTCGAATACCGTCGTGGTTACAAGTTCTCCACCTACGCCACGTGGTGGATTCGTCAGGCCATTACCCGCTCCATTGCGGACCAGGCCCGCACCATCCGCATCCCGGTGCACATGATCGAAACCATCAACAAGCTCAACCGCATCTCCCGCCAGATGATTCAGGAGAAAGGCCGCGAGCCTACGCCGGAAGAGCTTTCCGAACGCATGGAAATGCCCGAGGACAAAGTGCGCAAGGTGCTGAAAATCGCCAAGGAACCCATCTCTATGGAAACCCCCATCGGCGATGACGAAGACTCTCATCTGGGGGATTTCATCGAGGATCAGGGCGCCATTTCGCCCATCGATTCCGCCACCATGGAAGGCCTGCGCGAATCCACCCAGAACATGCTCTCCGGGCTGACCCCCAGAGAAGCGAAAGTGCTGCGCATGCGCTTCGGCATTGACATGAACACCGACCACACACTGGAAGAAGTGGGCAAGCAGTTCGACGTCACCCGTGAACGCATACGCCAGATTGAGGCCAAGGCGCTGAGAAAATTGCGCCACCCTACTCGCTCGGAAAAAATGCGCAGCTTCCTGGATGGAGACTCCTCGTAATCAACCTGCCGCCAGGCGGGTACCGCCTCTCCGGATTTCCCAACCAGAATATGGGCCCTTAGCTCAGTTGGTTAGAGCAGTCGACTCATAATCGATTGGTCGAAGGTTCAAGTCCTTCAGGGCCCACCATTCACCATCTTGGGGTTTTCGGCAACGAAAGCCCCTTTTTAATACCTGCCAGTCACGTCTCGACAGCGGGCAGTCACAACGCCTCGGAGCAAAAGTAACTACTGCCCGTGTCAGTGCACACCATCTGCCCATACTCTGTTCGCAAATCCATACAAAACGTGGTTTAATTGAACGATAGACAACTGCATGTTCGGGTATTAGAAAAACGGACACATTGATGCCCGACATGAAGTCTGTAATATTTTCGTGAGCATAATGAACAGGGACAAACCCATTACGAACGCAATCCAGTGTCAGTTCGGTGATACTGACTGGTTCCTCTTCAAGGCCGGCGGAGAAACTTCTCTTGCCAAACCGGGATCATTCGCGTTCGAAAATATTCAGAAATGCGTTGCGTTATTCTCCCACACGACGTTTAGAAATCCACGAAAATGGGGTGAAAGAGCGACCGATAACTCGCTTTTTCCGCACGAATAACCGCTCTACCCACACAAGCAAACGTACAACTTGATGCCAATGGCAACGATATAGTGACGGTAACCTAAATGAACAAACTTGCAGATGAAGAACAAACCATCACCAAGCCCGGCATCATCTCGAAAAAGCAGATTGTTGGCGCGGGGGTATTTACCGCCCTGGCCCTGTTTCTGGCCTTCGTCGTCCCCTCCGTGGAAATCGCCTGGGTCAGCGCCATACTGGTACTGACCATCTATCTGTTTGTGTTCGAAGTGGTGGGCGTGGACGTTGCTGCCACCACGGTGATGGTGCTGCTGGGCCTGACCACCCTGTTTGCCCCCTTGATGGGACTGGAGCAGGGACTGGTGGACAACAAGCATCTGTTCGATGGTTTCTCATCCAATGCCGTGATGTCTATCATCGCAGTCATGATCATCGGCGCCGGCTTGGACAAGACTGGCATCATGAGCAAGGTAGCCGCCTTTATTCTAAAGGCCGGCGGCACCACGGAGAAACGCATCATCCCCATTATTTCCGCCACCGTAGGCTTCATTTCCTCCTTCATGCAGAATGTGGGGGCAGCCGCACTGTTTCTGCCGGTGGTGTCCCGTATCTCGGCCCGTTCTGGCCTGCCCATGTCCCGGCTGCTCATGCCTATGGGCTTCACCGCCATCCTGGGTGGCACAATGACCATGGTCGGCTCCAGCCCCCTGATTCTGCTCAATGACCTGATTCTGACTTCCAATAAGGCATTACCTGCAGAACAACAGATGGACACTTGGGGGTTGTTTTCGGTCACGCCCGTGGGTGCGGCCCTGGTGATTACCGGTATCCTGTATTTCGTACTGGTAGGTCGCTTCGTGCTACCGAAGACCGTTGCCGAAAGCAGCACCAAAGGATCAGATCCCATGGGCTACTTTCACGACGTTTACGGCGTGGATTATGCGGTTACCGAAGTGGTGGTCACCGACAACAGCGAACTGATCGGAAAAATGCTGGATGACGTTGAAACAGCATACCGGGTGCGCATCATCGCCACCAAACGCCCGGGCGAAGGCAACCGGGTGGGGCCCGGCGCCTTGGCTCGCGATGTGGAAATCCAGGCCGGCATGGTGCTGGGTGTAGTCGCCGACCCGCATGATCTGGATCATTTCGTCGAAAAATACAACCTGAAGAAACGCGGAGTCATGCGCACCTTCGTGGATGACCTGTCCACGAACAAGGCCGGTATCGCCGAAGTGCTGATTCCCCCTGGCTCCAGCCTGATCGGCAAGAGCGCCCGCGATGTGTGGATGCGCAAGACCTATGGACTGGCCATGATCGGCCTGCACCGGGATGGCAAAACCCTGCGCGAAGGTGATGACATTCGTAATATCCCCTTCCAGGCCGGCGACATCCTGGTAGTGCATACCGCCTGGGATGCCCTTGCCCGGATTGAAAAAGACCGCGACTTTGTGGTCATCACCACAGAATATCCCCGCGAGGAGGAAATGCGCCCGCACAAGGTATTGCCCGCTGCCATCTTTTTCGCTATCGCCCTTTCCATGGTGTTGTTCACCGATATTCGCCTGTCCGTTGCGTTGCTCACCGGCGCCATCGGCATGGTGTTGTCCGGCGTGCTGAAGATCGAAGAAGCCTATGAAGCGGTGAGCTGGAAAACTGTTTTCCTTCTGGCCTCCCTGATCCCCCTGGGGCTGGCAGTTGAAACCTCGGGCACGGCGAAATGGATCGCCGATCAGGTGCTGGTGGTCGTCGGTGATATGCCCATCTGGGTCATACAGACGGCGGTTGCCGCCCTGGCTACCTTCTTCACCCTGGTGATGTCCAATGTGGGCGCCACCGTGCTGCTGGTACCTCTGGCGGTAAACATCGCCATCGGTGCGGGGGCCAACCCCGCAGTGTTTGCCTTGACAGTCGCTATTGCCACATCCAATTCCTTCCTCATCCCTACCCATCAGGTCAACGCCCTGATCATGGGACCCGGTGGTTATCGGGTACCGGATTTCATCAAGGCGGGGGGCATCATGACCGTGTTATTCTTGATAGTCATGATGGTCATGATGAACCTGGTTTTTTAAAATCACCTGATGAGGTTTCTCTCGATGAAAAAAATCTTCGGTCTGTTTCTGCTTTTTGCACTGTTGCCACAAACACTGCTTGCTACAGAAACCGCTCAGAGCGAGCATCTTGACCTTACCGGTCATTGGGTAGGATTATTGTCCATTGCCTTGTTTCTCATCGCCTATCTGCTGGTAATGGCTGAAGAATTTACTCACTTGCGCAAATCCAAGCCGGTCATCATCGCCGCCGGCCTGATCTGGGGATTCATCGCCTGGGTATATGCCGATCAGGGACTCACTCATGCCGCTGAACAGGCGGTACGTCACAATCTGCTGGAATACGCGGAACTGATGCTGTTCCTGCTGGTAGCCATGACCTACATAAACACTATGGAAGAGCGGCGCGTATTTCAGGCATTACGTGCCTGGCTGGTGCGCAGTGGATTCGGCTTTCGCTCCCTGTTCTGGATTACCGGGATCCTCGCCTTCCTGATTTCCCCCGTGGCAGACAACCTCACCACCGCCCTGCTCATGTGTGCGGTGGTACTGGCCGTAGGTGGAGACAACAGTCGTTTCATCACCCTGGCCTGTGTCAACATCGTGGTAGGCGCCAACGCAGGTGGCGCCTTCTCGCCTTTTGGCGACATCACAACCCTGATGGTATGGCAGAAAGGCATCGTGGAATTCTGGACCTTCTTTGCCCTTTTCATTCCCGCGCTGGTGAACTTCGTCGTACCGGCTGCCATCATGCATTTTGCCGTGCCTGACCTGAAGCCGGACGCTTCCGGTGAGAAAATCTCTATGCAGCGTGGCGCCAAGCGCATCATTGCACTCTTTCTGCTGACCATCGCCACTGCGGTCTCCTTCCACAACTTCCTGCACATGCCACCAGTTCTAGGCATGATGACCGGCCTGGGTTATTTGCAGGTCTTCGGTTTCTTCCTGAAAAAGACTGCACACCGCGACCTTGATCAACAGGCGGACAATGTGGAGCATGATGGACAAATGGGTACTCCCGGCGCATTCGACGTATTTTCTCCCGTAGCCCGGGCCGAGTGGGACACACTGTTGTTCTTCTACGGGGTTGTATTGTGCGTGGGTGGCCTGGGTTTCATCGGTTACCTGGGTATGGCATCCGAGTTGATGTACACCGGCTGGGGCGCCACCAATGCCAACATTGCCATCGGCATCATGTCTGCCATTGTGGACAACATTCCGGTAATGTTTGCTGTGCTGACCATGAACCCGGAGATGTCCACGGGACAATGGTTATTGGTCACGCTCACCGCCGGCGTAGGCGGCTCTCTGCTTTCCATCGGTTCTGCCGCCGGTGTAGCACTCATGGGGCAGGCCCGGGGGAAATATACCTTCTTCGGTCATCTGAAATGGGCACCTGCTATTGCTGTAGGCTATGCTGCAAGTATTTGGGTACACATGTTGGTGAACAAGGGATATTTTACCGGCTGAGCCGGTGTCAGAAATAATTATGCCTGCCCGCATCCCGGGTAACCGCGCCATCTGGGTAGGCATCTTTGCCGAGCTGACGGAATTCACCCTCATGTTCCTGGTGTATTTCTTCGCCCGCATCAATCATCCGCAGGCATTTCACGAGGGCCCTCAAAAGCTTTCCCTGGCCGCCGGTACTGCGAATACCGTGATCATGCTCACCAGCAGCTATTTCGTGGCTCGAGCGGTGTTGGCCATGCGCAGGGACCAGCCGGGAATCAGCCTACGCTGGCTGATTGCTGCATTTGTCACCGCCGTGGGTTATCCCGTGGTCAAGGCGCTGGAGATTCGCTGGAACATTGACCACGGCTTGACCGGCGGTGGGGATGTGTTTCAGATGTCCTACTACTATCTGACCTTCAATCATCTGGTCCACGTAAGCTGGGGATTGCTGGGGCTGGCGTGGATCATGTTGAGAACCGGCTTTGGCGGTTACGACGCCGAGAATCACAGCGGCCTGGTGGCCTTCGCCAGCTACTGGCATGCCACAGATCTGATCTGGCTGATGATCTTTCCACTTTTCTATGTGCTGCCGTGAGTATCGGTAAACTCAGTCTCAGCTGGCTGTTGCTCATGTTACTAACCCTGAGCGGCACCTTGATGGGAGAATATGCTCGACCGGGTTTCTGGATAACGGTAAGTATCGCCGTCATCACCGCCATCAAGGGGCGATTGATCATCGATCAATTCATGGAATTGAATCAGGCCAGCCCGGTCATTCGTCGCATCGTGCGGGGCTTTGGGCTGGTAGTTCCGGCACTGATGATCCTGACCTACCTGCTGGGCCCGGAACTGGCGGCAGTCACACAGTTGCCGGGATAGAACCCTCCCCTGTCATCCCAGACCTCGATTCTGGCTTCCTGCTTCATTCTACCTTCCCCATCTATGGAGTCGTGCGCCGGGATGACAGGAGAGTGGTTGGAACTACTTCAGCATCTTGTCGACGAAGTGCTCGGCTTCGAGCCAGTCATCATGCTCGTGACCGGGTTGGAAGCTGCGCGCTTCCGCCAGGAAATAGGCATGGCGCTGGATCATCTCATAGCGTTCCTGATCACTGACTTTCATCACCGGCTGCTTCTTTGCCGCCTTTTTGCTGACTTTTTTCTTGGCAACTTTTTTCTTGGCGACCTTTTTCTTGGCCACTTTCTTCTTGCTGACTTTCTTTTTTACAGCGGTTTTCTGTTTTATTTTCTTGATTTTTTCATCATCTTTTTTCCTGCTCATCTTACTGCTCCTGACTACGATTAAATTAAATAACTTTTGAAAAACGCTGGCCCTTGCTGTCCTTGAGATAGGCATCAAACACCATGCAGATATTGCGGATCAGCATCTGCCCAACGGGCATGACGCGTATGCCTGCGCCGCTAATTTCGAGTAAACCATCCCCCACCATGCTCTGCAGGCTGTCCAGCTCTGCCGCAAAGTAGGTCTTGAAATCGATATCCCACCGACTTTCCACTGCGGCGAAATCCAGCGCAAAATGGCAGATCAGTCGAGTGATCACGTCCCGGCGCAGCTCGTCGTCCTTGCTCAGCTCGATACCACGAAAAACCGGCAGGCGCCCATCGTCGATGCAGGCATAGTATTCGTCCAGTCCCTTGAGATTCTGCGCGTAGCAATTGCCCACTGAACCGATGGAAGTGATGCCCATGCCGATCAGGTCGCAGTTAGCATGGGTGGAATAGCCCTGAAAGTTGCGATACAGCGTACTTTCACGCTGGGCCACCGCCAGCTCGTCATCCGGCCGGGCAAAATGATCCATGCCGATGTAGACATAGCCGGCATCTGCCAATTTCGCGGCGGTCATGTGCAGGATCTCCAGCTTCACTTCCGGCGGTGGCAATTCGCCGATTTCGATACGTCGCTGGGGTTTGAAGATCTGCGGCAGGTGCGCATAGTTGAACACCGATAGGCGATCTGGCCCGACGTCGATGATGCGGTCCAGGGTGGTGGAAAAACTCTCCATGGTCTGATGGGGCAAGCCATAAATAAGGTCGATGCTCACCGAGCGGAAGCCTTCCGCCCGTGCCGCATTCAGCACCGCCAGGGTTTCTTCTTCACTTTGAATGCGGTTCACCGCCTTTTGCACCCTGGAATCGAAATCCTGCACGCCCAGGCTCATGCGGTTGAAACCGATTTCGCGAAGCACAGCCACCGTCTCGGCGGTAGCCTCACGGGGATCGATTTCGATGGAGTATTCCCCTTCATCATTGTCCAGCAGATGAAAATGCTCACCGGTGACGCGCATCAGCTCGCGCATTTCCTCATGACTGATGAAGGTGGGCGTACCGCCGCCCCAGTGTAGCTGTTCCACCGGCCGCTCGCGATCGAACAGCGCTCCCTGCAAGGCAATTTCACGATACAGCCGCTGCAGATATTCATCACCTTTGCTCCTGTCCTTGGTCGCCACCTTGTTGCAGGCGCAATAGAAACAGATGGTGTCGCAGAAGGGAATATGAAAATACAGGGACAGGGGGCGGCCGCTGGCATTGGTCGCCTTGGCAATGGCCGCGTAGTTGTCTGCGGTGAAATCCTCATGGAACTGCACTGCGGTAGGGTAGGACGTATAGCGCGGACCGCTCTGGTCGTACTTGGCGATCAGGGCGTCATCCAGAATGAGTTGCTGTTCCATGGAAAGCTCCGGTATCAGGGGTCAGTCGTCGTCTTCGTCGACTTCCAGCCCCTTGCGATGGGTTTCATTGATCTGTTTGAGAAGGGTATGAAAAGGTATCTGATCACCATAGCGATAGAGAATGTCCATGAACGGCAGATCCTCTCGCCCGAAGTGATAGCTGCCATCCACCATGGATTGGTGGAGACCGAGAATACTCTGCTCCAGGGGCTCGACCCAGCTGGGAAAGCGGGTCATGTCTTCTATCTCGAACATGAAGCAGTCTTTCAAGTCCTTGGCCTCGAACACGGCATCCTTTATCCACTTGATATATTCATCCGCGGTTCTTGCACGACGCAGACTCATGATTCACATTCCTCCAGAAAAAAAGCTTGATACTGTTGCAGTTGTTCGGCGGTGAGCAGGAATACACCGTGCCCGCCCCGCTCGAAATCCAGCCACAAAAAAGGCACTTGTGGATAACGGGCCATCAAATTTCCCATGCTGTCACCCACTTCCACGATCATGATACCACCAGGCTTGAGATAGTGATGCCCTTGACACAGGATACGCGCCACGATGTCCATGCCGTCCTCACCCGCTTCCAGCCCCAGTGCTGGTTCATGCTGGAATTCATCCGGCAGGGTCTGCATTTCCTCCATGCTGACATATGGCGGGTTGCTGACGATGAGATCGTATTGCTGTTCCGGCAGGTCATCGAACAGATCCGATCGATGCAGGTCAACCTGCTCCTGCAATTGATGACGTTCCACATTCACCCTGGCCACTTCCAGCGCCGAAGGCGATATATCCGATGCATCCACCAGCGCATGGGGCAGATAGTGCGCGCAGGCGATGGCGATACAGCCCGAGCCGGTACACAAGTCCAGAATATCCAGTTCCTCACCGGGTTGCAGCCAGGGTTCGAATCCTGTCTCGATCAGTTCGGCAATGGGAGAACGGGGGACCAGGACATTTTCATTCACGTAGAAGCTCAAACCGGCAAAGTGTGCTTCATGGGTGATGTAAGCGGCAGGCACGTGCTCGTCCAGGCGCTGTAGCAGATAGCCCAGCACTCTTTCCTTTTCCTTGCGGGTCAACCGGGTATCCAGAAAATCACGGGGCAGACTGTGATCCAGATGCAGCGCATGCAACACCAGTGCCAGGGATTCATCGAAGGCATTGTCGGTACCATGACCAAAAAACAACCCTGCCTCACCGAAGCGGCTAGCACCCCAGCGCACCCAGTCGCGTATGCTCAACAATTCATTCAGGTCTGAAAGATTCATGCCCATCAGCAAGGTCTAAGTATGAGAAACGACCAGGAATACACGCTAGCCGCCAAAGTATGTATTTTACTGGCATACTCTGATGGTTGCTGAAAAAAAGGAGTTAGTATTTGAAATACACACACACCCTTAAATTCCAGATTGGCATTGCCTTGCTGGCATTGATCGCCCTGTTCAGCTTTTTCAGCATGCATACACTCAAAATCCTCGATGAACAGCGTACCCAGGGGGCGCTGCTGCGACTGGCGGGAGAGCTGCAGGCTACCGCCCAGCACATGGCCATGCAAGCCATGAACTACGAGAAAAACACCCCCCAGGACAGCGCCGCCTATACCCGGGACCTGCGCCTTTACTATCAGGACCTGATGAACAACACCGGGCAATTCGATGATATCTGCGCAGCTTTTTCCAGTGGCGATTTTCAGCGCCAGCTGGAAATCCATGAACCCATGAATCCGGTACTGAGCGACAACACGCTGGATGCCGCTTTCGAGCTGGAGGATTACTGGAAGAAATTTCTCGTCGCCCTGGACAAGGTGATGGGACCGGAAGAAATGCCCCATCTGGCGGATGCCGCCAAGCTCATCGTGGATCGCAATCCGGAGCTGCTGCAGAAAACCCGCAACCTGCTCAAGGCGTTGGACGAGGACATTCAGCAACGCACCCGGGAAACCAATATCATCATTCGCGCCTCCTTCGTCGTGGCCCTGATCATCGCCATCGGTATCATGCTGTGGTTCTACTTGCGGGTATTGCGCCCTCTGAGCAGTTCGGTCGAAGGTTTTCGACAGGCTTCCGCCGGTAATTTCAGCTACCAGGTACCCATAACCGCCAACAACGAAATCGGCTTCCTGGCCCTCTCATTCAATCAGCTTTCTTCTCGCCTGAACACCATCTTCAAGCTGACCACACGCTTGCAGGAAGGCAGTGACCTGAATCAAACCCTGGAATTCGTCTCTCACACCTTTCCGGAACTGCTGCCCCTGGACTGGGTAGGTGTGCTGTTCGTATCCACCGATGGGCAGATTCAGCTGGAGCGGGCATACAGTGACGGAGAGCCGGAAGAACTTGGCATCCTGCGCTTCCCCCTCAAGGGCACACTACTGGAACAGTGCCTGCAAAGCGGTGAACCTCTACATATACCCGATATTCAGGAAGTGTCCCTGCTCAGCTCTTCCTACCGGTTCCTGCAGGTATTGTCCGAGCGTCAGCGCCGGGATGCGATCTTTCTCCCCGTTACCGCACAAAGCCCGATCCCCGGCGTGCTGGTGTTTGCCACCCGCCAGGCACATGCCTATGGGGAGGAGCATCTGCAACTGCTATCCAATCTGGCAACAGTCATCACGTTGAGCTTCAGCCGTACCCTGAAACTGGCCGAACACGCGCGGCTGGCCGCCATCGGCCAATTCGTGACCAATATCGCCCACGAAATTCGCACGCCATTGGCAACGGTCAGCATGGCCCTGGATTATTTCGAGAACACCCGGTTGCCTGAGGCAGCCAACAAGCGGCTGCAACTGGCAGAACAGGAAATGTCACGTATCAACCGACTACTGGCAGATATACTGCTTTATGCCCGGCCATTGATGCTCAATACAGAGCATATCGACATCTGCCCGATACTGGAAAAAGCCATCGCCAGCCGGAAACCACTGGCAAAAAAACGTCAGGTGACCGTTCATCTTGTTTGCCCGGATAACGCTCTTCCTTTACACGCAGATCCGGACCGGCTCCTGCAAATCATTCTCAATTTGCTGGGAAATGCCATCGAGGCAGCACCGCAGGAATCGGAAGTCACGATAACCGTACGCAGTAAAGACACGGACAAGGTGATTCAACTGGACATCCACAACCAGGGCGAAGCGGTCTCACCCGAGAACCTCAAAAGGCTATTTGAGCCCTTCTTTACCACCAAGGCCAATGGGACAGGGCTGGGGCTGGCAATCGTTCGACGTCTGGTTCAGGCACATGGTGGAAGCATCAAGGCGACATCAGATGCAGGCCAGGGTACGACGTTCAGCGTGCGTATTCCCCACATGCTATGAAGCCGCCCGCTGCTCCATCTTGAGATTCAATTCATCACGGGAAGGCCAGGCCTGAATCACCGCATTCACCAGCGTTGCCAGGGGAATGGCAAAGAAAACACCCCAGAAACCCCAGAAGCCACCGAATACCAGAATCGCCACGATAATGGCAATGGGGTGCAGACTGACTACCTCGGAAAACAGCAGTGGCACCAGCACATTGCCGTCCAGCGCCTGAATGATGAAGTAGGCCAGCGCCAGCCAGCCGAAATCCGCGGTCCAGCCCCACTGGAACCAGCCTACCGCCAGTACCGGAAAGGTGACTACCGTCGCACCGATGTAGGGAATGATCACCGACAAGCCCACCAGCACCGCCAGCAACATGGCGTACTGCAATCCCAACAAGGTAAAGGTGACATAGCTGGCGGACCAGACGACGATGATCTCCCAGAATTTACCGCGCACATAGTTGGATATCTGGCCATCCACTTCATGCCATACGTGCATGGCGATCTTGCGATCCTGGGGTAACATGCTGGTGAACCAGTTCAGAATCAGTTTCTTGTCCTTTAGAAAGAAAAACACTAACAGTGGCATCAGTACCAGATAGACCAGCAGGGTGATGACGCCAACGACGGATGATAGCGACCAGGACAGCACTTTCTGGCCGATATTTCCGGCTTCCCCGCCGATGGTGGCAATCACCTCCTGTACCTGATCTGCGGTTATCAACTCCGGATATTTCTCAGGAAGCATCATCAGCGCCTGCTGACCTTCGGCCACCATGTTTGGCAACTGTTGCACCAGCTGGGTTATCTGGCGAGACAAGAGGGGCAGCAGACCGAACAGGATCAAGCCGAGCACGATCAGGAACAGGATGAAGACAAAAACCACCGCCAGCATGCGCGGCACACCGATGCGCTGCAGCGGCGCCACCAGGCCTTCCAGAAGATAGGCGATGACGATACTGGCCAGTACCGGCGCCAGCATATTGCCCATGGTGACGATAATGACAAAACCACCCAGCAGCAGGGATAACAGCACCACCAGTTGCGGGTCTGAAAAGGTGCGTTTAAGCCACTGAAAAAGGAGTTGCATGATCGCGCCTACGGTTGTGAATGCTGGTGCAGATAGATCTGATAGTGCTCTTCGAACAGTGCTTGGAGCTCATCGATGACCTCTGCTGCGGGCTGTCCCTGCAGCATGTGTGCCGTCATCAGGGAAGTCGCCCTGTCCAGCAAGGCATCACGGTTGATCATCGGAAAGGTTCTCGTAAGTCGCCGCATGGCAGCAACCACCGATTCCTCATCCGGTCGCGGGATTTCTTCCGGGACCCGAGGCTCTGGGGCAGCACGCTCGCTGCCCTGCTCTTCCGCCTCCTGCTGCTGGCAAAGAAACTCGGCAAACGCTCTCAAACTCGCACGGCGCGGACTATCCAGGCGGGAAAAAAGGCGCAACAACTGACGTTGCTCCCTAGGCAGACTGAGCGCGGGGGAAAGCAAATGTCAGGCTTCCTTTTTTTCGCAGTAACCGCGGGCAAATTCCAGTAGTTCATCCATGACTCGCACGCGAAACTTCTGCTTTTGATGCACGAAGGAGAACGGGCGGCGCATGGGGGGATCCAGCTCAAGCACGACCAAGGTTCCCAGTTTCAGTTCCTTGGCGATCGTGGCTTCGGAAACAATGGAGATGCCCATGCCCGCTTCCACCGCGCCCTTGACCGCCTCCGGGCTGCCCAGCTCCATCGCCACATTCAGGCCATGTTTGCAACCTTCGGCATGGCAAACATAGTCCTCGATAACCTCTCTGGTACCCGAGCCTTCTTCCCGGCAAATGAACGGATATTCCATCAACTCCGACAATTCCACCACCTGCTTTTCAGCCAGGCGGTGTCCATTGGGAACAATGGCCACCAGCTTGTCATCACGGCAGGTTTCCACAACCAGATTCTTGTTGCCGACCTGGGCTTCCACCACCCCCAGGTCGATCACATTGTTTTCCACCATGGAAACGATGCCTTCCGTATTCGATACTTTCAGGTGAATAACCACGTCCTCGTATTTCTTGCGAAAATCCCCCAGCAGGGAAGGCAGCATGTATTCGGCAATAGTGGTACTGGCACCAATGGTCAGGGAGCCACCAATTTCTCCGGTCATTTCCTTGACCATATTCTCCATTTCCGTATACAACTCAAAGATTTTCTCCGCATAGCCATACACCAGGCTGCCTGCCTTGGTCAGGCTGATGCGATTGTGTGTCCGGTCAAACAGGCGTGTATTGAAATATTCTTCCAGCTGACGCACCTGAAAGGTTACTGCCGGCTGGGTCATGTGCAAGCTTTCTGCTGCTTTCGTGAAACTCAGCAACTTTGCAACCGTGAAAAATACCTGCAATCTGCGGTCTGCCATAATCCTGTCTGCTCCCAATATTTCAGTGGGTTGAACCACGTCCCAACGGACGTAAACCCCACAAACACCTGCGATAAATTTAATTTATATTATAAACTGCTAAAGCATGCATGTGCTACCAATAAAGCCATAAATCCTTTGCTTTTAGTTAAATCGAGCGGGGGAAAACACTGTCATCAACAGGTAATAGTGCTGGTATTTTGTCGGGAATTAACATAGCCTTTGGCAAATACGCCACAAAGTATTATTTGTGCAACGTTACTGTACCCGGATCCACGGTATTGATCTGCACATTCATTGCCAGCACGTTCTAATCAGGGGAGATATATCAGCATGAAAAAACCAGCCATTCGCAAGCCCTTGGCTTTGTTGATCGGTGGCATGATTGCCGCCGCATCCTTCAACGCACAATCCGCCGGATTTGCCATCATCGAGCACAGCGCCAGCGGCATGGGCAATGCCTTCGCCGGCGCAGCTGCCGTGGCCGAGGACGCCTCAACCATCTTCTTCAATCCCGCCGGCATGACTGAACTGCAGGGGTCACAAATGGTTGTGGCAGGCCATGTGATCTTCCCCACCTCCGATTTCAGCAATCGGGGCTCTTATATCAACCCAGCCATGACCGGCGGTGCACCCATATCAGGCACCCTTTCCGGTAGCGACGATGACGGTGGTGAAACCGTCCTGGTTCCCAATTTCTATTTCTCCACCCAACTCAGTGAGCAGCTGTTTGCCGGCGTGGGCGTGAATGCCCCCTTCGGACTGGCAACAAAATACGACAAGGACTGGGTCGGACGCTATCACGCGGTACGTTCTGAACTCAGCACCATCAACATCAACCCCAGCATTGCCTACAAGGTCAATGACAGGATTTCCCTGGGCGGCGGCATCAGCGCCCAGTACATTCGCGTTACCCTTGCCAACAGCGTGGATTTCGGCACTATCTGTTATGGCCTCGAAGCCCAGATACCACAAATTCCCGATGGCACCTGTGCAGCAGCCGGGATGATGCCCACCGCTTCCGACGGTTATGCCAAGGTCAAGGGTTCCGACTGGAGCTTCGGCTTTAACCTCGGCGCCATGATTCATTTGACAGATCATACTCGTGTCGGGCTGGCCTACCGTTCCAACGTCGATCAGAGTTTGGATGGCAGCGCCGATTTCCGGGTGCCGGCCGGTTTCCAGGCCATCCTGGACATGGGCATACCCCTGTTCAGCGACACGGATGCCACGGCAGACGTGGATCTTCCCGAATCCGCATCCCTCAGCCTGTATCACGTCTTCAATGATCAGTGGGCCGTGCTGGCAGATGCCACCTGGACCAAATGGAGCCGTTTCGAAGAACTGCGTATTGAATACGACAACCCTGCACAGCCCGACACCGTACAACCGGAAAACTGGGACAACAATATGCGCTATTCCATCGGCGCCACCTATCGTCCCAGTCAGAAATGGGTATTCCGTGTCGGTGCGGCCTATGACGAGACACCGATCAGCAAGACGGTCGATCGTACCCCACGCATACCGGGCAATGATCGCAAATGGATCGCCATCGGCCTCGGATATCGCCTGTCTGACAACCTGAGTATGGATGCCGGTTATTCACATCTGTTCATCGAGGACACCGATCTGGATGCACTGGACCACAGTACCGGTCATCAGCTGATCGGCACCTATGAGTCGAACGTTGACATCTTCAGCGCCCAGTTGAACTACAAGTTTTAGCCATAGCCTTTTTCCGGAAGCTGCAGCGTCCGGAAAACAGCCAATAAAAAAGCCGCCTATATGGCGGCTTTATTTATTGTTTTTCTATAACTTACATGTACATGCAGATATCTGCCTCTCCGGCAAATTCGAAGAAACGTGCAGCACCAGCCAGCTCAATGCCATCGATGAACTCGGAGGGGTCCATATCGAACAACTCGACGGTCATGTTGCAGGCAATAAAACGCACCTCGGCTTCCTGACTCAGTTCACGCAATTCGGTGAGGCTGGCCACACCTTTGGCTGCCATCTGCTTCTTCATCATGGAAGTCATCATCGCTTCCATACCAGGCAAGGCAGTTACCAGCACAGGCATCCACTTTTCCATACCACCAGGCATGGGCATCCCAGGGTTACCCAGGGGTGTCACGCGCAGATGATCCAGGTCTTTTTTCAGCAGTTGCAGGCCATAGAACGTGAAGAAGATTTCCACATCATAGCCGAGAGCGGCCGCCGTAGAACCAAGGATAAATGGAGGATAACCCCAGTCCAGGGTACCTTTGGTGGCAATAATCGCCAGTTTTTTCTGTTCCATCGCTATTCTCCTCTGCGTATAGACGCAGCATCAGAAATCAACAGGCAATCACGCCTTCTTGATCAGGAAATGGAACTTGCCACCTTCTTCCTTGGATTCCATCAGTTCATTACCGGTCTGCTTGGAAAAGGCTTCGAAGTCTTTTACCGAACCTGGATCGGTTGCAATGATATGCAGTACTTTACCTGAGTCCAGAGCTGCCAGTGCCTTTTTGGCGCGCAGGATAGGAAGGGGGCAGTTCAGGCCACTTGCGTCGAGTTCATCATCAAAATCAGCCATGGGATTTCTCCAGTGTTTAGGGGTTTAAATAACAGTGCTTTCTTATATTCTAACTCTGCGAGAAAGGCAAGCACCAGATGCAAAAAAGACTCACAGGGACGTTATTTCGTACCCGTTTCGAGCCCAGTCGATAATGCCACCACGCAGATTGTACGCATTGTCCACACCTTGCTGAGCGAGAAAGGCACAGGCATGATAAGACCTTGCTCCACTACGGCAATACAAAATAATATCCTTGTCTTTCGGCAAATCCTGTAATTTCAGGGGAATAAGATGCATGGCCAGATGCTCTGCGTTGGGCAACACACCCTGCTTTACTTCTGCATCGCTGCGAATATCCAGCAGTACAATATCTCCGCCTGCATCCAGCCGCTTCTTCAGCTCGGATGAGTCGATCTCTTTGACTTGCATTCCCACCTCAGGTCAGGTCGATGGCAACTTGAAACGATGTAGTATATTATAATATCCTCATATAAGCAATAAATGCACTATATAAACACGAATAATAGCGCGGTTTTTGCAATATAGAACAATTGCTTATGCTAGACTTTATACTTCCCCGATCCGGGTCCCTCAATCCACATAGAATGGCTTAAAAACAATGGATTTTCTTCCTGTTTTCCTCAATATCGAGTCCCGGTCCTGCGCAGTTGTCGGCGGTGGCGACGTCGCCGCACGCAAGGCAAGGCTTCTCCGGGCGGCTCAGGGATCGGTCACGGTGATTGCGCCCCGGCTGGGCAAAGAACTCCAGAAGCAGGCAGACGATGGAGAAATCACCCACCTGCACATGCCGCATTCACAGGCTGACCTGGCAGACTATGCCTTGATTGTTGCCGCCACCGACGATGCGGCAGCCAACCAGCATATTGCCGAAGCCGCTAAACAACTTAATATACCCGTGAATGTGGTGGACAACCCGGATGCAGGCACCTTTATCATGCCCTCCATCATCGACCGCTCACCGGTAATTGCCGCAGTTTCCACCGGCGGGGCATCACCGGTACTTGCGCGGTTGATCCGGGCACGTCTGGAATCCCTTATTCCGGCGGGATACGGTCGTCTTGGAGAACTTACCGCCCGTTATCGTGAACGCGTGAAACGTGCGTTTCACAGCACCGATGACAGGCGCCGCTTCTGGGACCGGATATTGCAGGGCAGCGTGGCAGAAAGGGTGTTTTCCGGGCACATGGACGAAGCCGAAGCGGTACTGGAAAAAGAATTGCAGGAGTTTTCACCAGAAAGCGGAATGGGAGAAGTTTATCTGGTGGGCGGCGGTCCCGGCGACCCGGACCTGCTGACTTTCCGTGCATTACGATTGATGCAACAGGCCGATGTGGTGGTTTATGACCGTCTGGTGGCCAAGCCGGTGCTGGAGATGGTCCGCCGGGAAGCAGAACGCATCTATGTGGGCAAGGAGCGCGACCGCCATGCCATGCGCCAGGAAGAAATCAACGAGCTGCTGGCGAAACTGGCCAAGGAAGGAAAGCGCGTGGTACGCCTCAAAGGAGGTGATCCTTTCATTTTCGGTCGTGGCGGTGAGGAGATCGATACCTTGGCGGAACAGGGCGTGCCTTTCCAGGTGATTCCCGGCATTACCGCTGCATCCGGCTGCGCCACCTATTCCGGTATTCCCCTCACCCACCGGGACTATGCCCAGTCAGTGACCTTCGTTACCGGCCACCTGAAAGATGGCAGCATGAATCTCAACTGGCAGCAACTGGCCCAGCCCCGCCAGACGATCGTGTTCTACATGGGTCTGATGGGCTTGCCGGTGATCGTGAAAAAACTCATCGAGCATGGTGTTGCACAAAGCATGCCCATCGCCCTGGTACAGCAAGGAACCACGCATTTGCAGCGGGTATTCACCGGCACCCTGGAAAACATCCTGGAGGTGGTGGAAAGGGAAAAGCCCAAGCCCCCCACCCTGATCATCGTCGGAGAAGTTGTACAATTGCACGAAAAGCTTTCCTGGTACAAGGGCGAGAAGCCGGGTTATCAGGGAGCCACGTCAGCCATTCAACCGGGTACGGAACTCTAGGGAACCTCCGAATCAGAGGCTCCTTAGAGACGACAGGAAACCATCAAACGGGATCCACCCAACCCTTGGGGCGCAGCTGGTCTTCGCGGACATGCGCGGTGAAGTATTCATCTGCATCATCGAGATCCACATCGTTCCCTTCCCCATCGACCAGGGGAAGATCATAATCCTTCCAGCCACGAATGCCGGTTTCCAGCGACGCCACATTCTTGAAACCCAGTACCTGCAAGGAGTTGGCGGCCAGCACGCTACGCTGACCGGAGCGACAAACCACTACCACTTCCCTGTTCCGCGCCATGACCAGCTCGGGTTCGGTTTCTTCATAATCCCACTCGCAGGCTGATTCGAGAATGCCCCGCGGCACTAGCAGTGAACCCTTGATATGCATGGCTTCGTATTCGTAGGGCTCACGCACATCCACCAGCAGGACATCCGGATTCTCCTTCAGTCGTTCCTCAAGATCCCAGGGCATGAGTTCCTTGACGTTGTGCAGGCAGTCTTTGACCAGTTCCAGAAAACGCTTCATTGATTTTTTCTCACTTCTCTCTGTTATTCAGGGTTTGTTTTTTGACAAAATTTCTGTTCTACGGCGATCACGGCAGCTTCCACCCGGGAATGCACATCCAGCTTGCGCAGAATAGCTTTCACATGCAGCTTTACCGTGCCATCGGAAATACCCAGATTTCTGGCAATCACCTTGTTGCTCTGCCCTTCGGCCAGCAAACACAGTATTTCCTGCTCCCTGGGGGTGAGTTGATCCATCGCCGATTCGCTTTTTGTCGGCTCATCCCCGCGCACTGCCCTGGCCAGCACCATGGTCAGCTCACTGGCGACCACCGTCTGCCCGGCGACGATATCGTTCAGCGAACGAATCAGGTCATCCGGCTCCATATCTTTTAACAGATAGCCCTGGGCGCCGCATTGCAAAGACGCAATCACATCGGTTTCCACCCGGCTAGTAGTCAATATCACGATGGGCATCTGCTGTCCTTTTTCACGCAGAATCTGCAATACATCCAGGCCAGTCATCTGCGGCATACGCATGTCCAGCAGTACCACATCGGGCTGTTTTTCCTCGACCAGCGCGATGCCCGCCTCGCAGTCGCCCACTGCATCCACGACATCCAGGCCGCGACGTTCCAGCAGTTCCCGCAGCCCAATGCGGAACAAAGCATGGTCATCGATTAACAGTATTCGCATCAGCTTGTCCATTTCCTGTCGATATCGCGGGAGCGTACCTCCGGCGCGTAGATCAATTCCACCCGGGTACCTTCCCCCATTTCACTTTCTATTCGCAACTGCCCACCCAGGCGACGTGCCCGCTCCTCCATGATGGAGAGTCCGATGTGTTCCCCGGGATGACCTTCCCTGGCCTCGCCCTCGAAGCCTACACCATCGTCTTCAACCAACAGCACATAACGGCCGGATCGACAGGTAAGCAACACCCGCACCGTATGCGCTCTGGCGTGTTTGCGAATATTGGCCAATGCTTCCTGTACGATACGCAGCATCTGCATTTCTTCGGAGGAAGACAGTTTCAGCTGGGCGCATTCCTGCTGATAATAGGTCGCGACACCGGTCTCCGAAGAAAAGCGCTGTACCAGTTTTTCCAGGGCGGCGCTGAGATCCCGACCATCCATGGAAGCACGAAAACTGTTGAGCAATTCACGCAGCTCGGTATGGGCTTCATCCACGCCGTTGCGAATGCGCTCGAGATCGTTTGATACGACCTGACAGCCTGGCTCCTGCTGCAGACTGTCTTCCATCATGCGAATCTGGAAACGCAGGCTGGCCAGAGTTTGCGCCAATGAATCGTGCAGTTCATGCGCCAGCGCATTGCGTTCTTCATAGATGGACAGGCGATGGGCATTTTCATCGGAGCGGTGCTTGGCAACCGCCATGCCGAGGTGGCTGCCTACGGTTTCCAGCAATTCCAGAATATCCTCCCGGTCAGATACGCCCGGGCGCTGCACATAAATATCATACTGACCCAGAATATCACCATGATACTCCAGAGGGACGGAGATCAGCTCCACTTCATCGGCCGAATACATCTGCCGGCCAAGCTGTTTGATACAGTAGTGTGCTTCATGTTCGCAGCAGATATCCCCGGGGGACAGTACCAGCCCGCAGGGGCAGATCTCCAGGGGCAGCAGTTCTGCTTCCCGCTGCAGCTTGTCATCCAGGCCGATGGCGCCAACCAGGCGCATGCGCCCACCCAGCTGCACGACTTTTGCGCTGATGGCCAGACCATTGACCATCTCCTTGAACACCCGCAGGAAGCGCACCAGCAGTTCATCCAGATCCTCCACCTGATTGATGGTGGCTGCCACGTCGTAAAGAATTTTCAGTGATGCTGTCTTCTGTGCCAGTCGCGTAGTATGCCGGGCAATGCGGCTGTCCATGTCTTCGTACAGATCCATCAGCTCTTCACTGATGCTGTCGATATCCTGCACCATGCCGGTAAACACGCCAGTATCGCTGTCGGGCAGGGTGGCACCCGGCTCCCCCTGGGATACCCGCGCTACCGAAGTTTCAAGCGCTACCAGAGGTTCGAGCAACTGGCGCTTCATCTGCAGCATGAACGCCGCCAGCCCAAAGAGCGCCAGCGCACCGGCCACCGCCAGCAGGTACATGCTGGTCTGGCCCAGACCCTGGTCGAACAGACCGAACAGGGTAATCAGGCTGCCAGCGACCACGCCGCCGCCGAGTACCAGCAAGGGCAGCAACAATCGACCGGAACGCAGTACCTGCCAGATGCCAGGGGCCGCCTGTTTACCGGCGTACGGTTTGTCAACTGTCACCGCTTTCCTCCAATACCGATGCGATGGCCTGCTCCTGTCTTCGGGCCAGCTCTTCCCCCAGAGCTTTCCCCTGCCAGCCCTGTTCCTGCAACTGACCTGCCGCTACGCTGTGCATGGCCATTCGAGCCCGTTCCACCAAAGGCAGTATTGTTGTGGCAAGCTCCGGCAGGCAAATCTGTGCAAGCTGCATCATCTCGGGCAAGGTATGGCGAAACTGCCTTAGAAAACGGTGGATATCCCGGGCATTTCCCACAGGCAGGCGGATCAACAAAGGTCGGGCCTGGAGCCAGTTTTCGAGCAATGCGGCTGTTTTCCTGTCCACACCCAGCATGCGTGTCAGTTGCTCGGGTGGATGATCGGCATCCACTGCATATTGCATGATACTGACAAACCGCAGCGGCAGGCTGGCATCGCTTGCCGTAGCACGCTTCAGGGCTGCCACCGGTTCACTGACCTGCTTTTTTTCGTGAGCGCTCCCCCCTGACATGGCCGCCGCCAGTGCGGGAAACAGACATTCCAGGGCACCGCAGGCATGCAGCACCTGAAAAAAACGCCAGGGCTGAGCATCCATCAGTGCCTTACGCATTTCCTGCCAGATACGCTGTCCCTGGAGGTACTCAAGCTCTCCCGAAACCACCATTTTCTTCATCAACGCCTGGGTTCCATGAGCCACACGAAATCCCCATCGACCCAAACGCGCAGAAAATCGCGCTACACGCAATAAACGTACGGGATCTTCGACAAAAGCAGGGGTAACGTGCCGCAGCAGACCATTGTGCAGATCTTCCTGTCCTGCGAAAAGATCGATAAGTTTTCCCTGTGCGTCCTCCGCCATGGCATTGATAGTGAGATCCCGGCGCGCAAGATCCTCCTCAAGCGTCACGTCCGGGCCGGTTTCCACGGTAAAACCATGGTAGCCGGGGCCTGTCTTGGTCTCCCGCCTTGCCAGCGCATATTCCTCACGGGTCTGCGGGTGTATAAACACCGGGAAATCGCCGGAGACAGGCTGATATCCCATCGCCAGCATGTCATCTTCGGTCGCACCCACTACAACCCAGTCACGATCGGTCACCGGCAGATTCAGCAATTGGTCACGCACAGCGCCCCCAACCAGATAAATCTGCATTTTTTCTGGCGCCACCCTTGATTGCGAAATATCAATGCCCATGTATTAGAAAACTGTAATATGTTAAATTATTCTATGTAGTTATTTTAGGTACAGAACCATGATACCGATATTAGTAGGACTGGTGTCCGCAATGATCTTTTCCATCGTTACCTACATGATGTATGGATTGGAAGGTGTGATGCTGCGAGACTGGATCGACCAGGTTTTCTGGGCGCTGATCCTGACTGGCATTGCCATTGGCGTGGTCAATGCCATCTGGCGCTGCCTCCCTTGCCAATTGAGCAAGCTGACTCACAATGCGAAGCTCACCGATACTTGGTGCGGCACCTGCAAACAATAAGTCCTGATCCCACAATCAGGATGTAACTTTTTCATCGAAGCTCCTGCTCGTTATGGGCTGAGAAATCCTCAGCCCTTTTTTTTTGCTGTAAATCCCACATCTCGTGGTAGATACCCTTCCTGGCCAGCAATTGCTGGTGGGTGCCCCGTTCACAAATCCTGCCCTTGTCCATGACCAGTATCTCATCGGCATCCACCACGGTGGAAAGGCGGTGTGCTACTACCAGGGTGGTATGGTGCTGCGCCACCTGATCGAGGGTTTTCTGGATCGCCTGTTCGGTCTTGCTATCGAGGGACGAGGTGGCTTCATCGAACACCAGGATCTGCGGCCGCTTGAGCATGGCCCGGGCGATGGCCACCCGCTGCTTTTCACCGCCGGAGAGCTTCAGCCCACGCTCACCGACCATCGTTTCCCAACCATCCGGAAGACTTTCGATAAACGACCGGATGTGTGCCATTTCTGCGGCCTGCTCCACCTCCTCCCGGCTGGCCGAGATACGTCCGTAGGCGATGTTGTAGTAGATCGTATCGTTGAACAGCACCGTATCCTGGGGGACGATACCAATCGCCGCACGCAGACTTTCCTGGGTCACTTCGCGCAGATCCTGATCATCGATGCGTATACTGCCGGCAGTCACGTCATAGAAACGGTACAACAGGCGGGCGATCGTGGATTTGCCCGCTCCACTATGGCCCACGATGGCCAGTTTGTGCCCCGGGGGCACCTCGAAATCCACACCCTGTAGAATTTTCCGTTCCGGCTGATAGGAAAAATCCACCTGATCGAAGCGAATCTGCCCGCCTTTCAACTGCAGGGGACGGGCGTCCGGGGCATCCTGTATCTCCGGCTCTCGATCCAGCAGCTTGAAGATCAGATCCATGTCTGCCAGCGCATATTTGATCTGCCGATAAACGATACCCAGAAACCCCAGGGGAATGAACAGCTGCAGCAGAAAGGCGTTCACCAGCACCAGATCACCGATACTCATATCACCGGCAGTCACACCCCGTGCGGCAAATACCATGACCAGGGTCACACCCACGGCAATCACGGCACCCTGGGCAAAATTAAGCATGGACATGGAGGTCTGGCTTTTCACCGCCCAACGTTCCCAGGCACTGAGCTTGCGGTCGAAGCGATCCACTTCCAGCTTTTCATTGCCGAAATACTTCACGGTTTCATAATTGATCAGGCTGTCCATGGCCTGGGAACTGGCCTCGGAGTCCAGCTTGTTCATGTGATGGCGGAAATCCATGCGCCATTCCGTAATCGCCACCGTCACCACGGCATATACCAACACCGTGCCAAAGGTGATCAGCATGAACACCGAATCGTACTGCGTGAACAGGATGGCCCCGACCAGCACGAATTCCACCAGAATGGGCAGGATGCTGAATGCCATGTAGTTGAGAATCTGGGCTACTGAGCGGGTACCACGCTCGAGATCCCGGCTGATACCGCCGGTCTGGCGCTCCAGATGAAAGCGCAGGGAAAGATTGTGCAGATGTTCCAGCACCCGGGTGGACAACCGGCGCATGGCTCGATAGCGCACCTTGGCAAAAACGATGTCCCTGAGTTCGTTGAACAGGCTTGCAGAGAGCTTCAGCGCCCCGTAGGCCAGTAACAGACTGAGTGGCAGTACCAGCAGCTGGCCCGGACGACTCTCCAATGCATCCACGATCTGCTTGAGCACCAGCGGCACGCCCACATTGGCCACCTTGGACAAAACCAGACAGCCCAGGGCAAACAACGCCCGCCCCCGAAATTCCCAGAGAAAGGGCAGCATATTCCGTAGGTTATGCAGGTCGCGTCGATTCTTGTGAACTTGCGGGGACTCCCCCTGCGCATGAATCATGTTATACTGGATCCGGTAATTAACTCTTAAAAATCAGGGATTTCCGATCCCTGCAACCAAGCGTTTCATGATAGCAAAAGTGGAGACTTCAGGTGGAAGAATCACAGGACGAGCTGAGTAATTGTAGCGCCAAGGAGCCCTTTGCCCTGCAGGTTCTGGGAGACAGCATGGAGCCGGAATTTCCCGATGGTTGCATCATCGTGCTCGAGCCATCCGATCAGTGCATCTCTGGCATGTACATCATGGCGCTGGTGGAAGGCGTGCGCTGGTTTCGCCAGTACATCAAGGATGAAGAGGGAGAACGGCTGGTCGCCCTCAATGATCTGTACCCCGAGATATTCCTGGAAGGACTGGACTGGAAACCAGAAGCCATTGCCATGCAACGCAGTATCAAGCGGGAAGTCAAACACTACGATTATTGAGGAACCCCTGAATAAGTCATGAACTCGCATCTAGCAATTAAACAGTCCGATAACTGCGTTGAAGTTCTTGCCAATAGCTTGCTACAAGCTGAATTGCGCTTGCGCAAGAGAAGGTGCCCTGGGGCATTGGCTGCGAACTTCGCCTTGTTCTCAAGCCTTTCAATCACAATCTGCTTGGCCCGGACTTAATCAGAGATTCCTTGACTATGCACAGCACAAGATTTCTACTCATTCTGATGCTGGCATTGGTAAGCTCTTGCAGCGACAGCAAAACGCCCGCCCAGCCATCAAAATCACGACAAGCCTCACCGGTCTTGGTAGAAGTCGCGCAGGTGCAACAACGCTCCATAGCAAAAAGATGGCTGCGCACAGGCACGCTTGCCTATCGCCATGTTCTGCGTGTGCACACACAGGAAGAAGGGCGCATTACCGATCTGCCCTTGTTTGAAGGTGACAAGGTGCACAAAGGTGATCTGCTGGCGACTCTCGACAACGAACTCCTCAAGGCCGAGCTCAGAAAAGCCAGGGCCACCAGCTCCATGGCCAGGCGCAGGGTGTCCCGTCTGGAGCGCCTGAGAAAAACCAAGGCCACATCGGAAGAAGACCTGATCGAAGCACAAACAGCGCTGGAGCTTGCCCTGGCAGAAGTGGATATCCTGAAAATCCGCCTGGGTTACACCACGATCAAGGCGCCTTTTGACGGCATCATCACACATCGCCTGGCCGAGCCTGGCGATGTCAAGCCCAGCAACAGCCATCTGCTGACCGTGGCGGACCCACATTCACTGGTGGCGAGGGTGCCCGCCCCGGAACAACTACTGGCAGACCTGGAGCCCGGCAATGACATCCTGGTGCAACTGGACATTCAGGGGTCTGCTCTCATTAAGGGAAATTTGCAGCGCATCTTCCCCACGCTGGACCCCCAAAGCCGCCAGGGTAATATCGAAATCCAGCTGAGCAATCCGCCGGACATTGCCCGGGCAGGGCAATTTGTGCGGGTTACGCTGACCGGCATTGCGAAAACACGCCTCATGATCCCCTTTTCTGCCTTGCGTACAGACCGAAAGGGCGAATACGTCTACACCGTCCGCAATGATCGGGCAGCACGAAAAAACGTGACCACCGGCGCACGCTTTGACGACTGGCTGGAGGTGATCGAAGGACTTCATGCGGGTGATCAGATCGTCAAACGCGGCTTCATGAACCTGAAAAGCAATACGCCAGTCACAATTTCCAACTAAGCATTGCAGCAGTTGACTTTGATCATGTCATGCCAGTCATAAGCGGGGAATACTCGGCGCACATATTCCATAGTACACAGAGCCATCATGGCGTTGGGAAACCTCTCGGCCAAACCATGAACTCCAGCATCGGTCAGCAATCTACTTTGCCCGGATTCCAACAAAGCTTCCTTAAGAGCCTGCGCCTTGTGCCGATATACCAGTACGGGATCAATTCGCATCCGGCAGAAAACTTGCCTGCGCCCATCGAAACCAATTCAGGCAGACCCGGCAGCGTCAACGTAATGGCGCTGAAAGACAAAAACTGTTATTGATATCGGTGGATAATGGCCAGCGTTAATGACGGAACATGTGAAGCACAGACAGTATGCGCCAGCATGTGAACAAAACATTCTATTAATTGAACAAACTGCTCTATCATTAGAACAATATGTTCCAACAATCAACCAAAGCACCTCTCAATGAGATGGGTAAAACTATGAAACCACAAAAATACCTGCTTCTTCTGGCCTGTGCTCTTCCACTCCTCTTTGCAGGAAACACCTTGGCCGCGCCAGAAGCCAAGTCAAACCTCACCATGGGTGACGCCATCAACAAGGCAGGACGCCAGCGCATGCTCTCCCAACGCATCGTAAAAGCCTATGCGCTGGTAGGACAGAAAGTCATGCTCAGCGCCAACATACAGTTGCGGGATGCAATGGCTTTGTTTGAACGGCAATTGTCTGAACTCAAGGAATTTGCAGCAACCAGTGAAGAAAAGAAAACCATTGCGGAAGTAGCTGGCTTGTGGAAAAAATACAAGGTGCTGGCAAAAGCCAAGCCTACCAAGGCCAAAGCCGAGGAACTGGCCGCCATGTCTGATGAGGTGCTGACAAAAGCCCACAAATTCGTATTGCTGCTTCAGGATCGCTCGGGAACCAATGCCGGGAAACTGGTCAACATCTCCGGGCGGCAGCGCATGCTTTCCCAGCGCATCGGGAAGTTTTATGTACTCAGGAGCTGGGGGCTGGACAATCCTGAATATGAAATTGGGCAAAACAAGGCCGTGGAAGAGTTTACTGATGCCTTGAAACTGCTGCAATCCGCACCTGAAAATACCTCGGAAATCAACGATGCCCTGGCCAAAGTGGAGAAGGACTGGAACACCTTCAAGATCAGCAAGCAATTGAAAGGTGGAAACTACATTCCCTCGCTGGTCGTACGTTCCCTGGACAAGATACTGGGCCAGATGAACTACATCACCGCCCTGTATGCCAACATTGCCAGGTAAACCCTTCTTTCAAGAACACTCTCGCTTGCCCCGGTCTGGATCTTCGCCAAACAATCCGGTTTGGGGCAAGCCCCTCTTCTTCTCCTAATCGAGAGATATAAAATACCTCGATAGATTGCCAAACCCTGCGCCATGAGCTAACTTGCGGGAAACAACGAAAAACACAGCCGCATGGTTTTCTTCAAGCTCAGTCATCATCCCAGATGAAGCCCGATTATTCTTCCCGACGTGGCGGCATCGCTCGCTGGTCCATCCATCATCCTGTCGCGGTGATCATGCTGACCCTGGCAGCCGTGATCCTGGGCTTGTTTTCCCTGGACAGTCTCAAGATCAGCCTACTGCCGCATATCATTTACCCCAGCATCGGGGTGCGCATCAACGACCCCGGCGTTCCTGCAGGCATCATGGAAGACCAGATTACCCGGCAGCTGGAAGAACAGCTGGCCATCACCGAAGATGCCATTCATATCCGCTCGGCCACCCGCGAAGGCCGCAGCGCGGTGGACCTGGACTTCGCCTACGGCAAGGATATCGACATCGCATTGCGCGATGCCTCTACACGCCTGGATCGTGCCAAGCGCTTTCTTCCCGACACCATCGAGCCCCCGGTCATCTACAAGCGTGATCCGTCCCAATTGCCCGCCGCAGAATATGCCATCAGTTCCGCCACACTGGATCCGGTAAGCCTGCGTGACTGGGTGGATTACTCTCTGGGCAAATGGCTGATCAATGTGCCCGGTGTAGCCGCCGCTGAAGTGGCTGGCGGGCTGCGACGTGAAATCCAGGTCATCGCGGACCAGGAGCGTCTGTTTGCCCACGGCCTGGACATCTTCGACCTCGAAGAAGCCATCAAGGCAGAAAATCGGGATGTTGCCAGTGGACGGTTACGCGGCGCAGCCACAGAAACCCCGGTGCTGGCCCTGGGGCGCCTGCACAGCGCTTCAGATATCGAGCAGCTTCCTCTCGATCTGAAAAACACAGGGACGGATTTTCAATCCATGGAACTCGGTTATCTCACAAGGATCGTCGATGGTCATGAGGTACCACGCCTGCACATCCGCCTGGATCAGCAAGCAGCCGTCAAATTGTCTATTCAGAAACAGCCCCAGGCCAACACCGTATCCGTGGTGGATGGCGTGAATCTGCAGCTGGCTGAACTGCAGAATCGGGGACTAATCCCGAAAGACATACAAATCACGCCGGTCAACGACGAGGCCAGGCATATTCGCCGCTCCCTGAACAATGCCATCACTGCGGCGGTCAGTGGCGCGGCATTGGCCATGCTGGTGGTGTACCTGTTCCTGGGCAGTATTCGCCGCACCCTTATCATCGGCAGCGCCATCCCCATCGCCATCCTGGTGGCGATCACCCTCATGTCAGCCGTGGGGCTGACCCTGAATATCATGACCCTGGGCGGGCTGGCACTGGGCGTGGGCATGCTGGTGGACAGCACCATCGTCATGCTGGAAAACATCTACCGTCATCAGCGTGGCGGGGAAAAAGGCACAGGTGCAGCCGCCGCCGCTGCGGCAGAAGTCACCAGTGCCATCTTTGCTTCTACCTCCACCAATCTTGCTGCCGTGCTGCCCTTCCTGTTCATCGGCGGATTGATTGGCCTGCTGTTTCAGGAGCTGATCATCACGATTTCTGCCGCCATCATGGCTTCCATGGTCGTCGCCCTGACCCTGGTGCCCGCCCTGGCGGCACGCATTCCTGCCGGAAAGGAAGGCTGGCTGAGGCGCATTATCAACCGTGCGCTGGAGAAGCTGCAGGACGGCTACGCCTGGCTGTTGCGCCATGTGCTGAAGTGGGCGTGGCTGGTTATTCTGATCTTCCTGGTGCTGCTGGGTTTCACCGTAAAGGAATTGCTGCAACCCATGTCCACCTTTCTGCCACGCATCGATGACGGGCGCATCGGCATCTACCTGACGGCAGATCGGGGCATCGATGTGGATGAAATGGACGCCATCACCCATCGCATCGAGACACTGGTGCTACAACAACCGGAGACTGCTTCCCTGCTCACCACTGTGGGGGGATTCACGTTCGGGCGCTCTCGCTATGAAAGCGCCAATCGCGCCAATCTGCAGATACAGTTGCAACCGTCCAAACAGCGCATGAGCAGCAAACAATGGGTGAAAAAGCTGCGCAAGCTGGCAGGCGAGCTACAGCTGGCAGGAGTGAAAATACGCATCCGCCTGCGTGGCATTCGCGGCCTGCGTATTGGCCGTGGGGATGACGATGTGAGTTTCCATGTCAGGGGGGCAGATCTCGATGTGTTGAAAGACATTGGTCAGCAAATGGCTGACAAACTGAAAGGGGTTCCCGGTTTGCGCAACATCAAGCAGTCCAATGAAGATGTCACCATGGAACTGTCCGTGAAACCGGATCGGGAAAAGATGCTGCAATTCAACCTGGACATGGACAGCATCGGCAAAGCCGTGCGCTATGCCCTGGAGGGAAGGAAAGTCAGCAGCATCATCGATGCTGATCGCAGCATCGATGTGGTGTTGAAGCTCGATCCCAGGGAAACAACCACCGTCAATGATCTGGAGCACATCATCTTGATGGGCAACAGGGACAAAGCGGTTCCATTGCGCCTTGGTGACCTGGCGCATATCGCACTCAAACCGGCACCGGTGACCATCATCCGCGAGCAGCAGCAGCGCATCGTGGAAGTCAACGCCACTCTGGAAGAGGGGGTCAACATGGAACAAACCATTCGTCATGCACAACAACTGCTGGATGAGTTGCCGTTGCCCAGTGGCTACACCTTATATGAGGGCGGCACCCTCAAGACCTTGCAACAAAGTCAGGAAACCGGCTACAAGCTGCTGGTGCTGGCGCTGTTCCTGGTGCTGGTGGTGATGGCGGTGCAGTATGAATCCCT
>CAZFXI010000022.1:0-22384 GCA_964522855.1 uncultured Sedimenticola sp.
GGAGGCAAGCATAGGCTTGCGTACTTTCATGGTATTCTCCTTCTGGTAACTACAATAACGATCAAAAAAGCCAGAACTTCCCCACCCTTTCTGATCAAAATAGTTGCTCAGCCATCGCTGAACCGTTGTCGATTATATAGACTGGGCTAGTGTGTGTCATTTCGCACAGGCTTGGTTTGACATAAATCAAAAATTCCGCGGGATTTAGCCAGAAATTTCATTGATATGCCCATGCAAATCCAGCACGCTCCCTATGCTCTACCCCTGAAATCGGCCTGGCCTGGTATACGGAGGGGCCAATTGACACTGCGAAAAGGCTGGTTGATTACCGTCACGGACAGTGGGTATCAAGGCTATGGAGATTGTGCGCCCTTCCCCTCTATGGGCACCGAATCGCCTACACAAGCAATTGCATTGTTACAGAAGCTGAAGGGCAGGAGTTGGGCTGACACGGATGCAGTACGGTTCGAACTCGAGTCGATACGCGCCGATTTCCCTGCCGCCAGCCATGCCCTGGAAACCGCTGTTCTGGATTTGCAGGGCAAAAAAGAAGGTATCCCTGTGCGCAAATTGCTGAGCGAGACCGCCAGCAGCCAGATTCAGGTGAATGCCTTTTCCGGTGCAATATGCCAGGACGATGTGCTCAACGCCCAGCGCGAAGGCTTTAACGTGATCAAGCTTAAGGCTGGCCTGCAGAATCTGGACCACGAAATCCGCTGTCTGCAGACATTGTGTGCGACGTTGTTGCCACAAACCCGTATTCGGCTGGATGCCAACGGTGCATGGAACATGGATGAAGCCCTTTTGTTCCTGGATGCTATTGCCGATTTGCCTGTGGAGTCACTGGAAGAGCCATTACACAACCCTGATATGGCCGATCTTGCCCGATTGCAATCACATACCGCCATCACCCTCGCACTGGACGAGTCGTTACAAACCATGAATCTCGATGAGATCCTCTCAGGTACCAACATCCGCCGCCTGGTGCTGAAACCCGGCGTACTCGGCGGGCTGAAACATAGTTATGCCGTGGCAAAAGCGGCGGCCGCCGCGGGAGTGGAATCTGTGGTCACTTCGCTTGTGGACTCTGCTGTAGGAATATATGCTGCCTGCCAGCTCGCTGCTGCTGTCGATGCGCTGTCTCCCGGCATGGCGCATGGACTGGCAACTTCCGGCTGGCTCGCCAGGGATATTGCCAAGCCCCCTGAAATCAGGGCAGGATACCTTTCTCTACCAAATACTCCCGGACTCGGCATCAATGAAATCATTCAAGCACCACTTCCAGGTTCCCTTCCATGAACTTGATCCCGGTGGCATCCTGTTTTTCAGCCACCTGTTCAGCCATGCCCACGATGCCTATGCCGGCCTGCTGGCAAAAACAGGCTGTTCCCTGAAATCCTTTCTGGATGCCGGTGGCTACCTCATTCCCCTGGTGCATGCCGAAGCCGACTATCGGCAACCGTTGCAGCTTGATGACCAAGTCTTCATTACCGTTGTTCCCGCCGTGCCGGGTAACAGTTCTCTGAGCTTCTCCTACAGTTTCCACAAGGATGGGATATGCTGCGCTAACGCGAAAACCACCCATGTATTTCTACACAAGGACAACAGACAGCCTGCACCTGTTCCGGACAAGCTGCGCAAGGCACTCAAACCCTATATTTTCTGAATCTAGCCCGAAAACTTCACCGGAACGCTCTAAAAACCGGGATTTTTAATTCTAGATCAAGGCCTTACATTAGCGTTACCTCGGTTACACTTTGTACCTGCCAAGCTATCCGGTTCGGCAACAGACAGGCCGGGGCGTCTGCCAGGTCATCGTTCCAGCCAGACCATTCACACGGCATTTTGCTGTAGCAATTCCGAAATCGGTCTCTGCTCGGGAAGGAGGCATGTCCCCAGTTTCAGTAACTCCTGGAAAGGAATCGGGCGACTGAACAGGTAACCCTGGTAATTGTGGCAACCTTTCTGTTTGAGAAATTCCAGTGATTCCCATGTCTCCACGCCTTCCGCTATGGTCTTCAACCCCAGGTGTTGAGCCATCACGATAATGGTTTCGACCAGGACAGCGTCGTTTGGATCATCTGCTATATCACGTACGAAGGAGCGATCAATCTTGAGCGTATCGATAGGCAGGCGTTTGAGGTATGCGAGGGAGGATTGCCCGGTTCCAAAATCGTCGATAGCAAAGCTGATGCCAAGCGATTTGATGGATGCCATACGCTCGATTGTCTGCTCGATATTGTCCAGCACCGTACTCTCGGTGATTTCAAGATGAAGATACTGCGGGTCAATTTGATATTCCCTGATCACCTCCGCCACCCGGTGCACAAAAGCAGGTTCGCGAAACTGTTTGGGGCTGATGTTCACCGAGACAACCATGGGACGAACCGTAGACAAGTGGCGAATATGTTCACAGGCAGCACACAATACCCAGTCACCCAGTCGATAGATGAGGCCGGTTTCTTCGGCAATGGAGATGAAGTCTTCCGGGCTGACCAGACCGTGCTGCGGATGCTGCCAGCGCACCAGCGCCTCCGCCCCGTAGATATTTCCTTCCGAGTCCACCTGCGGCTGGTAGAAAAGCTCCAACTGATCGCCTTCCAGTGCCTTGCGCAACCCTTTCTCAATCATCAGGCGGTTATCGAGCGCCTCCTGCATGGCTGGCCGGAAAAACCGGAAGCTGTCACGACCGTCCTCCTTGGCCCTGTACATTGCCACATCGGCGCGCTGCAGCAGATCTCCCGGCCCGCTTTCATCCAGGGGAAAGAGGACAATGCCAACGCTCGCCGTGATATACAGGGTGTGTCCATCAACCAGGAACGGCTGAAGAAAAAGCTGGCTCAACTCCATGGCAAGCAATCTGGCACGAGCTGACGCAACCTTGGCGTTTTCTCCAATCTCCGAGAGCAGAATCACAAACTCATCCCCGCCCAGCCGCGCCGCGATATCTTCCTTCCGCAGGCGATTAGTGAGTCTCTTCGCTACCTGTTCCAGCAGTTTGTCCCCAAGCGCATGGCCGAGGGAGTCATTGACGTTCTTGAAGTTATCCAGATCGAGAAACAGTATCGCCCCCAGGTAGCCGTGCCGCCGGGAGCGGGCGATCTCCTGGCCCAGATAGTCGAACAGCATGCGCCGGTTGGGGAGATCGGTCAGTTCGTCGAAAAAAGCCTGGTGATGGATAGTCTCTTCCGCCATCACTTTTTCATGTCGCATGGTCAGGGTGTCAACAACAATGGCATTCAGGCGGCGGGATGTCTGAAGCATCATCAACATGAAAAACAAGAGCAGACCCGCCATCAGATCTCCCAGTTTCGTATCCAGAACAAAGAAGGACCAGCTCAAAGGCAACAGCGTGACCAGCAGGAAAAACAGGATGGCCGGGAATAGCGGCGACAACGTAGTCACCCCGCCAGCCACAACACCCACCATCACAAATGTGAGAAACATCTGGTGTGGCATCGATGCAGGTGAAAACAGCAATACTCCTGCAGCACTCCACACGAGTCCTGACAAGGCAGCACCCAGCAAGACCTGCTGTAACCACCGACCCGAGGCTTCGATCGTCGGCTTTTCTTTCAGAAATCGGCGATATTGCCACCAACGGAATAGCGAAACCAGGAAAACCACGGAAAGCCAATTGGCAATGGCTGCATGACCAACGACATCCCACAAGAGAACCGTCAGCAGGACGCTGACAATCGGAATGGACGTGGCGGAGAAAGGAATCGACGCGAAAACCAGGCGGACCTGCCCGAGCAGGATGCCTTTTTCAGCATCGACTTTCATCGCATTGTGGTCCAAGGGAATACTCATACGTGGCTTATCGGCCACAAATCCTGATAGTTAAATGGAAAATCGGGCAATGTAAGACTGAAAAATCGGGCTGAAAAAGCCGCTGCTCACACTAAACAAGACTGTTTTCCACTATAAAATAGATTTCCAATCACAATTGTTGAACAGTTCATCAAAACACCACTCCCATTGCGCCAAACTGGGCAATATCGTCGCTTTTATTTCTGTTCATATAGCTCCTGAAACAAAGCTTTTGGCTTTTTTTTTCAATCTATCACGCAGCAACTTCCCCATGGCATTTCGCGGCAGGATGTCCGTTCGGAAAAAGTACTTGGGTACGAAGACCCCTTGCAGATTCTGTTTTGCCCAGATGCGTACCTGATCCGTGTCTACTGCGCCACAGTACAAGGCAACGAGTGCATCCCCCCAGGCATCATCCGCCAGCGCGCTTACAGCCACATCCTCCACACCGGGGCAACGCAGCAGCTCCTGCTCCAGCATGCGCGGATGAATGTTCTCGCCACCACTGATCAATACGTCATCTCCACGACCGATGATATACAGCATCCCCGTTTCATCCAGCGAACCAAGGTCGCCGGTATCCAGCCACCCCTGTTCATCCAGCAGTTTTTGACGACGCCCATCTGAATCGCGAGCATATTCAGCCACGGATGCGCCCCGTACTTTGATGGCTCCGCTATGCTGATCGATACGGATCTCTGCATGCTTCAGGGGAGCGCCCACGCAACCCTGCTTCCATCGTCGAGGTGGGGGACAGAGTGTGGCCACCTGGGAAGTCGTTTCCGTTAATCCATAAGTGGGACACAGCGGCCAGCCCTGATGCAGCGCTGCCTGCACCAGATCCGGAGGTGCTGCTGCTCCTCCCAGCAACACCACCTTCAGGGAAGCCGGGGGATGGAAGTTCCTGTCGGTATCCAGCAAACGATGCAGCATGGCGGGAACCAGCGAAATATGACTTACCTGTTGGTTCACGAGGGCATCCAATACGGCGACCGGATCAAAATCCTCCATCAGCAGCGCCGTTGCACCCGCCTGGGCACAACGCAAGAAAATAGCGAGTCCACCAATATGGTGGACAGGGAGGCAAGCTAACCATAGATCATTGCGCTCCAACCCAAGTCGCTCCCGGGACGCCAGCACACTGCTGCGCAGATTCTGCCCCGTGAGTTCTACCACCCGGGGCTGCCCTCCTGTGCCGCTGGTTGCCATCAACAGATGTACCGCATCCGGCTCCAGCCCCTGCCCGGGAAAACTGTCGGCAGGTTCTGCTTCGAGAGGATCGAGGCCATGATCATCTGACAATAACTTGTCTGCCTTTGCAGCAGACAAAAGTTGTTGACGGTAGTACTTCGGCAACGCGGGATCAAGAGGAAAGAAAACGCAGCCCATACGCGGCAAGGCCAACAACAACAATACATTCAGCCGGCGCTGTGGCATCACACTGGCCACCACCATACCTGGCTCGACTCCCAGGTGCCACAGTTGCGAGCACATTGAGTCCAACCACAAATCCAGTTGTTCAAAGGAACAGTTCTCCCCCTGACACTCAATGCCAAAATCGGGGTTCAGATGCAAAAGTGGCTCCAAAGCTGTCATTGCCGGTCAGAAAAACACAAAGCGGTACAACTCAGATCGCTTTCAGCCAGGTCAGGACAAAATCGGCAACTTCCCGGGGCTGATTCAATGCCAGCAACGGCACAGGCACTTCGTGGGCGGGATGCTGATCAACCGCCAGGGCAATCACGGCATCGTCCTTTTGGCATAACAATGGCTTGGCCAGGGAGGGACGATGGATCTCGATCTTGGGTACGGGTTCGTCGCGAAAGCCTTCCACCAGCACCAGGTCCAGATCATGAGTATCCAACCGTGTCAGCAGTTCATCCAGTTCAGGTTCACTTGCACCATCTCCTTCACGTATCCAGGCTGTCCGGTACTTGGAAGCCAGCAATATCTGCCCGGCACCGGCTCTGCGCAGGCGATCGCTGTCCTTCCCCGGCTTATCCATTTCAAAATCGTGATGAGAATGTTTTATCAGCGCCACCCGCAAACCGGATTGCGTCAGCAGTGGGATCAACTGTTCCAGCAAAGTGGTTTTGCCACTGCCGGAAAAAGCAGCAAAACCCAGCACTGGCAAAGGAAAGTCTGATAGGTTCATACAGTCATGGATCCGGGAAAAGAAGCAACCATATCAAAAACTTCCTGTTTCAGCACACAATGGTTTTTATGTCTTGCACATTCCCGGTTTCTGCCAAAGAATACACACCAATTTTCCCGGACTCGGCTAAAATGCTTTCATGCGGCTCAAGGACAATGCCAATATCGCCAGCTATACCCTCGCACTTGGCTTGCTGTGGAGCGCGATCATCGCCGCAATCGTTGCATGGACCATTACGGAAGAAAAGAAAAGCACACTGAACCTGGCAACAACAGAAGCCCGGGCCTATTTCAACAAGGACCAAGCCATGCGCCTGTGGGCTACCAGGCATGGGCGCATCTATATTCCGGCAAGTGAAGACAGCCCACCCAGCCCGTTTCTCGTCCACATCCCCGAGAGGGACATCACAACGCCATCAGGCATAGAGCTCACGCTGATCAATCCGGCAAGCATCATTCGCGAACTGGGCGAAGACTTTGGTGATCTCTATGGCGTTACCGGAAAAATCACCAGCCTGACACCCTTGTCTGCGGCCAATGCACCCGATTCATGGGAAACAAAGGCGCTGAAACGTCTTGCCGAAGGACAAAAAGAGGTTTTTGAGCTGGCTGAAATCGATGGGCAAGAATATCTGCGCCTGATGCAACCGCTAATGGTGAGTCGTGGCTGCCTGCTCTGCCATGTGAGCCAGAATTTTGAGTTGGGCCAGCCGGGTGGGGGTATCGGTATTGCTCTTCCCATGCAGCAACTGCGTGTGCAGGAACAGGCCGCCATCCGATCAAAAACCTCCATACTGCTTATCCTCTGGACCCTGGGCATGGTCAGCTTGGTGGTTGGCGCCCGGATCATCTCCAGACAGCTATCCGTCAAGCGGCAAATGCTGCTGGAGTTGCAACGCAGCGAAAAGCGCAAGAGCGCCATTATGGATGCCGCACTGGATGCCATTGTCACGATCGATACCGGTGACCGTATTCTCGAATTCAATCCAGCCGCAGAAAGGATATTCGGTTATGAAAAACCGGAGGTCATGGGCAGGAAAATGGCCGAGTTGATCGTTCCTGAATCGCTCCGGCAACAACATTACGAGGGACTGCAACGACATCTGCAAACTAATGAAAAAACCATTCTGGAAACGCGCATTGAAACCACCGCCACTCGCGCCGATGGGACCGAGTTTCCCGTTGAGCTCACCATTACCCGGGTGGATGAGGAAGGAAAACCGTTGTTCACCGCCTATATCCGGGATATCACACTGACCCGGCAGATGGCGCAACAATTGATGCACCAGGCCAGTCACGACTATCTGACCAGCCTGCTCAACCGCCACAGTTTTGAACAATCACTGCAGATTCTGCTGAATAGCGTGACTGAAAACTCACAGCATTGCCTCATGTATATGGATCTCGACAGGTTCAAGCTGGTTAATGACAGTTGCGGGCATGAAGCCGGCGATGAGCTATTACGTCAATTGGCTATTCTACTGAATGACAATACCCATGAAGGCGACATACTTGGACGTCTTGGTGGTGATGAATTCGGCTTGCTGATCAGAAACTGCACGCCAGAAGCCGCCTTGCGGGTCGGCCAGCGATTGCTGGAAGATATTCAGAATTTCCGTTTTTACTGGGACAACAAGATATTCTCGCTGGGAATGAGCATTGGTCAGGTAAACATTTCCCTGCCCGGGCAAAATGTTGTCGACATGTTGCGACTGGCAGACGCCGCCTGCTACCGGGCCAAGGAAGAAGGTAGAAACCGCATCATCGTGACCAATCAGTTTGATGCAGAAATACTGCAGCGCCAGCGCGGGGAAATGGACTGGATCACTCATATCGAATCCGCGTTTGCCCAACAGCGATTTGTTCTGTACCAGCAACCTATATACAGAATAAGCACCAGCGGCGATCTTCCCGTCGCCGCCATGGAAATACTGTTGCGCATGCTCGACTCAGAAGGGAACGTGATAACGCCGGATAAATTCATCCCGTCCGCGGAACGCTATAACCTGATGTCGGTTATTGATCGCTGGGTCATTCGCAGCGCGTTCCAGTGGCTGGTTGCTCATCCTCAAGAGAAAACCACACCAGGTCTTACCACCATCAACTTGTCCGGTGCTTCGGTCACGGATCCATTGTTCCTTGACTTTGTCCTGGAGCAATTGCAGCAAACCGGGGTTATACCCAACACCATCTGTCTGGAAATTACCGAGACGGTGGCCATCACCAACCTGACCAGAGCCCGTCGCTTTATCACCGAATTGCATGAGGCAGGCTGCCTGTTTGCCCTGGATGATTTTGGCAGCGGTATGTCTTCTTTCGGCTATCTCAAGGACCTGCCGGTGGATTTTCTCAAGATCGATGGTCAGTTTGTTCAGGACATGGACGAAGACCCCATCAGCCTGGCCATGGTTAGATCCATCAACGAAATCGGCAAGCTGATGGGCAAGCAAACCATCGCAGAACATGTTGCCAACAAGGAGACCCTCTCGATACTGAAGGAGATGGGTGTGGATTATGTGCAGGGCTACTATCTTGGTATGCCGACACCTCTGGATGATTCAGCCAGTAAAATCAGCTGAATCAGGCTGCCTTTCATCTACCAGCCCCAGGTCCTCCATGATGCTGTAGGTCGCCGGCAGCACCAGCATGATGAGCAGGGTGGAAGTGAGCATGCCAAACACGATGCTGGTCACCAAAGGCACCAGAATGAGCGCCTGGGAACTGGTTTCGAACAACAGCGGCGTCATGCCTGCTACCGTGGTCACCGAAGTGAGGAAAACGGCGCGAAAGCGGTCCCGCACCGCCTGATGGGCGGCGTCATGAAATAACATGCCTTCGCTTACCCGGTATTTGACGAACTCGACCAGCAGGATGGAATCATTCACCACCACCCCGGCCAGTGAAACGAAACCGATCATGCTCGGCAACGTAAAATCCAGCCCCATGATAAAATGTCCCCAGATGGCGCCGATAAGCGCCAAGGGAATATTCAGCAGCACGATAAACGGCTCGCGGTAGTTGCGGAACTGCAGACTCAACAGCAGGAATACCCCCAGCGCCCCCAGTCCAAAACCACTGAGAATGGACAGTTTAGTCTCGCTGCCATTCTCCACCTCGCCTTTGAAGTGAAAGCGGATATCAGGATAGCGCTCCTTCAGCTGCGGCATGAAGTCCCGCTGCAAGCCGGCGATGATTTCCGAGGTGTTGGCCAGTTCCGCATCGACATCGCCATAGATGTTCACCGTACGCCGATGATTGACGTGACCAATGCGGGCATACTCGCGCTTCTCCTTGATCTGAGCCACCCGGCTCAAGGGAATGGCTTCACCCTTGCCGGTGAACACGAAGAAGTTCTCGAAATCATCCATCTGCCGCCCCGGATCCTTGTCTAGCCTGGCGATCACTTCATAGGCTTCCCGACCCTTGTATACATCCGTGATCTTCTGCCCCTGATAGGCAGCCCGCAGCTGCAGGGCAATGGCGCGGGCATCCAGCCCCGTACTCTGGGCGCCAGGTAGCAATCGAATCGAGAACTGTGGTTTGCCGGGCCGCAGGTCGTCCAGCAGATTAGAAACCCCCTGGTAACCCCGCAGCCAGTTCTGCACCTCCCAGGACGCATGGGACAACTCATCCAGATCATCGCCACTGAGACGCACATGAATGGCACGGCCAGCCGGCCCCACCTTGGGCTCGCGGAACTGAATGCCGATAACATCGGGCAGGTCACCGCTGTTCTCCCGCCAGCGACGGGTCAATTCTGCCATGGGTGTGTGGCGGATCTCGGTGTTGAGCACATCCAGGGTGATGGTCGCCAGATGAGCGCCATTCTCGGGTACGTCGACATGTGTACCAAAGGCAACTTGCACATTTCTCACCAGAGGCTCGGGTTCGTGTGCACTCAGCTGTGCATTGGTTTTGGCCAGCGCCGCAAGCAATTGCTCGACCACCGCCCGGGTTTTCTCCAGTGGTGTACCCTGGGGCAGCAACACCCGGGCATCCACGGTATTACCTTCGAGATCGGGAAATGCCTTGAACTTTACGGTCCCCGTCGCTATCAGCCCAACAGAAAAGATCAGAATGGCCAGGGCCAATCCGAGAGTGAGATAGCGATAGCGAATGGCGACAACTGCCGCCCTGCCTGCGGCATCACGCATTCGCAGGAAGCCGCTTTCAATCCGGTTACGCCAGGCGGGCCGACGCTTGTCGTGAGCATGTTCCAGGGAATGTTTGAGGTGATGGGGCAGCACCAACATAGCCTCTATGAGAGATACGGTAAGCACGGACAAAAGCACCACCGGCAGTACCCCCAGAATTTGCCCGATGTCACCTTTCATCATCAACAGGCTACCAAACAGGAAGGCCGATGTCAGATAGGAAGAAAACACCCCGCGAAACACCTTCTTCGTACCATCGATAGCCGCCTGCCGGGGCGTCTTGCCTTTGGCATATTCATGTTCGATGCTTTCGGATATGACAATGGCGTCATCCATAAGAATGCCGATGGCCATGAGCAGGGCAATCATGGAAATCATGTTGATGCTGACGCCGAACAGCACCATCAGAGCCAAGCCACCCAGAAAAGAGATCGGCAGACCCAGTGCCACCCAGAAGGTATAGCGCCAGTTGAAGAACAAAAACAGCGCCAGCCCCGCCAGCAGCAGTCCCTGCCACCCATTCTTGAGCAGCAGTTGCAGGCGGTCACGCACGCCGGTGGCTACGTCCTGAGTGATGGTCAGGCGGGCGCCTTTGGGGAGAATAGCATTCTCCCTGTCCACGAACGCCTTCACCGCATCAAAGACTTTCAGGGTATCGTCGATGGTGTTCTTGCTGATCACCAGCACCGCTGCAGGCCTGGCGTTGAGTTCGACGCTCTGCTCGCGGAACTCGAAGCGGTCTTCGACACGAGCAATATCCCCCAGACGTATCTCGCCGCCTTCCGCGGTGTTGAGGATCACCAGATCCCGCAGTGCTTCGGCGCTCTTGTGGGCATTATCAAAACGGATCTGATAGTCCTTGTCGATTGTCTCCAGTGTACCCGCAGGCAGTTCAATGGACTGGCCACCGATGAGAGTGGCAATCTCCTGTACACTGAGATTGTACTTGCGAAGACTTGCTGCCGGCACCCGCACCTGAAGCTGGTGGGTGGAAAAACCTGTGACCTCGACGATGGGAATGCGTGGATCTGCCAACATGCGGTTGCGGTAGTATTCCGCCAGATCCTTCAACTCCACCGTGGTCAACCTGTCTGCAGTAACGGCTACATTTACTACCTTGCTGATCCGACCCAGCTGCGTGATGACCGGATCTTCCACGGTATCGGGAAAATTCTGTATGCCATCGATGGCCACCTTGATGTCATCGGTAAAGAGCTGGATATCACCCTGCTCCTGCATCTCCAGTGTAAAGATACCCATGTTATCGCGAGCATCACAAATCTGTTCCTTGAGAAAACTGATACCATCGGTGGCATCTTCCAGGGGATTGCAGATTCCCTCCTCCACATCTTCAGGGCTGGCGCCGGGGTAAACCACGGTCACCTGCACCTTGCTCTGTTTGAGCACGGGGAAGGATTCCTTGTTCAAGTGCTGCAGGGAAAACAGACCGATGACAACGATGGCCAGCATGAGTATGTTCGCGGCTGTAGGATGCGCCGTGAAATAGCGAATCATCTTTCGATCCCGCGGCTGGCGGACGCATCACCTGCGGCGGCAGCCTCAAACTGCCGTGCATAGTCGCTCGCCGCTACAGGCTTCAGGGGCAAGCCTTCGATGACCGGTATCACATCACTGATGATGATGCGCTCTCCACTTTGTACTCCATCCTTCAGCACCACGAACTCACCCTGGCGGTACAGGATAGCCACAGGACGGATTTCCAGCCTGTCATCAGGTCTTGCCACATAGACCCGCCCCTCATGCACCGCCTTGCGAGGAATCACCAGCACCTCTCTCGCCGGCGCATAAAAACTCACCGAGGCAAACATCCCCTTGAGCAGCGGTGGGCGTTCGCCCGGTATGACCTGGGCATAAGGATCGTCCACCTGTACAACCAGCCCCACGGTATCGCGTCGGGGATCGATGGATTCACTGATCCGCAACAGCTTCCCCTGCCAGTATGCGGCCTCGGGAAAGCCTACCAGGCTTACCCGCGCTTCGAGCTGCATCGATCCAACAAGATCCCAGAAGTGCTCAGGATTATCGAGATTGATACGTGCATGCTTCTGATTGGCAAACAAAGGGCGGAACAGGCGGGTGGGCAGCTCAGCGGTGATCTCCACGGCATCCGTACCCAGTGCTTCGAAGAGCACACTACCGGCGGACACGAATTCGCCTTTTTCCACGAAGACCTCACCGATACGCGCATCCAGGGACAGGCTGATTTCCGTGCGCCCCAACGTGTCCTGGGTCTGGGCCACCTGGGTCTGCGACTGTTGAATCTGGGCCCGCAGGGCAGCCTTGCGACTTTCGTAGGTCTTCAGCTTGCCTTCCAGGTCCGCCACCTGCTGCTGAAGCTGTAATACTTTCTGCTCCTCTGCATCCACGCTGGAACGGGCCACCAGCTTCTTTTTCCAGATTTCCTGAATGCGCTGGTATTCCTTCTTCTGCACCGCCAGGTTCTTGCGCACGATGGCCAACAGTGCCCGACTGTTCTCCTCTTCCGTCTCCAACTGACGCAGACTGGATTCCGTACCCGAAAGCCCGGCCTTGCTCTGCTCTACAGAGAATTCAAATGCTGTTGGCTCGATACGCAACACCACCGTGCCTTTTGGCAGGCTGGCTCCCTTGCGTAAGCGGGGATGGATATAGACAATCTTGCCGCTGACCTCGGACTTGGCCCTGACAGTTATCCGCGGCTCGACATTGCCATACCCCGTCGCGTGGGAACGGTAGGGGATGGGTCGTACGGTCATCACTTCCACAACCTTCACGGGATAGCCCAGATCCTCATGGGCGATGGGCGGCTTGCTTTTCACCTTGAGCACCACCAGAGCCACGGCCAGCACCACCACGAGAGGCAGAATAAACTTTTTTTGCAGGATTCTTTTCATGGTTTTGTCCGGATCCGATCGCGGATTGAATACTCTCAACCGAGTATTCTATCCCTTTCCTTCATCCCAATTCGTTTCAAACTGTTTCCAAAAAAACACAACAACCACAAGGTTATTGCGTATTCCGCACAGGAGCTGGATCGACAGGGCGTGGAATCGCATGCAGCGCGACGCCAACCCCCGTTGCCATTCAGCCGGTAAAGAAGCGTTTGAACTGATCCAGCTTGTCGCTAACGCTGGTTTCCCGAACCGTTTGAAGCAACTCACTCAGCTTGAATTGATGGTGGCGCTCATAAACCACAACCAGTTGGGGCATGTCCGCCAATCCGGTTTCCCTGGCATGCTCCACAAAGCCCTTGTTCTTCCAGAAGAAGGCGCCGGGCATGGTGGTGGGAATCACCATCACATAGAACATGGCGCGCCCCAGCACGGCGCTGCCCAGGGCGATGACAGCCAAAGGGCCAAAAGCCCATAGGCTGGCGCTACCTGTGGCGGCCATAGCCACTGCCCACAGAAAGCCGATAACCAGTAGACCATTGCGCAGCCAGTAGGCGTAGCCATAGGTTGTGCCCTGCTCATAGAATGACGCTGCAGCCTCGCTTTCACTATGGCCCAGGTCCCGGTAGTGACGATACAGACCGATGCCCTCCAGCAACATGCCCGCGGCCGCCACAGCAGCAAGTACCTGTCCCTGTGCCGAATCGAGTTCGCCAAAGGCAAGGGTGACAACTGCCAGCAGCAAAGATCCCAGGGTCAGGCCGGTGCCAACAAAAGCAGCCCCGGTGTGCCAGTGATCCCAGTAAGGGCGCGCCGGAATACGGTACAGCTTGTACATGTAATAGCCGCCATAAGCCAGACCAAACAGCCCAACCGCAGCCATCAGGTTGGCCAGCATCTGCATCCAGCCGACATCGAAGAAACTGAACAGCGTATAATCACCCAGCCCCATGAAAAACAAGGTCACACCCGCGATCTCCCGGCTCACCGGTGACATGCGCAGGTTGTAGAAACCCCGATAGAAGCGATGGGGTTTGCCCAGGTGCATGTTGAGCTTGAACATACCGAAACCCATGAGCGCCAGCATGACCAACAACACCGGAACAAAGGCGCCGCTCCCTTGATAGGCAGAAAGCGGCTGCACGCCAAACCAGCTACCCAGCACCAGCAAGGCAAAGGCCCCCATGACCGTCTGGGCGCTCAGGGTGAAGGCGATATGGGCATTTTCATGGGACCCCAGCAGTCTCTTCAGGGTCCAGCACCGGCTTGAATCTGCCTTCCTTGTCATCCTTGTGATATTTCACAGGTGTGCTATCCACCCGCTGCATATCCCGCGGCAGAGTACGCTTCTGCTGGAAGCGGACGTTGGGATGGGTTATGTCCGTGCGCGGGAAGCCGGGAATCTCGGTCTCGGCCTGCTCACGCCCTTCGGGAATGTTCTCGATGACGCCAAAATCCAGCGCCTTGCCCAGGCAGGCGGAAACACAGGCGGGCTTGAGACCCACTTCCAGGCGATCCACGCACATGTTGCACTTGCTCACCTGGCCTTTCACAGGATCGAGTTGGGGGGCGTTGTAGGGGCAGACCCAGGTGCAGTAACCACAACCGAAACAGATATCCGGATCCTGCAGCACGGCGCCATACTCGGCAAATTTGGTGTAGGCTCGGGTAGGACAACCCTTGAGACAAACCGGATCGTCGCAATGGTTACAGGCCATGGAGATGTTCAGGCGCTGGTAGGCAGGGTAACTGCCGCCCTCCACGAATCCCACGGAGCGAAATGCGATATGAGCCGGATTGTCATTCTTCTCGGAACAGGCCGCTTCGCAGGCATGACAGGCGATGCAGTTGTCCGCATTGAAGAAGAAACCGTGTTGCTTCAGCCGATTGGGGTTTTCCGAAGCCTGGGGCTGGTCGTTGATGACAAACTCCTTTGCTCGCGGATCATCTTCAGGCACGGTTTGGATGGGCTTGCCATAGCGGTTCACCGACTGGCTGTCCCTGTCGTTGAGCAGGGCGTATTCGGGTTCGCTCTCTCTTCTCGGAAACATGATTTCTTCTCGCGGGCCTTGCCCGGTATATTCGATATTCTTTACAGCATTCCATGTTGGGCACGCTACGCTTTGCCCAACCTACTGGTTCGGTATGGTTGGGCACACCATGCCCTACCCAACCCACGGATTCGGGACGGTTGGGCACATCATATTTTGCCCAGCCCGCAGGGCCAGGTAGGTAGGTCGGGCAAAGCGCAGCGTGCCCGACACCCGGTTCAAAACTTGCGCATTTCCATGCTCAATCGCGCCGCCTCTTCCTGGTCGGCGATCTTCTCCACCCGCACCGCCGACTGCTTGTAGGCCGGCTGGCCATGTTCTATGTGGACTGGTTCGGCATTCCCAAGGTGGCTGCCGCGCTGCTGGCGGGCATCTACCCCTTCCTGAACCTATTCGCACGTCCGGGAGGCGGCTGGCTGAGTGATACCATCGGCCGCAAGCTCACCCTGATCATCGTCTTCGCCGGCATCACCGCCAGCTTCCTGATACTGGGCCTGGTGGATCACAGCTGGCCGGTATGGATGGTCGTGGCCATGACCATCGTCGGGGGCATCTTTTCCAAGGCCGGATCCGGCGCCGTGTACGCCATGGTGCCCCTGATCCAGCGGCGCATGACAGGTCAGATCGCCGGCATGGCGGGTGCTTACGGCAACGTGGGCGCGGTGATGTTCCTGACGGTCAATTCCCTCATCGACTATGACCAATTCTTCCTCTTCATCGGCGCAGTGGCGGGCTTCGTGTTCCTGCTCATCCTGGCCTTCCTCGACGAACCGGAAGGCGCCATGGCCGAAGTGTTGCCTGACGGCACTGTGCAGATGATCGACGTAAAGTAAACCAACCAGTCGGAGTTCAACCCCCGACCCGCATGTACGAGTATCATTGGCACCCATGACCCAGGAACTGCAAATCGACTACGCCGCTGCCACGGAAAAAGGCAACAAGGAAGAAAATGCCGATGCCGCCGATGCCCTGCTGCCCGAAGGTTCCGCGCTGCGGAACAAGGGCATCGCCGCGGCCATCTGTGACGGCATGAGCAGCTCGGAAGGCGGTGTGGTTGCCGCCCAGACCTGCGTGCGCAGCTTTCTGGACGACTATCTCAGCACGCCCGATTCCTGGACGGTCAAGAACTCCGCCACCAAGGTACTGGGCGCCCTGAACCGCTGGCTGTGGTCACAGGGACAGATGCGCTATGACTCGGCCAAGGGCATGGTCACGACCTTTACCGGCCTGATCATCAAGTCCACCACCGCCCATGTCTTCCATGTGGGGGATTCGCGGCTGTATCTGTTCCGTGACGGCGAACTGGAACAGCTCACCCAAGATCACCGGGTCTGGGTGGGAAAAGACCGGGACTTTCTTTCCCGCGCCATGGGCATCGATGCGCATATCGACATCGACTATCGTTCCCTGGCCGTAGAACCCGATGACATCTTCCTGTTCACCACCGATGGCGTCAGCGGTTATATTACCGATAACCGGCTGCGCCAACTGCTGCGTGAACACGGTGATCAACTCCAGGCCAGTGCCGCCAAAATCATGGAAGAAGCGTTGCGCAACGGCAGCCATGACAATGTCACCTGCCAGTTGCTCAAGGTACTCAGTCTGCCGGAAAAAACCGAAGACGATATCCTGCAGAAGATTACTGAACTGCCTTTCCCCCCTCCCCTGCATGCCGGGGTGAAGATAGACAACTATGAAATACTGCGCGAACTGCACGCATCAAGCCGCAGCGAAGTGTTTCTGGCAAGGGACGTGGACAGTGGCCACAAGGTCATTCTGAAGACACCATCCGAAAACTTCCGGGACGATCCTGCCTTCCTTGAAGGCTTTCTGCACGAGGAATGGGTGGGCAAGCGCATCAGCAATCCCCATGTACTCAGAGTGCTGGACACACCTCAGCGCCGCTTTCTGTACAACATCGCGGAATATGTCGAGGGCCAGTCCCTGCGCCAGTGGATTACTGACCATCCCCAGACACACATCAACACCGCCCGGGAATACCTGACCCAGATCGTCGACGGCCTGCGCGCCTTCCATCGTCTGGAGATGATCCACCTGGACCTGAAGCCGGAAAATATCCTTATCGACAAGGATGGTGTACTGAAGATCATCGACTTCGGTTCCACCCGCGTGGCGGGCGCCACGGAAATCCGTTCCACCTACGCCAGCGATACACCTCAGGCCACGGTGGACTACGGCGCCCCCGAATGTCTCAAGGGCCAGTGCAGCAATCGCTCGGATATCTATTCCCTCGGAGTGATCGCCTACGAACTGCTCACCAGCAGATTGCCCTATGGCGAGCATGACAAACCTGTAGCAGCAGGCAAGCTGCGCTACATACCGGCATCACGCCACAACACCCACATCCAGCCCTGGGTGGACGGCGCACTGCGCAAGGCCCTGCATCCCGATCCGTCAAAGCGCTACGACACGCTCTCGGAATTTCTGTACGACCTGTCCCGCCCCAATCCAAAATTTACCCATGTTACCCACCAGCCATTGATGGAGCGCAACCCGCTGGCTTTCTGGAAGGGCGCTGCTGCGCTTCTTCTGGTACTGAATCTGGTGTTGCTATATCTGCTCATCCGCTGAACCCGCATATGCGGGGCGGCTCCATACTGTTGACGAAGCCGTTCCGAATGTAGTATGAAGAAAGAATCAATCCGGGCATGTCCCGTATTGTTTTCCGACTTCCGCAAGCAGCCGATCTTGGCTTTCATGCCTTGGCTGTTCTGCTGTACTACAGGAAGTAACAACTAGAGACCAGGAGGTCAACATCATGAAATTCCTTCTTTCCCTGCTCACATTTGTTGTTTTTGGTTTTTTTGCACTGAATACCAATGCCAATCTGCGCACCATCGCCGAGAAGAATCAGCAGGCTGCCGGCTTTCCTGTAGGAACAATCTATTGGAATCTTGAGGTTCCCGTCATCGGCAATGGCGGCCAGGTCGCCTTCAGCGGCAGGGTGTGGAGTAGCAGCAGCCCGTCCGAAGCCATCTGGTACGGCCAACCGGGACAGCTCGAAGTTGCGATACAGGAACGGGAATCCCCTGCCGGATTTCCAGCCAACGTGATTTTCAGCTCGGCAATTCCGGAGACACTGACACTCTCCGATTCAGGCAATCTCGCCTTTGCAGCAATCATGGATGGCGCCCGATACGGTAAGGCTTACCTGGCTTCCATAAACGGTACTACCCACGGGGTCATTCAGGAAGGCGTTGCCGCCACAGGATTCCCCCCGGGAACCACGATAGAAAATCTTCAGAAATTCGTATTCGCCGATCCAGGCATGGCATTCAAGGGATGGACCAGCCAGGCACAGGGGGTCATATGGTTCTGGAACAAGCGCAGCATCGAACCTGTCGCATCGACTGACACCGAGTTTTCCCAACTCTACCCTGGCTGTAAGTTTTCCTCGCTTTCACTTCTGGACATGAGCCGGAACGGTGAAATTCTCTTCAGGGCGACTTTGGATTCTACCGGAACAGCAAGCTGTCCCAATGACGGACTGTTCACATGGAAAACAAATACATTCCGCCAAATCGCGGTGGCAGGACAGCACCCGCCTGGGATGCCCGATGGGGTCCTGTTTACGAACGGCTCATTCTCATCTGAAAGCATCAATGACAACGGCGATGTTTCTTTCCAGGCCCAAATGATAGATGCTGGACAGAATTTTCACAGCGCGTCCTGGATAGCCTATGCCGATGGAGACATGGCACCGGTTGCCCTGGAAGGTGAAACCTTGCCCAACAGGCCTGTGGAAACCCTGATGCTCCATACAGCAACCTCTGCAGCAAACAGGAACGCGACAACCATTCTCAGGGCAATCTCCTCCACCAATGCCGACCTCATACTCGCCGGCCCACCCAAGCAGGGAGCAAACTATACTGATTTGAACCAGCCAGGAGCATCGCATCTGGATGTACTCCTGCGTTCCGATGAGCCACCCCCGGGCTTCGGGTCCAGCTGGTATCTGCAAAAGATTATCCAGGCCCAGATCAACAACCAGGACAACTACAGCCTGTGGGTGGATGCCAAAGATGCAACAGACACGAACACCCAGCCGCACACACAGATCTGGCAGGGCAGCGATGCTGCCAGTCTGCGCCTGCTGGTAATGGAGAACGAACCCGTATTGATCGATGGCCTTTCCGGCACATTGAACGACATTCAATATCCCTGGGTGTGGGCAAGTACTCCCGACAGCAGTAACAGTGGCCAGCCTTTGCAGTTCAATGACTTTGGACAATTGGTTTTCCTTGCAACCAGGGAAGAAAATTTACACCAGATCCTGCTCATGGGCATAGCAGCCACGCCCGAGTGCTCCGGCCTTGTGGTTGGCATCCCCGCTAGAACCTATGCGGATGGCGAGATCATATACTGTGTGGGCGATGAATCATTGAGCACGGTTGCTAATGAAAGCATCCGCGTAACCGATGGGGCAGATGTGACTTACGAATCCCCTGCACTCCATTTTAACAGTGGCTTTTCGGTGGCGGCCGGCGGCAGGTTTTCTGCAATTACTCCTTGAGGAAGTTCTGATACAACCAGGACCTCCTTGGAGAACTCCTCAAAAAGTGGCGCTTTGTCATTCCGGCGCAGGCCGCAATCCCGAATTAGATAGCTTGGATCCCGGCCTGCGCCGGGATGACGGCTTTATCAGAGTTTCCTGAGGATTCCCGCTTAACAAACACCTCCGATTCCTGAATAATGCGCCTGCCCAAACATTCAGGAGTCGTACTATCATGGAATCCACTTCCTCTTTTCTTCAAGCCATCAAACACGCCCGTTCCTACGGCATCGGCGAGTTTCTGGAAATCATCGGAGAGTTATCACAGGAAAGCACCAAGAAAGGTCTGCTGAGCCGCAAGACCAAGGAGCTGATCACCTTCGGTATTGCCTTGCACAAGCACTGCGAGCGCTGCATCTGCATTCATGCGGACGATGCCAAGAAGCTTGGGGCAAAGGAGCAGGAACTGGAACAGGTACGAAAAATCGCCCTGTTCATGCGTTCCACACCGGACAAGGACGAGCATTTGTGGCAGTCCTGGAAAAGCTCGTGGAAGCAGTTCGTACTGGCAAAGGGCAAGATCCCTCACCGCGACCGTGAGCTAATTGCATTGGGCATATCCATCGTCATGCAGCACAAGAAGCATATTCAGCTGCACGCCCGGGAAGCCATGCAACTGGGGCATGGCGGTGCAGAAGTAATCGAGGTGTTGCCCATTACCCTGCTGATGGATGGCGCACCCGCGTTGTCGCAGATTCCTTACCTGATGAAGGCCATCGAAAAACAGACGGCCTGATACGTCCGCTAGAGCATGAAGACACAGCGCCGTCCTTCCACCACAGTCGCCATGCGCAGACTGATCCAACAGATACGCAGCACCATTCCCCTGGATCTGCCGGAAGCACAGGTGTGCAGCGATAGCTGCAACGCCTGCTCTCTGAAGCTGCTCGAATACCTGTCGGGCGAGCTGGAAAACTGGGAGGCGCGTCTGGACAACCGAGAGAAACCGGGGTTGGCTGATCTGAGCCAGCTGGCCCGCAGCGCCCGCAAGATTCACCGGGTGCTGCAAAAAAATGGATTGATTGAAGAGCAGGAACACACCGGGGCTTGACCCCGGCATGTTCACCGCCAATACCGATCAGCCAACCAGTTTGGCCAGCGCAGATTTCACGCCTTCTGCATAATCAGGGTCCACCTTGGCAAACTGTTCCAGCATGCGCTGCTGAACTGAATCGTCGGCCTGTACCAGCCCTTCCGCAATGGTCATGACCAGACGGGCCTGCGCCTCGGCATCCATCAGGCGGAACAAAGCTCCCGCCTGGCTGTAGTGATCTTCATCGTCCGCCAGACCATGGCGGGTGATCCAGGCCTGCTCCAGCACCGGCATGGGCGGTTCAGCCACAGCGGGTTCAGGCGCGGGCGCCCCTGCATTGATTTGGTCGTTGGGATAGAAATTCACCCCGGAACCCTGAATCGCGCTGTGCCCCTGCACGGGACAGCCCGCCATGGCACCATCACGCTGGTAATGATGTACCGGGCATTTCGCCGCGTTCACCGGCAATTGATTGGCATTGGTACCCACGCGATAGCGGTGCGCATCCTGATAGGCCAGCAACCTGCCCTGCAGCATCTTGTCTGGCGATACACCGATACCCGGCACTAGGTTGTTGGGGGCGAAACAAGCCTGCTCCGTTTCTGCAAAATAGTTTTCCACATTGCGGTTCAGTTCCAGTTGACCCGCCTCAATGAGCGGAAAATCACCATGGGGCCAGACCTTGGTCAGATCGAAGGGATTGATGCGATAGTCCCTGGCCTGTTCCTCGGTCATGATCTGCACCTTGGCCGTCCAACTCGGGTACTCACCCCGGTCGATGGCATCCACCAGATCCTGCTGTGCACCAAAAGGTGATGCCTGGGCCGCTTCTTCGTTGCTCAGGTTGCGGATGCCCTGGTTGGTTTTGAAATGCCATTTGAACCAGAAACGCTGACCTTCCTTGTTCCAGAAACTGAAGGTATGGGAACTGAATCCATGCATGTTGCGATAGGAAGCGGGAATACCGCGGTCTGACATCAGAATCGTCACCTGATGCAGGGATTGCGGATGATTGGCCCAGAATTCATACATAGCCGCCGGATTCGGCAGGTTGCTACGCGGATCTTTCTTCTGCGAGTGGATGAAGTCCGGAAACTTGATGGCATCGCGCAGGAAGAATACCGGCGTGTTGTTACCCACCATGTCGTAGTTGCCCTCGCTGGTGTAGAACTTCAAGGCGAAACCCCGGGGATCACGCGCATAGTCACTGGAATCCTGGCCGCCGCCCACGGTGGAGAAGCGGGCGAATACCGGCGTCCCGGTTCCTTCCTTCTGCAGGAAGTCCGCGATGCTGTATTCACTGAGAGAATGTGTCAGGGTAAATGTACCGTAGGCGCCAGTGCCCCGGGCATGCACTACGCGTTCGGGAATGCGCTCGCGATTGAAATGGGCGAGCTTCTCGAAAGTATAGTGGTTGTCGAATGTCAGAGGGCCACGTTCTCCAACGCTGATGCTGTTGTCGTCATCGGCAACCGGGCTACCCGTCGCCGTGGTCAGTGTGTGTTTGGTCATTTTGCACGCTCCTGCAATGTCTTGCTCAGTCCGGAACGAGCGGTACGCTGTTCCTGAAATGAAGCTTAGGCAACCCAGGATGATAAATGAATTATATTATTTCTAATTGATCAATAGTCTTTCACTAATTCCTTATGCAGACAAGGTTTCCAGGGAAATCCTGATCAGGTTTATTTACGTCATTCCGGCGCAAGCCGGAATCT
>CAZFXI010000022.1:22484-33288 GCA_964522855.1 uncultured Sedimenticola sp.
AGTGTTTGGGATCCGCTGGAACTACTTGCTAGCCGCTTTATCGACGAGTTGGCCGTCCACGAACTTGTGGAGCACGCTGGATACCAGAGTCTGGTATGGAATGCCTTCTTTCAGGGCACGGGCTTGAAGCGCCCTGAGATCTCTGGAAGACAGGCGAATATTGATACGAGCATCTTTCCTGAAAGTTGCCTCAGCAACTTTTTGATGCTCCGTGAGCTTTTCCGCTGCCCTTTTGGCTCGTTTGAGCTGGCCACTTTCGAAGGCTTCGAGGATTTCCTTTTCTTCAGAATTGAACTTATTCATCTGAACCACCAAGATACTGTTTGGTAGCCTTTCGGCTGGGAATGATGGTTTTCAGGAAGATTTCTTCCTCGTTCTCGACAAACGGAACGAGATAAGCGTAGTCCTCAATGACGACAACGGAGATTTGTTGGCCTGGATACTGTTCTTGATTCGGGTGTTCAAAAATATCGACCTCATTTCCAAGCTGGATATTCAGCACAACCTCTTCGAAGGAAATGCCCCGTTCTGCCTTGAGAAGCTCATTCTTCTCCGAACTCCATGCAAAGGTTTTCATCCTTGAAACCTAGCACAATGTGTGCCTTTTGTCTTCTTTAGGCCGTCAAATCGTCTGGATCCCGGCCTACGCCGGGATGACGACTCAATCAGATGCTCCCTAATGTTGTTTTTCCTTGAATCGGAGGAACAGACATCATACCGGGAAAACTCCAAGCAGGTTATCATCCCGACGAAAGCGGGATGATAACCATCAAGCCAATCAGAGCTTCTGATTGGGAAAATACATTTTTTCCTTGTTCAGCTTGTAAGACCATGGCAGTCCGGAATTCTTCCAGCCATTCTTCAGGCGCCAATTCTTTTTCTCGCCTTTCTTGATCTTGCCACCCTCAAAACCATCGGTTACCACATACACCTGCTTGTAACCCTTGCCCCAGAGCTTCTTGGCACTGGGAGCTCCCCGTGTACCGCCAGAACGGCACATGAGGATGATGGGCGCATCCTTACTCAGGCCTCTTTTTTTCAGCGCGGCTTCAATGCCTTTTTCAAAGCCTGGATTCAGTTCCATGGCGTATACGGGTTTCTTCGGATTCCACTTGTTACGGTTTGCCAGTTTGAAAGGCACGTTTACATCCACCACATCGGTGAAACCGGTAAACATGATCTCGATGGGGTCCCGCACATCGACAAACAGGACCTTGTCGCCCTGTTCCTGTTTCATCTGATAGGCTTCCTTTGAATCCACATACAAGCCCCAGGGCGTCTGTTTCTTGGGATCCTTTGGCGCCGGAGCAGCTTGCAGCGCTGCCGCGGTAAGAAAGGCCGACATTAGAACAAAAACCAGAATTTTCTTGTGCATTCGTTTTACTCCGTGAATGATAAAAGACGATTCAAGGCTATTCCTCCAACCATCGGGTCGGCATTGATATTTGACAATAACTCTGTTCACGACATGGTTATTTCGGCCCCATATTTGAGGATTTTCAATGCGACGCTGCGTGTCGCTCCCTATACTTCGCGTCAATAACAACGAGTGAGGATAAAACCATGTACGAAATGAATGTGACACTGGATTTGCCGTATGATGCGGCCCTGGAAAAGGTCAAGGAAACTCTCATGGCCAACCACCTGGGTGTGGTCAGTGATGTGGATGTGCAAGCAATCCTTAAGAACAAGATGGGCAAGGACATTCCGGCCTATCACATCTACGGCGCCTGCAACCCCAAGCTCGCCGATCGTGTGATCACTGCAGAACCCAACGCCGGTACGCTGCTGCCCTGCAACTTCATCATGCGTGAAGAAGGCGACAAGACAGTTGTCAGCTTCATGGATCCGGTGCCGGTGCTGGGCCTGTCAAAAGCAGAAGAAGTAAATACCGTGGCAGCTGAAGCCAGAGGCATGATCGAAACCGTCATCGAACAATTGAAAGCCGGTTGACAGCTTGATCAACGATTCCCGAAAAAGCCCCTTGCCAGCTTCTTGCTGACAAGGGGTAATTTTTTAACCTAGTCGATAACCGCTCTAAATGTAGCACCAGCTTGCACGGCGAATCCGGATCCAAGCTGAATCCCGGTTTTTGCGGTGAATGTAACATCACCATCAGGCGCCAGTATGACGAAACCATTGGTTGCGCGAACTTCGGAACAACCGTAGGTCCGCTTTTCATTGATCCCCGCTTCCTGTGGCAAATCGGTCAGACAATCAAAGCTTGCCACCACAGATTTGTTTGTAGTCATGCTCATGTCACACACATTGGCACTGACAGTCTGGCAGGCATCACCGCTCCAGGCGGCGAAGCTGGAGGCATAATCGGCAATCGCCGTCAGCTGTATCACTTCGCCATATTCATAACCTGCCTCACAGGTACCACCACAATCGATGCCCGAGGGGCTGCTCACGGCACCGTGGCCTGTCCCTGCGGTGGTAACATCCAGCAGATACGCAATGATTTCATAGGCCCCTATGTTGACCGTATCGATACCGTCATCGTCACCGTCCTGCGGCCTGGGCTCGGATGCCAGGTCCTTTTTCAGCAGATGCCTGTCTGTGTTATCGCCCGCATCGATAACCGGTGAACCACTGATCGGGAAATAGAGGGTTTTTGGCCCTGGGGACAGTTGCGGATCCTGATCGATGTTGCTGGCAAGGGCCGGGGTTACAGAATCCGCAGCAGTATCCAGATCAGCGACATCCGTGAAGGACACACTCAGGGAGTTGCCGACAGCAGGTACAGCATTCGATATCTTGTTGTAGATATCGGCGCCATGCCCGTTTTCCTGAGTATTGCCCCAGATGATGTTGTCCACCAACATGAAGTCTGTGGTCGCAAACGACAGGGTCGGATGAACCTGAAGCAACACCCCGCCACCATAACCCACAGTGTCACCGGCATTTGAATAGGCGGTATTGTTAACGATGGTGTTGTTGGCCATGTGCACATGACCGCCAAATCCCACGACAATCATACCCGCGCCATAGCCACCCAATTGACCACTAACGCCTGCCACATTGTCATATATCAGGTTGTTGGCAATCAGCGTGGATGCCGCTGCGTTGATATAGACCGCACCACCGCCATCTACAGATGCACCATTGGTATTACCATTGACGATATTGTTGGTAAAAGTGATGTCGTTTGCCTTGCCCGTCGCAGCATTCAACCCCATGAATGCCGCACCGGAACCACGTGTAAGGTTATTGGCGAAGATATTGCGATTGATGTTGATGGTGCCAGGATATTCAGTGAAAGCCATGACGCCAGCAACATTGGAACTGGTGCTATTGCCATTCTGTACAGTAATGCCTTCGACACCGATAGCACCGCTGTTGTGATTCGCATTCATCACGATGCGCAGCACCTGCCCTGCTCCCTGAGCATCCAATACCGTGTTTGTCGGATCCACATTGCGAGAGTTGAAATCAGCTGCATACCCGCCTTCGACATGTAGATCTCCGCTACGCCCTGCCGCCGGCAGATACTCGAAATTGCCATTGTAAGTACCTTCAGCAAGTTTCAGCAGGCTGTGGGTGCCGTCGATTTCAGCCGCGTCCAGAGCCGCCTGCAAGCTGCAGTTGAAATCACTGCAGTCTGTATCTGATGTGGTCGCTACATTGTAAGTCAGCCCGGGAGCAAATTCGTAAGCACCCATATTGACAGTAGCTGTGCCATCCAGATCCCCGTCGTTGATTCTGGATTTACCATCCAGATCTGTTGCCGCCAGATTGGGCGCAGAATTGTTACCGGCATCCATCGCGGGAGAACCCGCCTGCAAATGCAGATCCCAGTTAGTTGGCGCTCCCGAAGTATTTACGTATTGAGGGTTTGCATCGATGTTGTTTCCACCGTCGGCAAAACCGCCGTATGCCCCGGACTGCACGTCACTGTAACTGATAGTGGCTGCGCCACTTTGATTCAACACACCGGCGCTGCCTTCATTCTGCCCAAACAGAGAATTGACAATAGTCATTGTCGCACCCCGATTGTGAATGGCAGCAGAAATCACCCCATCATCCGAATTACCGGTGAAATTGCTGTTCAGTATGGCAATCGTTGCAGGCCCGGGACCACCACTCGGGTTGTAGTAACTCACAGCACCATAGCCGCTCCCCCCATCACCTGCCACGTTGTCATAAAACAGGCTATTGGTGATGATACCTCCAGCATCCCAGAACTGTATTGCACTACCCCAATATTTAATCCTGTTATGAGCAAATACGGAATTGGAAACATTCAGGGAAGAACCTGTATGACTATAAAGAGGACTCCCCGGCCCCGTGCTGTTAATGAATGTTGAATTTTTTACGATCAGGGATACCGTATTGAATATCACGCTTCCCTGCCACCCACCTACATTGTTGTTGCCGTCAAAGATGCAGTTTTCGATAATCGGAGACAAGGATTGATCACCGCCTGGCACATCCACAATATACATCCCACCACCACTTCCTGCGGTATTTGAAGAAAAAGTGGTATCGTAAATCTCAAAATAATTTCTGCTATAGATACCACCACCTACATAGCTGGTCGTGGCATCATTGTCCCTGATCATGCTGTTCCGTATAACCAGTTTTACCTCACCATGATTGGCCAAATTGCCCGTTTGCACCATGATTCCCGCGCCATGTTTGTCAATGGAACGACCATTTTGAATAGCCAGGTTGTCTATTTCAAAATCGTAACTAACACCCGTAACATCCGCGAGAATATGCAGTACCGGCGCATCGTTTCCGCCATCCAGCATGGTCAGCGCAGGATCATCACTTTGATGAGTGAAATCTGTATTCCATCCGCCGCGCAATACGACGGACTTGTTGTCGTTGCTGGTTGTACCATATTCAAACGTATTGGCGCCAATGGTACTGGCATCGTAAGTACCAACTTGCAGGAACAGCGTGTCATCCTGCCCATTGGTCCGCGCCAGATCCAAGGCACCCTGAAGGCCAATGGGGCTACCGATGCTCCCATCTCCTGTCGCCGCCAGAGAAACATAAATATTTGCTGCTATTGCCTGACTTTGGAAAAACAGGATCAGAAAAAAACAGAACAGAAAAGTACCAAAAGATGATATTCGTGAAGCCACAACTAACCCTCCTCTTTACAGCATCAACTACAGGAAAAGATTTATTCACACTTTCAATATAGAACGTTAAAAAAAAAAGTGTTTACAAAACCCCTTGTAGTTGACGCAGATCAGACGCGGTCGGCTCGAAAAACATTCTGGGGCAATAATATTCAGGAGGTAAGCATTGCTGTTGCAGCATTGAATGAAACCCAGTAAAAATAATAGGGGCTTTCTCCAAACACACTCAGAAAAATATATTCTTTAAATATCAGTTTCTTACAAAAATACGCCCCAACACCATTCCCCTCCATTTTGAATGGGTTTTGTGGTTGTGCTATAAGTATTCGTCCGGTTTTCGAAAAACGGACCAAAGCCATGTCAAGCAAGCACCCGATCATTGCGGTCACCGGTTCTTCCGGAGCGGGAACGACCACGTTCAGACGCATCTTCGATTCCATATTCCAGCGTGAGGGCATCACGGCCTTTCGCATCGATGGCAACAGCTTTCGACGCTACGACCGAAAGCGCATGGCCCATTTCGTGGCTCAATCCATCGAACAGGGTAGCTGTCTGAGCCATTTTTCCCCGGAGGCCAATTTTCTTGATCGGCTGGAGGGATTGTTTCGGGAGTACTCCCGTTCCGGCTCCGGTCTGGTGCGTCGTTATGCAGAAACGCAGGAGCTGGCGGAGCTCTATGAAGTGCCAGAGGGATCTTTCACTCCCTGGATGGAAGTACCCTCAGGTACCGACCTGCTTTTCTATGACGGCATGCACGGTGGCTGTGCAGAGAATTCATGGAGCAGCCGCGAGTTGTCCGCTTCGCACAATCCGGTCATCATCAAGCGGCGAAAGAAAATGAAGGAACGCAAGATACGCGGCATCGATACCGCCCAGTGGGTGGATCTGCTGATCGGCGTGGTTCCTGTAGTGAACCTGGAATGGATACAGAAGATCCACCGTGACACCCACCAGAAAAAACGCTCTCCCGAATCCATCACCCACACCATCATGCGACGCATGTCGGACTACATCACCTACATCACGCCGCAGTTTTCTCTCACCGATATCAATTTTCAGCGCGTGCCGCTATCAGACACCTCCAACCCGTTTGAGCTGCGGGAAATCCCCAGCCTGGATGAAAGCATTTTCGTGATTCGTTTTCGCGAACCCCAGCGCTTCAACTTTCCGGCCCTGCTGAAGCAGATCAACGGCTCCTGGATGTCCCGACGAAACACCATGGTGATTCCCGGCGGGCAACTGGATATCGCGATCAAGATCATCTGCACACCGCTGGTGCATGAACTGCTGGAGCGTTACAGGAAGGCACAAAAAGAATCGCTCACAGAGGAGCACCAAGATACATAAAGACGGTACTGTGATCTCCTTCAGCTGCCGCATAGCCGATATACAGCGGGCCAATAAAGGTATCCAGTCCCAGGAACAGGCTGCCACCGACGAGCCAGTCACGACCAACGTCTTCAGTTCTTTGCCAGGTATTGCCCGCTTCCAGAGTGCCTCCCAGATAAATGGGAACAATGCTGTCCTCATCCATCCGCCGCAGAAACCCCACCAGGCCATGGCCCATGTGCTGCCCAGACAACTCATAGGCATTGAATCCGGATAGATTGAGAAATCCACCCAGGAATAAATTGCCGTAGACGGGCGCACGCTCATTCCAGGTATAACCAAACTGTGCCCTGGTAAAAACACTGTTTTTGCCCATGCCTGTGGCCAGCCCCCAGTCCACCTCAATCTGCTCGAAAGCGTTGTCATCCCCCCACATCCGTGCATGGCTGCGTGCTTCCAGCTTCAACCAGTGTCCATCGGTGGGAAAATACAGATTATCCAGGGTATCTACCGCGAAACGGGCAAACATCATGCCTTCATCGAAGTGGCCTTCCTGCAACACCGGATCCCCAACGGTGGCCTCGATATCGCCAATGGCTCCGCGCCAGCCAAGGCGCAACTCACCCCAGCCATCCAGGTTCATTCCGCCGTCCAGTGACAGCTGTGCCTTACGCTGGCGATATTCGGCAATGTTCTTCCCATCGATGTATTGCCCGATACGCAGACGCGTCAGTTCCGCCTGGGGATTGAGGAAATAGGCACTATCGGTGTCCAGTGGCTGGTAGAACTCGGCAAACAATCTTGGCTGCTCTCCCATTTCCAGAATACTGCGAAACTCACCACCAAGATCGTTTACCGCCGTACGGGTGTAACTCAACCCCAGGTTGATGCCGCTGCCACTGTTCCAGTCACCCTGAAAATTGATGCCGCCCTGCAGGTAATTCGGTCCCCAGGGCTTTTCCACCACCTCGATGACCAGGCCGGTCTCGCCATCTTGCTCGACAAGCTTGTAAGAAACGCGCTTGAACAGATCCAGGCCATACAGATAACCGATACTCTGATCCAGTTGCTCATGATCCAGGGGCTTGCCTTTTTCCACATCGAAATAACGCTGGATAACCTTATCTGCCAGGCGGGAATGATTTTTCACCTGCACGAATTCAATTATCGGCGTCTGTCTCGGAAATTGCGCCTTCCCTGCAAGATAGGCCTGGTAACTGCTTTCATCGGCAGCCATCTTCGCCAGTTTTGCATAGTGTTCCCGAGCAGCCTGTTCACCCGGAGCAATGGCGTCGATCGTAGCGGTAAAACTGGTGGTAGTCACATCACCCAGGGCAGGCACAATCAGCACGTCTTCAGGTCGCAACAGTGTCAGGCTGGCTTCGGTGTTGCGCCGGGTCATGATGGTGGTCAACTGATCTGTAATGGAAAGCACGTTTTTCAGCTCTTCACGAGTTGCCAGTGGCGTACTGACATCCACCACGATGAGACGCTCCGCGCCCATCTTCTTCACGATCTCGACCGGCAGGTTGTTGCTCACGCCACCATCCACCAGTAGCTGACCGTCGATTTCTACTGGAGCGAAGGCACTGGGTATGGAAGCACTGGCACGCATGGCCAGCGCCAGATCGCCGCTCTTCAGCACTACCGGCAGACCGGTGGATATATCGGTAGCCAGGGCCCGAAACGGAATACGCAACTGATCAAAATCTTCGATTCTGGAAACCGGCAGCGTCAGTGCCTTGAGTAGCAGCAACAATTTTTGTCCCTGCAACAAACCCTGGGGCAACTCCAGCTTGCCGCCATTGAAACCGACCGCGCTGCGTACCAGAAATTCCTCATCCTCACGCTTGCGCCGGAAACTGAGATCCTTGCGTTTGGGGCTGTCCGTCAGTACATCCAGCCAATCGATTTCCCCGAGGGCTCTTTCGATTTCTTCGGGTGACATGCCGGAGGCATACAGACCGCCGATGATGGCGCCCATGCTGGTGCCTGCGATGTAGTCGATGGGGATCTGCAGCTCTTCGATCACCTTGAGCACCCCGACATGCGCGGCTCCCCGCGCACCCCCGCCACTGAGCACCAGGCCAATTTTCGGACGCTGCAGCTGCGCGGACGTTTCCACGCCCACTGCTGCAAAAGAGCCAAGCAACAGCAAGGGGAGTAGAACCCAGGATAGTCTGTTCATGGCCGGATTGTATAGCACATCAGGCGCGAACAATCATGCGTAACGCATCCAGGCGCAGCCGGGTGCGGGGCAAGTACTCCTGCAACAGCAGTTGCCGCTCATTCAGCATCTGCAGCTCTTCCGCCGCCTCACCGTCACTCAATGCCTGCAGGCGTTGCTGCTCTTCCGACAGTTCCGACTGCATCGACGCCAGCGCGCTAGCGATAATCTCCTCGGCTTGTTCCATTGCCTGCTGTTCTCCACGTTGCAGCAGCTGACGCAGCAATTCCGCCTGGGACTTGATCACCCGGCTCGCCGTCTGCCGGTCACGATGCAGGGATTTGCCCTGCAGTTTTTCCACCGGTAACGCATGGGCATAATCATTGCCTTTACGATCCAGCACCAGACGGATGGCGGTAGATGGCAGATAGCGACTGGCCTCCAGTTCAACGGGCGCGGTGCAGGCAAGGACGAAGATCAGCTCCAGCAGCAGGGTGCCCGAAGGCAGGGGACCGGAATCCAGCACCACGAATGCGGCACTGCCGAGATCGCTGCTGGTCAGTGCTTCCACGGCACCCCGCACCATGGGGTGTTCCCAGGTAAGGAACAGGCGATCCTCGTGCACCAGTGCATCGGAACGGGAGAAGGTTACGGTGGCGCCGTCTTCGGCCAATCCCGGAAATTGCTCCTCACGCATGTGCTCACCCGGATGCAGCACCAGGGACTGACCCGGCCCCGGCTCATGCTCCACCCCGAAAGCATCCCAGTAGGTGTGCATGTACGTGGCCACAGCCGAGTTTTCTTCCAGCGTTTCTATCTGTTCTACCAGCGTCGCAGCCACATCGGGATCGCAGGACTGCAGTTCCAGCAGGCGATCCCTTCCTTTGGACAAGGCATCTTCCAGCTCCTGCCGCCTCGCCGCCACTTTGTTGACCAGCGCCTGGGTCAGGGCCGGTTCTACCAGCGCTTCTTGCAACAGCATTTCGTATTCTTCATAGAGGCTTACCGCCACCGCCGACGGGTGGGTAAAGGCGTTCACGCCCTGGTGATACCAGCGGTACAGGGTCTCGACGGGACTGGCGGCAAATACCGGCAGATGCAGATCGATGACCTGTCCCTGCCCGATGCGATCGAGGCGGCCGATACGCTGTTCCAGCAAGTCCGGCTGCAGGGGCAGATCGAACAGCAGCAGATGCCGCGCAAACTGGAAATTACGCCCCTCGCTGCCGATTTCCGAGCACAACAGGATCTGGCTGCCTTCTTCCACATCCGCAAAGAAGGCAGCTGCCCGGTCACGCTCGACGATCTCCATGTCCTCATGGAACACCGCCGCATGGATGGCATGGCGGGTACGCAGCCAGGCTTGCAGTTGCAGCACGGTTTCCTTGTGCGCACAGATCAGCAGCAGTTTCTGTGGTGCGAGCTTCTCCAGCAGTTCTACCAGCCAGGACAGGCGCGGGTCGAACTCCTGCCAGTCCGCCACTTCGCGTTCCGGGGTGAGCGCTGCCTGGGCATCTTCTATGCCCGCATAGGGAGCAGGCCAGGCCAGTCGACTGACATGCAGTTCGCGGCGGGGAAAACCTTTTACCGTGTGGCGGGTATTGCGGAACATCACCCGCCCGATGCCATGGCGATCCACCAGATGGCGCACAATCTGTTGCGTATCCAGGTGCTGAACATCACCCAGCAGCTCCTGCAGCAATGTTTGCTGCGCCGCACTCAGCGCCTGTTCATCCAGCAAGCTGGCCGCCAGGTCTGCAACCTGCTGGTAGCGTGCTTCTTCCTGCAGAAAAGTGGCATAGTCGGGATAACGATGGGGATCGAGCAGGCGCAGGCGCCCAAAATGCCCCACCCGGCCCAGCTGTTCCGGCGTGGCACTGAGCAGCAACACCCCCAGGGCCTGCTCCGCCAGGGCTTCCACCAGATCATATTCCAGGCTGGACTCTTCTTCTGTCCAGTGCAGATGATGGGCTTCGTCCACGATCAGCAGATCCCATTCCTCTTCCAGGGCGGCACGGGCAATCTTCGGCGAAGACAGCAAAAAATCCACGCTGCACAACACCTGCTGCTCGTCGGCAAAGGGATTTTCCGAGTCCGAGACGTCGAAACGTTCTTTGTCGAAAAGGGAAAAACGCAGGTTGAAGCGGCGCAGCATCTCCACCAGCCACTGATGCAGCAGGGATTCCGGCACCAGCAGCAGGACCCGCTTTAC
>CAZFXI010000023.1:0-33163 GCA_964522855.1 uncultured Sedimenticola sp.
CTATGTGTGGTTTGTTCGCGCTGCTGGCGTGGAGGGTAAAGGCAGTTGGTCTCAAGGGCGAAAATTCGAGGTGGACCCCAACAATAGCCTGCTCGAAGAGACAGTTCGCCAGGAAGTTGCCAGCCAACTGAGCGAACCTGCCACCTGGCGGCGGTTGATCCACTCGGTGTTGCAGGCAGAACCCGAGGCCGCCCTGCTGCTGTCTCAAGCTGGAACAAGATCTGGCGCCACGGTTGGGAATCCAGCCGCAGCCGCTGGTCCTGTCATTCACGATGTGGGCGCGGACAATGCCACAAGAAACGCAGTGAGACAGGCTGCCAGCTTTGTCAATCCCAGTGCGTTTCGTATCAGCGCTCCGGATGGGGTGGTGTTCGATGATCCGACGTTTGCTTTATTAGGAAATTCCGGGAGTGGTAGCATCCCTGCCGAAGGGGAGGGTGCTCGCTTCATGTGGTATCCGGGAAAGGCTGCATTGCGTGCCGGGTTTATCCAGGACACACAATGGGATGAGGCCAATATTGGCCACTATTCTATGGCCTTTGGCAAGGATGTCACAGCCAGTGGTTTCAGCTCCGTGGCCATGGGTGCGGAATCCTTCGCCAACCGTAATTTCTCTATAGCTATGGGTGTGGGTACCACTGCCGACGGTCATTCTTCTAAGACATTGGGAAGTCACACACATGCCAGTTCTTACCGCGAGATAGTGATCGGTTCCGCGAATACAATAGTGGCTCCGATAGCTCGGGCCATCTGGATGGAAAAAGACCGATTGTTTGTAATTGGGAATGGTGTAGACATCAACTCACGCTCCGATGCCTTGGTGATGCTGAAAAATGGCAACACCGGCATAGGTACTTCCACCCCGGATTTTCGTTTGCAGGTAGACGATGGGAGCGACTGCAAGGTCAGTGGCGGTGGGTTCATCGTTGCCGGTGATGTCAACAGAGCCAACATCTGTATCGATGATAACGAGATCATGGCGCGGAACGCGGCTGGTACATCGGCGCTCAATCTGAATTTCAATGGCGGCACGACAAAGGTTGGCGGTGACCTGCTAATCAAACTTCTGGGATCCGGTGGTTCTACGGATGTCTGCCGCAACGGTTTGGATATCCTTTCCACCTGCTCATCCAGCGGTCGCTACAAGGAAGCAATCGCCCCGTTGTCTCTGGGGCTGGATATCGTGCAACGGCTCAAGCCTGTGTCCTTCAAATGGAAAGATCACGACGGGCGGGACCTGGGTTTTGTAGCCGAGGCAGTGGCGGAGATCGATCCTCTGCTGGTGACTTACAACGAAGACGGCCAGGTTGAAGGCGTGAAATACAAACAGCTGACCGCAGTACTCGTGAATGCCCTTCAGGCGCAGCAAAACCAGATCGGGATGCAGCGGGAAATGGCGGAGCGTGACCGCCTGCAATTGGCAGTGTTGCAGAATGAATTGGCGGGATATCGTACTCTGATGAAAGAGGTCAGGCAGTTGCAGGTTGAGCTGAAGCAGTTGCGCCAGAATGCATCCCGGGTGTCACAAGGGTTGCAGCTTGTGACGGCCGATTGACTTTGGCTATTTCCGCAACACTTGCATCCAGCGCCAGAAATTCAGCAGCCCGGCCAGGGATGCCGCGACATAGGTCCAGGCGGCGGCGCGCAGTATCTGTCTTGCGGGCCTGTACTGTGATTCGTCCAGATAGCCGTTCTCCAGCAAGGGCAGGGCCTTGTTGAAGCTGGCATCCATTTCTACAGGAATGGTGACGAACTGCACCAGCACACCCATGCCCATGAGCAGGAATGCACCCAGGAAGGATAGGACACCGATGGCAGGGACGTGCGTCAATACGACCAGCATGGGGGCGGCAAACAGCATGAATGAGCCGAGGCGTTGACCCCAGAGCGTTGCCATGACGAGGCGGTTGCGCCAGGCGAACATGGACTCGCCGGCGTGATGTTGCAACGCATGACCGACTTCATGGGCTGCGACGGTGATGGCCGTCAGGGTCTTGCCATTGAACTTGTCAGGTGAGAGCCGGACACAGCGTTCCATCGGATCGTAGTGGTCGCCTTTGTCTGTGGCTTCGACACGGACTTGTTTCAGATCAAACTGGTTCAGCAGATGTCTTGCAAGTTCACCTCCGGTGCCGGGAAAGTTTGCTTCCGGGTGCTGGTTGTAGCGATCGAGAACGCGCTGCACCCACCATTGGGGGGCGAAAATGGCGGCGAGCAGCAGCAGAATCAGCAGTATATAAACCATTATTTCAGCAGGGACTCCAGCTTTTTCCAGACATTGTCCAGAATCATCGGTTGGGCAGCGGCAGTGGGGTGCAGACCGTCCGGCTGCATCATGGCGCGGGTTTCTGCTATGCCCTGCAGGAAGAAAGGGACCAAAGCGGCTCCGGTTTCTTTGGCCACCTGTACATACAGATCACTGAATCTGGCCCGATAGTCAGGGCCATAGTTTTGCGGTAATTGAATGCCCAGCAACAGTAGCTTTGCGCCGGAAGCCTGGCTGAGAACCGCCATCTGCTTCAGATTAGCGGCGCTATTCTTAAGACCCAGACCGCGCAGCCCATCATTGGCGCCAAGCTCGATGACCACGATATCGGGTTTTTCCCGTGCCAAACTCTCCGGCAGGCGGCTTAGCCCGCCGTGCGTGGTATCACCGCTGATGCTGGCGTTGACTACCCGATAGGGAAGATCTGACCGATCCAACTTGCGTTGCAGAAGGGCAGGCCAGGATTTCTCCTTGCTGATACCATAACCTGCACTCAGGCTGTCTCCCATGATCAGGATAACGCCCTCGGCGTGGCTGTTTACGGCCAAAGCCGGCAGCAAACACAATAGCAGCAGGTAAATGAAGACTCTCATATCGGCAACAAGTGTAACAAAAGATGTGCAGGCACCTGATGGATCACAACTGAACATCCTCAAAGGTGTCGATCTGGATGTCAAAGCCGGCGAAGCGGTGGCACTGCTCGGGGCGTCCGGTTCCGGCAAGTCCACCTTGTTGGGGTTGTTGGCGGGCCTGGATGAGCCAACTTCGGGAAAGATCATCCTCTTGGAAAAGGATCTGGCTGAACTGGATGAAGATGCCCGCGCAGGCCTGCGGCTGGGGCAGGTTGGTTTCGTTTTCCAGTCCTTCCAGTTGTTGCCAGGCATGACAGCCTTTGAAAATGTTGCGCTGCCTCTGAAACTTTCCCGAGCAGATGGCTACAAGCACCATGCCGATCAGTTACTTGAAGCGGTTGGGCTGACAGCACGGGCTGACCATCTCCCCCGGCAAATGTCTGGTGGCGAACAGCAGCGGGTGGCGCTGGCCCGGGCTTTTGCCGGGGAACCCCGTATTCTTTTTGCGGATGAGCCCACGGGGAATCTCGATCCTGAAACCGGACGGCAGATTATCGATCTGTTATTTTCCCTGCGGGATCGTTGCGCCACCGCGCTGGTATTGGTAACTCATGATGAAAAACTGGCCGCCCGCTGTGACCGGATCTACCGCTTGGCACGAGGTACCCTGGAGGAGACGAACTGATGCAGCTCATGCCTTCACCACGCCGCCTGTTGCAGGACAAGGCGCTGCTTATTCTGTTGCTGGCGCTGGTGATCGCCGTGACTGCTTTGACGTCCGTGGCTTTCTTCGTTGATCGTGTAGACAGGGCCTTGTTGTTGCAGGGCTCTGCGCTCATGGCGGCCGATCTTGTGGTGCAGCAGGGCGATGTTGCGCCACAGGAATGGGCGGAGCAGGCGACACGGCTTGGGCTGAAAACTTCAAAACAGGTTGTCTTCCCCAGCGTGATATTCCATCAGGACAAGCCGCTGCTGGTACAGGTGAAAGCGGTGGATGCCAACTATCCCCTAAGGGGAAATCTTCAAGTGGCTACATCACAGGGCATGCTGACAAGTGCGCCGATCCGCGGGCAGGCCTGGGCCAGCCCGTCCTTGCTCAAAGCTCTGGATAGCGGATTGCAGGGTGTAGAGATCCCCCTTGGAAAACTGCAGTTGCTTGTGCAGGGGGAGGTGAAACAGGAACCGGACCTGTCGGGCAGTCTGTTTCAGTTTGCGCCTCAGTTGATGATGAACTATGAGGATGTGCCGGTCACCGGCCTGCTTACGCCTGCCAGTCGCGTACAGTATCGCTTTCTGGTGGCTGGTCCGATGAATACTGTCGAGGTGATGCGGCGCTGGCTGGCAGCCCGACTGCCAACCGGGGCGAAAATCATGGGGGTGGAGAATGCCCGCCCGGAGATGCGCCAGGCGCTGGAGCGGGGGCGACGCTTCCTGGAATTGGCTGCGCTGTGCGCCAGCCTGCTGTCTGGCATAGCGATCATGCTGGCGGCACGGCAATATGTCGCTCAGGCCATGGACGGCGTTGCTGTCATGCGCACTCTGGGCATGCGTGCCGCCCAAGTACTGAAATACCATTTGTACGAACTACTGCTGGTGTTTGTTCTTGGCAGCCTGACGGGCATTGCTGCCGGTTATCTGGGGCAGCAGGCGCTCTATGCGTTGGTGGGAGACTGGTTTGGCGAGCAACTGCCCTCACCAGGATTGCGTACGGTGGGGCTGGGTTTCGCGTATGGGCTGATCCTGCTGGGTGGTTTTTCCTTGCCTGCCTTGTGGCGTATTCGTCGTGTTTCCCCCCTGCGTGTATTGCGGCGAGATCTCGAGCCCATGGATATTTCTGCTTGGTTGTCCTGGGGGATCGCAGTGCTGGTCTTTGCCGCACTGGTGGTCTGGCAGGTGCAGGACGGGCAACTGGCGATAGCCATGTTATCCCTGGTTGCAGCGATCATCCTGTTGGTGACCGGCGCTGGCTGGTTGCTGATACAGTTCCTCAAGCGGTTTCGTGGTCAGGCAGGGGGTGTCGGCATCGGTATCGCCGCATTTACCCGGAATCCGGCGCTGACCCTGTGGCAGTTGCTGGGTTTTACCATGGGCATCACCATGCTGTTGCTGCTGGCGCTGGTGCGGGTCGATCTTCTGGAAATCTGGCAGGACAGTCTGCCTGCGGATGCGCCCAACCACTTCCTGATCAATATCCAGCCGGGGGACGAGGCTGCTTTGCAAAGCTGGCTCGATGTACAGGGCATCCGGCATTCCGGCATGTATGCAACAGTCAGGGGACGCCTGATCGAGATGGATGGCCAGAAGGTGGATGTGGATCAATACAAGGATGAACGTGCCAGACACATGCTGCTGCGTGAGTTCAGCCTGGGGTTTTCAGACCGGCTGCAGTCGGACAACAAGATCGTTTCCGGCAAGGCCTGGTCGTTTTCAACTGGACAAGCCAACGGGTTCAGTGTCGAGGTCAAGCTGGCAGAAACCCTGGGCATTGGTATTGGAAGCAGGTTGCGCTTTGACGTAGCAGGGCAGGTACTAGAAGGAGAAGTGATCAACCTGCGCAGCGTGGCCTGGGATTCCTTCAATGTGAATTTCTTCATTCAAGGCAATGCTGCAATGATGAAGGGCCTGCCGGTGGCCTATATCAGCAGTCTGTATCTCGATGACAGTAATACTTCAGTCGTGGTGCGCAAGCTGGCACAGAACTACCCTTCGGTTTCACTCCTGGACATCCGCGCCATGCTGCAGCGGATCCGTGACATAATGAACAGGGGCGCCATGGCAGTGGAATCAGTGTTTCTGTTTACCCTGCTGGCGGCGGTACTGGTCACGTTGAGTGCGGTACAGATCAGTCGCCGGGAGCGTGCCGCAGAAATTGCTATTTTGCGCACACTGGGCGGCAGCCGCCGTCTGGTGACAACAGCCATGCTGACGGAATTTGGCCTGTTGGGACTGTTTTCCGGATTCCTGGGAGCCACCCTGGCAGGGGTGACTGAGCAGTTGATAGCAGGAAGTCTGTTCAATCTGGATGCAGGTTTGAATATCCATCTGTGGATAGTCGGCATGAGCGGTGGTCTGGCTGTGTTGGTCTTGGTCGGCTTCCTGGTGATGCGAGGCCTGTTGCGTACATCTCCGATACATGTGTTGCGTGCCCAATGAAAATTTGATGAAAGCATTGCGGGAAAAGGTGTAAGCATGAAGTACAGGGTGATTCTGGTCGTTTGTCTCGGGATGTTTGATTTTGCGGGAGGAACTGGAATTCAGGCATCCACTGCCTTCAACGCTCCATCGGTCACGGAAATGGGCAGTGCCAATACTGTCAGTATTGTCCCTCAGGCTTCTCAACATGTGCTGGGCGATGGCCGGTTGCGAGCTATTTTTGATAACAATGGTCATGGCGTGTTGCTTTCCAGCTTCACCCGCAATGGCAATGAGTTATTGAATGGGGCGGCTGAATCCGAGATCTTCACGCTGTTTCTAAAGAACCTCGACAACGGACAGGAAATTGCGCTCAGCGCGAGTCAGGGTTGGGGGAAAGTGCGGATCACGGGAGACACCACCCATGCCAGCATCGAGCTTGAGCGGCCCCTGTCATCCGATCTGCCATCGACCCTGAAGGCCATCGTCACCGTAAGTGTCAGCGGGGAGCATTCCCGCTGGGATTTGTCCGTCTCTGGACTGGGAAATACGACGCTGAATCAGGTGTATGTGCCGCAACTCAATATTCACTCCGATGGAAACGATCATTTTCTGCTGCCGCGTTATTCCGGGATTCTGATCGATGATCCGGTAGCCAGCAATGTGAACTGGGAACAGCTCTATCCCGCCGGCTGGCATGCTTCCATGCAGTTTCTTGCCTATTATGGTTCTGAATATGGTCTGTATTTTGGTTTCCATGACCCGCTGGCGAGTACCAAGCGTTTCCATGTGGCTGCCGATCATGGCGGCATAGTTGTAGAAGGGCGTTATGTGATACCCGACAACACGATTGCCGGCAACGACTGGGACATGCCCGGTGTTCTGGAGCTGGATCTGTTCGAGGGGGATTGGTTCGATGCGGCAGAACGCTACAAGGCCTGGGTTTCTTCCGAGGCACTATACTGGCCACAGGACAGCAAGGCACGAAAGGCCCGTCTCAAAGCCATCGGCAACATTGCCTTGTGGGCGACCTCGGGCAGTGGAAATGCGCCAGCTGCAATAGAACCGCATGTGCTGGATTTTGCGCGTTACATGGGCGTTCCTGTGGGGCTGACTTGGTACAAGTGGAACTACAAGGATTTCGATACGGACTATCCGGAGTACTTTCCCGAGCAAGATGGTATGGATGTAACCGTTGCGCATCTACAGTCTACGAATATCACTGTGGTTCCCTACATCAATGGGCGGATGTTCGACATGGCTTTGGATGGCAGCGGGCCTTCAGGGCTGAGCTTCGACCACCACGGATTGCCCTATGCGACGAAAGATGCACTGCAGAATGTCTTTACTCAGACTTTCAACGGCAATCTGTTTGCGGTCATGTGCCCGACGCAGGCTCCCTGGCAGGACATACTCATCGATGCAGCCAATAAATTGATGCAGACAATTGGTGCAGCAGGCATCTATATCGACCAGGTAGGGGCGGCCAGCCCGGTCGGGTGTATGGATACTACTCACAAGCATGTACTTGGTGGTGGTGCGTGGTGGACCGGAGGTTACCGTCAGATGTTTCAGCGGGTACATTCGGTTGTACCGGATGGGCGGTTTGTTACGACGGAAAATGGGGCGGATAATTTGCTCGGGGAGTTAGATGGTCTGATGGTGCAGGGTTGGCAAGCAGACAACATGGTGCCTGCGTTCCAGGCCGTGTATTCCGGCAAGGTCATGTTGTTCGGTATGAAAACGGGTGTCAGCCAGTACAACCAGCAGCAGTTTTATGCCAAGCTCGCCCAGGCATTTGCGCATGGCATTCAACTGGGCCGTTTCTATACTTCCATTCAGAATGAAACAGGCGATACGGAAATGGCGCCTTTGTTCATCAGGAAGCTCGGACGTCTGCGACACAAGCTCGCTGCCTTCTTCAGTTATGGGAGCATGAAGCGTCCCCTTGTCCTTGCGGGTATTCCTGCCATCACCTCGACCTGGCAGCATACTTATGATGGTGATATTCCCGTCACCATTCCGGCAATCCAGACATCCACCTGGTTTTCAGACATATACGGCGTAAAGAAAATAATGGTGGTGTTTGTAAACGCCTCCATGCAGGACAGCGTTTCCTTCAATTTCGAACTTGATCCCCGGAAGTATGGGCTGGAAGGACCACTTTATCTTCAGCGGATATCCGATACGAGCGATTCCGAGGTGCTTCCGCTGGCTGCCACGGCTTCCAAGAGTCTGGTTCTGGAAGCCAGGGATGCGACCGCCTTTGTTATCTCAACATCGCCACTTTCTCTGGGGGATCTTGTTTTTGCCGATGACTTTGAGGACTGAGCGTCCTGTGTGCTTGATCCGGCAATGCCCGATGCTTATCCGGATTTCCCGTCTTGCCGCAACAGTTTGAAGACGTCGCCTGCATGAATGTTACAACTCGCAGAGGGTTTGCAGGAAACAACGGTCATTTCTATTTCGGAAGGCTTGATGAGCTCCATCGTGAACACCGTATCGAAGCTGCTGTATTCATCCTTAATGGTGGCAGTCTTCCCTTCGATCATGCCTGAAAATATCTGCAAGTCGTTGAAATCCAGATCCAGCAGAGATGCGGTCAGCCAGGGCTTGCCGTCCTTGTAGCCTGCGGTCGTTTGAAACAGCACATCGCCTACGCTGTCTTTCACGCGCCAGATGCCGTTGAATTCTGCCAAGGGATAGTTTCCCGTGGGTTCGACTTTGCTGATCTGGAAGTTTTGGGTGCTTTCCGACCAGGTCAGGGTCGTGTCGTGTTCGTCATCGGGAAATCCCGGTACCAGTGCATTGCCTTGCAGTCCGCGCAGGTAGGGTTTGCCCAGGTTGCTGACCAGAAAAGTCCGGTCAGTTTCCTTCTTATCGTCCACATAAAGGCGAATGCGATGCTCACCATTGCTTAGTAATCCGAAGTTGTACTGGGTGACGAAGCCGTTGTCGATATCGCCGCAGGCCTTGTTGGTGTCACCGCGCCGGCTGCCATAGGGAACCAGTATACGCCCACCATCATCGATCTGGATCTCGACCTGATTGGCGTCACAGTTCCAGCCGTAGATAGTGCTGATGCCGCTGACATGGTCACCCGGTTTGGGGTTTTCCAGATTGCCCTTGCCCTGAGCCATGCCGACAGCGCCGGCGAGAAGTAAAATGATGAATCTCCTGCGATGCATGGAACACCTCCGTATCGTTATCCTCAGGTGGAGTATAGGATGATCGTGTTGGAAATACCCGATCTGCCGGCTACATGCCCCTTATTTATCCTGCGAGCCACATCATCATCGGCAGGGTAATCGCTGCCAGCAAGACCTGTACGGTAATCAGGTTGGCCATGAGTGAGGCATCTCCGCCCATTTGTCTGGCAAGAATAAAGGAAGACGCAGCGGTTGGCACCGCAGCGGCGATCACCGCGACCATGCGCGGCATGCCTTGGATATCGAACAGGTAGCAACCAAGAAACATCAATGCTGGCATTCCCAGCAGTCGTAGCAAGGCACCAATACCAACCAGGGCACGATCCTCCAGCACCCTGTGAATGTTCAATCCCGCACCTACCGTCAGCAAGCCAAGACCCAGCGCTCCACCGCCCAGAACATTAAAAACATCGTAGAGTGGCCCTGAGAGGCCAATGCCGGAAAGGTTCAGGAATGCACCGATTGCGCACGCGATGATGAAGGGGTTGCGCAACAATTTTTCAAGTACCAGTTTCAAGTTGCTGCTGCCGGAACCAAAGTGTGCCAGCACCGACACGTTGATGATGTTGAGCGGTGGAATGATCACCGCCATGATGATTGCCATATAGGTAACGCCTTCGTCGCCAAACAGCAGGCCCACGATCGACAGGGCGATGAAGCCATGCCAGCGTGTAGCGCCCTGAAAAATACTGCTGAAAGCGGCGGCATCGAGACCGAACGAACGATGCAACAACGGATAAGCCAATAGCAGCAGGGCACTCATGCACAGGATGGCAAAAAGCAATGCGCTGGAAAATCCCAGGATCTGTGCGCTGCCCAGATCTGCCGTGGCCAGGGTCTTGATCAGCAGCACCGGGAAGAGCACGAAATAGCAAAGCGTCTCGAAACTTCGCCAGGCGGCAGCATCAAACAGGGGTAAACGCTTGAGGAATACGCCCAGTAACAGGATAAGAAATACCGGGATCAGTGCAGAAAACACAGAAAACACGCTATGTCAGCCCGTTTTACAGGTTGGGCAATCCTGAATGAAAGCTTCCCTCAGAGTCTGATCGATGCAGCTGTGCTGGAAGCCGTTAAATGGCAGGGGGTTTTCCCTGCTCAGGGAAAAGCATTTAGACATGATGTTTGGACCTGCCGCTGTTTGATTTCATCCGGATTAGCCAAATCGGTCGGGTGATTAGAAAAGATAATTACACCATAAGCAAGAAGCGCTGCTAGAGTGGGGTTGCTCATCGAGGGGGTTTGTCCAGATGCGGCAAGCAGGGCATTTTTTTATTATAGTCAAAATAATAAGATAAAACTTGTGAGTGGGTGGAAAGTACCTGTTTCACGCCCGTTCAGATTAAAAATTCAGGAACTGCCAGGGAAAGATCAGGTTCATGGTTTTGGAACCGGTGATCAGGGGTAGCTCCATTACAGGTGTAGTCCAGGAAGGATGACATGGGTAAATTGATGCTTTTTGCCGCACACCGGCCATGGCTGGTGTTGCTGCTGGTGTTGCTGGCATCTGTGTTGGCAGCGCTACAGCTACCCAAGCTGAAAATGGAAATTTCGGCTGAGGGCATGATGGTGGAAGACGACCCGGCGCGTGTCTTTTACCAGCAGATGCTGGACGACTTCGGCACAGAGAACATCAGCATTGTCTATGTGCAGGATCCTGACTTGTTTCAGCAGGAAAAGCTCTCTGCCGTCAGGGATGCAGTCAACCGGATCAATGCCTCCCAATGGGTGCAACGTACCGACAGCCTTTTCTCACGCCGTTATCTGCGTACCATAGACGGCTATATCTATACCGATCCATACCTCAGCAGCATACCTGCAACGCCCGTCGAGGCGGAAAGCATTCGACTGGCTGCGCTGCGCAATACCCTGATCGCCAGAAATCTGTTGTCGCTCGATGGCACGGCCATGGCTATCAATGTCTATTTCGATGTGGGGAGTCAACAACAGGGATTTGATCAGGCGGCCTCACAGATGCTGGATGAGGCATTGCTACCCCTGCAAAGCAAGCTGCAGACCGTTTTCCATGTGGGTGATCCGTCTATACGTACCGGCATTTCCCAGCGTATTCGGCAGGACCAGACCACCATCGTGCCGTTGGCTTTGCTGATGTTGGTGATCACGCTGATGGTTGCTCTGCGTCAACTACTGGTCGCTGTCATACCGCTGGCAACGGCGGGGGTGAGTATTCTATGGACGCTGGGCCTGATGGCCGCATCGGGCATCCCCGTGAATATCATGACCTCCATTATTCCGGCCTTGCTGATCATCATCGGCTCCACGGAAGACATCCATTTGCTGACGGAATACCAGTCAGGCATCCGCAAGGGGAAAAAGCCCCGCAAGGCGTTGCAACTGATGACCCGAAACATGGGGATCGCCATTACGCTGACCTTTATTACCACGTATTTTGGATTTCTCTCGATTGCGCTCAATGACCTGGCTTTGTTGCGACAGTTTGGGCTGATCGCTTCCACCGCGCTTGCTTTCAACTTCATTGCGACGGTGCTGCTGGTGCCGGCATTGCTGAAGCTGTTTGGCACCCGGTACAGCAGTCGTCATGAGAACGGTACGCCGGATATTTTTGCTCGTGTTGCGCTTGTTGTTCTCAAATACATCAAGCGACATCGGTTGCAAGTCGGTATCAGCCTGTTGTTGCTGACAGTGATGGCCGGATACGGTGCACTGCATCTGCGGGTCAACAACAATGTGATGGATCACTTCAGTGAGCAATCAGCATTTGCCCGCTATGCAAGGATACTGCATGCAGAGTTGTCAGGCATGCAGACGCTTTCGGTGGTTGTTAGTGGTCCCGCAGAAGCTTTTCTTCAGATCAGCAATCTGGAGCAACTGCAATCACTGCAGAAATTCCTCGAACTCAATGGAAAATTCGACAGCAGCTATTCTCTGGCCGATTTCATTGGCGTCGTTCACAGCGGTACGGACACTGAAAAACCTGTGGCACCGTACTTGCCGGATAGGGATGAGGTGGTAAGGGCATACGCTCTGATGCTGGATCAAAAGGTATTGAAGCCCTTTGTATCGAAGGACTTCGCTCGCGCACGCATTATGGTACGTCACAACATCGGTTCATCACGGGAGCTGAATCAGGCAGTGGCCCAGATCCTGGCCTATGCCAGACAATCCATGGCACCTGATCTCTCGGTGCAGGTTACCGGAGAGAGTTATCTGAATAACAGGGCAGTTGACTATATGGCAGATGGTCAGGCGCGTTCCCTGGCATTGATGATGCTGGTGATTTTCCTGCTGGTGTCGTTCCTGTTCATGCAGTTCAAGGCCGGAATGGTGGCGGTGCTCGCCAATCTGTTTCCAATTATCACGCTGTTTGGTGTTATGGGCTATCTGGATATAGCTCTGGATACGGGCACCGCCATGGTAGCGGCCATTGCCATGGGTATAGCGGTCGATCACAGCATGCATTTCATCGTGCGCTATCAATATTGCGCAAAGCTGTCTGGCAAGGTTCTGGAATGCGTGGTGTCTCGGGAGGCGGCGCCTATCATTGCTACTGCAATCGCGCTCGCCATGGGCTTTGCCACCTTATCGCTGTCTGGCTTCCCGCCTGTTGCTCGGTTTGGCCTGTTGAGCGCGCTGGTCATGCTGCTGGCGTTGATCAGCACCTTTTTCATCCTGCCATTGTTACTTTGGCACAGTCACCTGCTGAGTGTCTGGGATCTGCTTTCCGTAAAAGTCCGCAAACAGGTAATAGACAATTGCCCCTTGTTTGGCGGCATGCGCAACTGGCAGGTAAAAAAGATACTTGCACTGAGTCGGCTGCAGCAGTTTCGTCAGGATGAAGCGATATTCCTGCAAGGGCAAGGTGCACAATACATGCGGGTATTGCTCGAAGGTGAGGCAGAAATCTGGCGAACCCAGATCGATGGCTCCACCCAGCAGATACGCACGTTGCGGGCAGGTGATGTATTCGGGGTCACGGCACTCATGCGCACCCGCCAACGCAGCACGGATGTGGTTGCGATTCGGCCGTCACGTACTCTCGCATTGAGTTGGAAAGACATCCACAGGATAGCAAGGGCATACCCAAGAATTTCATCCAGATTGTTTGAGAATCTGACCCTCATCATGGGTGATGTGATAACGCAAATTGAAAGCGTTCGCCCGCGAATAAAAGATGAATTGTCTGGGGCTTACAATGCGACCTATTTTGTAGACTTGCTGAAGTTTGCTGTGGACAAGGCCAATCGCCATGCAGAGCAATTGAGCCTGATGAGCCTGGAGGTGGTTCACAACAGCGCCGGGAAACAGGCAATGAACTGGCAGGATCAGGCCAGAATAATACGCAAAGCGGCTGAGTTTATCCGCGCAGTGCTACGCAAGGGTGACGCCATGGCCCGCTGGCAGGAACAGGTGTTCTGGGTGGTGTTGCCGAACACAGATATCAGTCAGGCCGAATCGTTGGCGCAGAGGATTCGCTTGTCCATGCAACTCGCTGAATGTGTTGTCGATGGTTATGTCAATATCGATGTACATGTGGTCGGGCTGCAGGCAGAGGAAGAAGCGATACACCTGAGAGGGCGGTTGGAGGATGCTGGACGCGGGTGATACTTCTTCAAAGTAGCATCCTGGTCTGATGTTTTCCCGGGATATGGAAATTGCTTTATGCGGTATTTGTACTATAGTTTATACACCGTTGTGCATTGGCTGTTATCAACAATTACGCAGAGGAGTATTTCATGGCATTCAAAAAAGAAGGGGCAAGCTTCTCGATTGCCTGTAGCCTGCTATTCTGGACGGGAATGGGGCTTGCGGAACCGGATACTGCCGCCGAAACTGTTGAAAACCAGAAAAATCAGGTGCCTGCAACGACAACCCGATTGCCATTTCAAGGTGGCATGAGGGCTTTTATAGATCCGGAAACGGGCCAGCTGACCTCGCGTCCTCCTGACACCAGGCCGCGCCAGGCCTTGTCGCTGAGTGAGGAAGAACGAAATGCTTCCAGCACTTCCCATGAAGGGTTTTATGAGGAAGTGATTCCAGGAAAAGGCGTCAAGCTGGACCTTCAGGGGCGATTTCAAAGCAATGTATTTGCGACCGTGAATGCTGCCGGGGAAGTCTCTGTAACGCACAGTAACGATGCGGCAGCAGCAGGGCATCCTGCATCGTCCCGCACGCAGACAGACCTGCGAAAGTAGCGGGGCATGGCCATGAACAAGATGAAAAACGGCTGTTTTGGGTGTGTTGCTGCGTCACTGCTGTTTCTGTCAACTGCGCTATCTGCAGCTACGATCACTATCGTGAACAACGACGGGGCCAATGAGGGTTTCAACGATCCCACGCCGGTTTCAGCCGTGCCGGGAAATTCCGCAACGACCCTGGGAGCGCAACGCCTGAATACTGCGCAGGCGGCAGCGAATGCCTGGGGGGCGATTCTCACCAGCACGGTGGAGATTCGTGTCGGCATGCAGTTTGATCCCCTGAGTTGTGATGCCACCAGTGCCGTGCTGGGCCATGCAGGCCCGACAAGCTACTGGCGTAATTTTACAGGTGCGCCACTCGCTGATACCTGGTATCCACAAGCACTCGCGGATAGTCTCGCCGGTAGCGACCTGGATGATGCCAATCCTGATGTTTCAGCCACTTTCAACAGTGATGTCGATTTCAACAACGACTGCCTGAATGGGGTCGACTGGTGGTATGGCATTGGCACGCCTGCACCAGTGGGTACTCAGGGTTTTTTTGGCGTGCTTCTGCATGAGATGGCACATGGCCTGGGTTTTCTGACACTGGTGGATGTGGCGGGTGATCCCGGCGCCAATCCACCCCTTCCTCCTACCGGCGAGGAGTTGAGCGGGTTTCCGGATGCCTTCGAGGTGCATCTGGAAGATCATTCTTTGGGGCTTAAATGGCCGGCAATGACGGATCAGCAGCGTGTGACCTCCTCCACGGATACGGGTGATCTGCATTGGACCGGAGTCAATGCGGTAGCAGGCAGTGCGCCGTTGACTGCCGGTGTTGGTGCTTCCAATCACATCCAGATGTATGCCCCCGCCCAGGTGGATGCGGGATCGTCCGTTTCTCACTGGGACACGGCCTTGTCACCCAATGAACTGATGGAACCTTTTGCCACGCCTGATCTGGCCGATGTGGTGACATACCAGCTTTTCCGCGATATCGGCTGGACGATCAGCGGATCGGTGACCGGGGGAGGTGGTGGAGGAGATTGTTCCGGGGATGGAGTAAGCGTGGATCTTAGCGCAAGAGTTTTCAACTCCGGTGAAGACAGGGAATGTAAAGTCACGACCAGGATCACGGCCGCTAACGGTGGTATCGATCAAGGTGCAAACATCCGCTTTCGGGCGCCAGCAGTTTCATTGGGGAATAATTTCTTTGTAAGAGGCGTTTTTTCTGTGGACAATCCCGCAGCTCCACCACCAACCTGCACGCCGGATGCCGACGTGATCGTGGACGGCGGGTTCGAAGCGGGCAAGCCCAATCCCAACTGGGCTGAATCATCAACGAATTTCGGATCGCCGCTATGTGATGCCAGTTGCGATACCAACAACAATAACCTGGCCTTTTCGGGAGCCTGGTGGGTTTGGCTTGGAGGCGTTCTGGCAGAAGAGCACGGTGCCGTATCTCAACAGGTGACCATTCCAACCGGAAGTGCACAACTGCAATTTCAGCTCAGGCTCGCTGCCTGTGATTCTCCGAATGATTTCCTGGTGGTAGAAATAGACGGTACCGAAGTTTTTCGGGTAGATGGCAGTTCGCCGCTGTGTGGTAATGGGAACTACACGCAACAGCTGGTGGATGTTTCAACTTTTGCCAATGGCGCACAGCACACCCTGCAGCTGCGCAGCAGCACGTTTTCTACTAACAGCAATGTCAGCAACATCTTTGTCGACGAAGTGAAACTGATGACCTGCTCGCCATAGACATGGTTGAGCGTTTGTCGCTATGGGTCGGCAATAAAATGGAGTAAAATAGTCGGATATTTCTGGCTATGCGGTACTACACCATGTTTGATCGTCTGCGTGAGGACATACAGTCTGTCTTCGACCGTGATCCCGCTGCACGCAATACCTTTGAAGTGCTGACTACCTATCCGGGCTTGCATGCGGTGATGGTGCATCGCCTGGCGCATGGTTTGTGGAGGCGCGACCTGAAATGGTTGGGACGGGCGGTATCGAACCTTGCCCGCTGGCTGACCGGGATCGAGATTCATCCCGGCGCCACCATCGGGCGACGCTTCTTCATCGATCATGGCATGGGGGTTGTGATTGGCGAGACGGCCATCATCGGTGATGACTGCACGCTTTACCACGGGGTTACGTTGGGGGGGACCAGCTGGGAGAAGGGCAAGCGTCACCCGACCCTGGGCAATGATGTGGTGGTGGGTGCCGGCGCCAAGGTACTGGGGCCTATCGATATTGGCGATGGTGCCAGAATCGGATCCAACGCCGTGGTGGTCAAACCTGTGCCATCCAACGCCACTGTGGTGGGTATTCCCGGTCGACTGGTGGAGCGACGCACGGTCAAGGATACCGCCCATCGTGAAAAGCTGGCGCGGAAGATGGGATTCGATGCCTATGGCGCGACAGAAGATGCGCCGGATCCTGTGGCTAACGCCATTAATTGCATGCTGGATCATGTGCATGTGCTGGAGTCGAAAATGTCCAGCATGTGTGAGGTGTTGAAGAGTATGGGTTACACCGAAGAAGAGGTAAACCTGCCCGAACTCACTTCCTGTGAGATCGTGTCCACCGCAGATGAGCTCAATCGTCTGGGAGAAGAGGAGGTAGATGCGACGAATTCAGGCAAGTCAGACGCTTCTCGGTAGCTAGCGTATCTACTATTTCAGCCAGTGCTAATACTTGACTAAAATAGTCGGTAATGTATAGTTGCGCCCAGACAATGAATCCGGGAATCGACGCGTGAGACTGACCACAAAAGGACGATATGCGGTAACGGCAATGCTGGACTTGGCGCTGCATGCGCAGGAAGGTCCGGTAAGCCTGGCAGATATTGCCGACAGGCAGGATATTTCCCTGTCGTATCTGGAGCAATTGTTCGCCCGACTGCGCAAGCGGGAACTGGTCAACAGCACCCGTGGTCCGGGTGGCGGCTATCGTCTGGGACTGGAGCCAGAACGCATCGATGTAGCCGGCGTGATTACCGCAGTGGATGAGCGCCTGGATTCAACGGCCTGTGGTGGTAACGGCAATTGCCATGGTGGAGACAAGCGCTGCCTGACCCATGAACTGTGGCAGGATTTGAGCGACAGTATCTACGACTATCTGAGCAGCATCAGCCTGCAAGATCTGCTGGACAAGCAACTAGCCAAGAAGAATAAGGTGGCCAAGTCACAACAACTGAACCTGACGATAGCAACCCGTTCGTGAAGCCCGAGGGCAGAAGAATTCCGGAGCAATGAATGAAACTTCCAATTTATCTTGATTATTCTGCGACAACACCGGTAGATGAGCGGGTTGCGGAGAAAATGTGTCATTGCCTGACCCTGGATGGCGTTTTTGGCAACCCCGCTTCCCGCAGTCACCCCTTTGGCTGGGAAGCCGAGAAGCTGGCAGATGAAGCCAGAGAGCATGTCGCGGCGCTGATCAATGCCGATCCCCGGGAGATCGTCTGGACCTCCGGTGCCACCGAATCCGACAATCTGGCGATCAAGGGGGCTGCCCATTTCTATCATAAGCGTGGCAAACACATCGTTACCGTCAAGACCGAGCACAAGGCGGTCCTGGACACCTGCCGTCAGCTCGAAAGAGAGGGTTACGAAGTCACCTATTTGGACGTGCGCCCCAATGGTCTGTTGGACCTGGATACCTTCCGCGAAGCCCTGCGCGAGGACACCATCCTGGCCTCGGTGATGCACGTGAACAACGAGATCGGTGTGATCCAGGATATTGCTGCTATCGGTGAGATATGTCGAGAAAATAAAGTAATATTTCATGTTGATGGAGCTCAAAGCGCAGGTAAAGTCGAGATTGATGTGCAGGCGCTGCCGGTGGATCTGATGAGTTTTTCGGCGCACAAGATCTATGGCCCCAAGGGCATGGGCGCACTCTATGTGCGGCGCAAGCCCCGGGTGCGCCTGGAAGCGCAGATGCACGGTGGTGGCCATGAACGCGGCTTGCGTTCGGGTACCCTGGCGACTCACCAGATCGTCGGCATGGGCGAGGCCTTCCGTATCGCCAAAGCGGAAATGGCCGAGGACAATGCGCGTCTCCTGGCGTTACGCAATCGGCTTTGGGACGGGCTCAAGGACATGGAGGAGGTCTACATCAATGGCGACCTGGAGCAGCGTATCGCCGGTAACTTGAATATCAGCTTCAATTTTGTCGAGGGTGAAAGCCTGATGATGGCCCTCAAGGATATGGCCGTGTCTTCCGGCTCCGCCTGTACTTCGGCCAGCCTCGAGCCAAGCTACGTGCTGCGGGCCCTGGGACGTGAGGACGAGCTGGCGCACAGCTCCCTGCGCTTTACCTTGGGTCGGTACACAACTGAGGAAGAAATAGACTATGTAATTAGTAAGTTGCGCGAACAAGTTCAGAGATTACGTGACTTATCTCCCTTGTGGGATATGTACAAGGCCGGTATCGATCTGAAGTCGGTACAATGGGCAGCTCATTGAGAGGAATCAGTTATGGCTTACAGTGACAAGGTAATCGATCATTATGAAAACCCCCGCAACGTCGGCCAGATGGACGACGCGGCAAAGAATGTCGGCACCGGCATGGTAGGTGCTCCCGCCTGTGGTGATGTCATGCGTCTGCAGATCGAGGTGGGTGACGATGGCGTGATCAAGGATGCCAAGTTCAAGACCTATGGCTGCGGTTCTGCCATCGCCTCCAGTTCCCTGCTCACTGAGTGGGTGAAGGGCAAGACCCTGGAAGAGGCACAACAGATCAAGAATACCGACATTGCCGAAGAGCTGGCGCTGCCGCCGGTGAAGGTGCATTGTTCGGTGCTGGCCGAGGACGCCATCAAGGCGGCCATCGAAGACTTTTCTTCCAAGCAGGGCTAGTGCGATGGGCATCTCCCTGACCGAAACGGCTGCCCAGCGGGTCAAGGCGTTCCTCGACAACCGCGGCAAGGGCGTGGGCGTGCGACTCGCGGTGAAGACCTCCGGCTGTTCCGGTATGGCCTATGTCATCGAGTTCGTGGACGAACTGAATGAGGAAAACGATGTGGTCTTCGAAGACCACGGCGTAAAACTCATCGTGGACAGGAAAAGCCTGCTGTATCTGGACGGCACGGAAGTGGATTACGGCAAGGAAGGGCTGAACGAAGGCTTCAAGTTCAACAATCCAAATGCCAAAGCCTCCTGTGGCTGTGGCGAAAGTTTCACCGTATAGATCCACCAGATTCCGGGCCATCCATGTTCAATCTTTCCAAAAACTATTTTGAGCTGTTTGGTCTGCCCGTGGATTTCATCATCGATGGCGCTGCGCTGGCAGAACGCTATCGTGACCTACAGCGAGTGGTGCATCCAGACCGGTATGCCAATGGCACAGAGCAGGAACAGCGTCTTTCCCTGCAACAGGCTACCCGCATCAACGAAGCCTACGAAACCCTCAAGAATCCCGTTACCCGAGCGCAATATCTGCTTTCCCTGCACGGCATAGACATGCAGGCAGAAAAGGAAACCACCCGCGATACTGCTTTTCTCATGGAGCAGCTGCAATTGCGTGAGGAACTGGAGCAGGTACGCCATGCCGATGACCCGGAATCCGTGCTTGATGACCTCATGGGGCGCATCGGCGCCAGCATCAAAAAGCTGATCGCACAAATGGCCATCCAGTTCGAAGATCCCAGTCCAACCAATCTGGAGGCGGCCAGGGAAGCCGTCCGCAAGATGCAGTTTCTCAACAAGTTGCTCTCCGAAACCGAGGCGCTGGAAGCCGAACTCGAGGATATGTACTGATGGCGCTGTTGCAGATCGCAGAACCTGGTCAGGCGGCGGCGCCCCATCAACACAAGCTGGCGGCGGGTATCGATCTGGGTACCACCAATTCCCTGGTGGCGACCGTGCGCAGCGGGCAGGCAGAGACACTGCCCGATGCACAGGGCAGACACCTGCTGCCATCGGTGGTGCACTACACGACAGAAGCGGTGGATGTTGGCTACATGGCACGGGAGCAGGCCCCCCATGACCCCTTGAATACGATTGCTTCCGCCAAACGGCTCATCGGCCGCCCCGTAGCCGATATCAAATCCCTGGGCAAGGGCCTGCCCTATGAATTCGTACAGCAGGAAAGCAGCGTGCCGCGCATCCGCACCGTGGCCGGCGATGTCAGTCCCATCGAAGTATCTGCGGAAATTCTCAAGGAGTTGGCGAAGCGTGCAGAAGATACGCTGGGGGGGGGACTCAGTGGTGCGGTGATTACCGTTCCCGCCTATTTCGACGATGCCCAGCGTCAGGCCACCAAGGATGCTGCCCGCCTTGCCGGACTGCATGTGTTCCGTTTGCTCAACGAACCTACCGCAGCGGCTGTAGCCTACGGGCTGGATCGTGGCGCCGATGGCATCCATGCCATTTTTGACCTGGGCGGTGGCACCTTCGACATCTCCATCCTGCGTCTGCACAAAGGCGTGTTCGAGGTTATGTCCACCGGTGGGGATTCCGCTCTCGGGGGTGATGATTTCGATCAGGCAGTTGCCGAATGGATCATGCAGCAGGCAGGTATCGACGATGACGCAGATCATTACACCTTGCGTCAACTGATGCTGGATGCGCGCAATGCCAAGGAAGCGTTGAGTGATGCCGATAGCATCGAGTTGGATATCGCCATCCCGGGTGATGGCCGCTGGCGGGGGCAGCTGGATAGAGAAACATTCAATATCCTGGTCGATCCGCTGATACGCAAGACCATCAGTGCCTGCCGTCGTGCGTTGCGGGATGCGGGCGTTGACACCGATGAAGTGCAGGAAGTGGTCATGGTGGGTGGCTCCACCCGTATGCCCAGGGTGCGTGAAAAAGTGAGCGAATTTTTCCGGCGACCCGTGCTGGTGGATATCGATCCCGACCGGGTAGTGGCCTTGGGCGCCGCCATTCAGGCAGATGTGCTCGCAGGCAACAAGCCCGAGGATGAAATACTGCTGCTGGATGTCACCCCCCTGTCACTAGGCCTGGAAACCATGGGCGGGCTGGTGGAGAAGGTCATCCCGCGCAATACCACCATACCGGTGGCCCGTGCTCAGGAGTTCACCACTTTCAAGGATGGCCAGACTGCCATGGCGGTGCATGTGGTGCAGGGCGAGCGTGAAATGGTGGTGCATTGCCGTTCCCTGGCACGCTTCGAGCTACGCGGCATTCCACCCATGGTAGCGGGTGCAGCACGCATCCGCGTGACCTTTTCTGTAGATGCCGATGGCCTGTTGAATGTGGAAGCGGAAGAGCTCAGTCAGGGTGTCAAGGCCAGCGTCACGGTCAAGCCTTCCTACGGCCTCAGCGATGAAGAGATCACCGGCATGCTGCAGGCATCCTTCGAACACGCAGAAGAAGACATGGAAGAGCGCAAACTGGCGGAAGCCCGGGTGGAAGGCCTGCGCGTGGTCGAGGCGCTGCAGGCGGCGTTGTCCAAGGACGGTGAGCAACTGCTCAGTGCCGAAGAACGTCAGCCCATCGATGTTGCGCTGCAACAACTGGTGGACGCCATTGCTGCGGATGATGCCAGCGCCATCGATGCGGAGGCAAAACAGGTGGAAAGCGTCTGCGAGTTTTACGTGGAGCGGCGCATGAACAGCGGCATCCAGGAAGCCATGGCCGGCCACAATATAAACGAATTCGAATAGCAGGATCAGAATCAATGCCCCAGATCATCTTCCTTCCAAACGAGGAAATCTGCCCCGAAGGCGCAGTCATCGAAGCCGAGCCCGGCACCACCATCTGCGATGCAGCGCAGGAGCATGGCATCGAAATCGAGCACGCCTGTGAGAAGTCCTGTGCCTGCACCACCTGCCATGTCATCGTGCGCGAGGGTTTTGATTCACTGAACGAAGCCAGCGAAGACGAGGAAGATCTGCTCGACAAGGCCTGGGGACTGGAGCCGGAATCACGGCTGAGCTGCCAGGCTGCAATAGGGGAAGAGGATCTCGTGGTCGAGATTCCCAAATACACCATCAACCAGGTATCGGAGAATCACTGATGAGCTTGCGCTGGACAGATGTACTCGATATTGCCATCGAACTGGATGAGACGCATCCGGATGTCGATCCCACGAAAATCAACTTTGTTGACCTGCGCAACTGGGTGCTGGCCCTGCCAGAATTTGACGATGCCCCGGAAAAGACTGGCGAGAAAATTCTCGAAGCCATCCAGATGCACTGGATAGAAGAACGGGAATAACAACTCGGAACATCACATCCGCCACACTGCTGGCTAGCTTCCATTGCGCTTTGCGGTACTCCGCCGCTGTATGCCTTCAGCGCTGACTATTGTGGGTAAAAAAATACTTGTGAGGCCTTACACTCAACCGGCCAAGATAATTGTCGTCTAACAGCAGAAAAGTATATTGTGCCGCGGATTTCATTCAGCACCATGCCGGTGGCGGCCAGCGCGCCGGTAAAAATGCTGACGGTAAACGTGATGGAGTAGATGAAGCCATCAATGAACGAATGAAGTCCGATGCCGAACATGGGTGCCAGTCCAATACCGTACTGGGAATCCGGGTCCCGCTCGCAGACGAAGGCAGTGATAAACCGGTTGAAAAGATGCAACAAGACAAACCCGGAAAGCAAATAGATGGGGGCATTGGCATTCATCTCGAAGGATTTCGGGATGATATGCAGGAAGGACACAGAAATCAGCACACCAGCGGCGAAACAGATGAAATAGATACTGTATTTTCGGCCTCATGCTTCGAAATGGCGAATGGTGTAAATGCCAATCGTCGTCACCACTGCTGCCAGTGAGCTGGCACCCAGTGCCATCCAGAATGTGTTTTCCATGTTATCTTCTCCAAGAGCCTGATTGTTTACAGCCGCAGATGGTGTCAGACTTGGACTGCAAGCAATATTGGCTGAATATGGTGCTCTTATTTGTTTTTCCAAAGGGTCGATTGCAAGCGAAACTGTGGCCGACCTCTATGGCCGTTTTACCTTAACCACCACAAAAGCTCCCTGACCACGATCAGTGTGCAAGGCTTCGATCTCACGGGTCTCATCCAGCGTTTTCGACAAGGTCTGCACCCAGATAGGCTCGGTAAAGCCTGTGTCGCGCAATAGCTGCCCCACTTCATCGGCAGAGTAGAATGTCGCCTCACGGTAAAATACATTCTCGGCCTGATGCGCCAGATAGTGTTGACCGAGGTCACTGGTCTGGTCGATAAAGCCGATTACCAGCTCACCGCCCGGTTTCAGGACGCGGCATGCCTCTTTCAACATGGCGGTGGCGTCGTCCACAAAGCAGATAGTAGTAACGCTCAGTATGTAGTCGAAGCTGCTGTTCGAAAAAGGCGATGCTTCGGCGATCCCTTGTACTACCAGGACGCCTCTTTTTGCTGCGTAGGCCAGCACCTCGCGTGCTGGGTCAAGGCCCACCTGCACACCTAGCGGTGCGGCAAAGCGCCCGGTGCCGACACCAATGGCCAGGCCCAAGCCACGCCATGGTAGCAGGGCGCGGACTGCCAGCAATTCCGACTGGTAGGCCGCTGCGTGGCGCTCGAACCAGTCGTCATAGCGGCGATGATGGGCCTCGAAAGGCGCCGTTATCGGCATGGTTAGAGTAGCTCACGCAGGGCTTGAACGACGCGTATATTGTCGTTGGGAAGCGCGGTAGTTACCCGCATGAAGCCGGGGCCGAGGGTTGGATCACCTAACGGCTTGAGGAAGATGCGATGTTCCCGAAGCCTTTCGGCCAGCTTGGTTGCATCGTGGGGCGTAAAGTCGGCGAGGAAGAAGTAGGTCTGGGTTGGAAAGGTCCTTACCCCGAGTTTTCGGAGTTCAGTGGCCAGGTTTTGCGCCCAGGCAAGCAACTTGGTTGCCCGATCGTGGATCTTGTCTTCGTGTTTCAAGGTGGCGAGTGCTGCAGCCTGACTGGGCCGCGCCAACGGATAGGCATCGTTGCTTGTGTTGAGGCCATCGGCCAAGTCCTCGGGGAGGATGGCATAGCCCACGCGGAAGCCCGCCAGGCTGTGAGCCTTTGAAAGCGTCCGGGTGACCAGCAGATTCGAATATTGGGGTACCAAATGGGCGACGCTGTGACCGGCAAGGCCTATGAAGGCCTCGTCCACCAGGAAGTGTGTCTCAGGATGCCTGTCGAGCAGGTCTGGTAGAGGCGCCATGTCAAAGGTGCCGCCGTTGGGATTGTTAGGATTGACGATTACGGCGAGCGTAGTGCCATCAGGGATCACCAGATCCGTCAGGTCAAAAGCGAAATCGTTTTCCGCGAGCAGCCGGGTCTCAGTATATCTCTCGGCGATCTCAGGGAAAAGGGGGTAGGTGGGCGTGAGCAAATGCACGCGTTGACCCAACCGGTCGAAAAGCTGCCGCAGGATGAGCTCCGATCCTGCGTTGATGTGGACCAGCCGCTCCGGAACGCCAATATTGTTGGCGATAAATTGGCGCAACGGTTTCGAGAAAGGTTCCGTGTAGTAATTGCTCCGTGGTACCTCGGCCTGCGCGGCAGCAATTGCCTCTTCGAGGGGGGGTAAGGGATTCTCACACAGAAGCAGTTTAATGCCTTCGAATGTTCCACCACCTTTTTCCAGTATTGATGTCATGCCTCCCTCTATCGTCCTCGCTGGAATGATGCCGGGAGCGATTCAGGCATATACACGGTGACGTCAGGATTGTGCGCCAGAAACGCGCCGAGCCCACCGGTGTGGTCCGCGTCGATATGAGAAAGCACCACCGCATCTACATCTTCTGGATCCAGGCCAAGGCGCTGCATGTTTGCGAGCAAGATATCGCCATTGCTACCCGTATCAAACAGAATGGTTTTATCCAGTCCCTCAATCAGACAGGAAAAGTCCCTGAAAAGTATGGCAAGTATGGTGCTTTTGCGCCAATAGGTAAGAAACACAGTTATTGTCCGTTTAACAGTCCGAGCAGGGTAGACAGGAAGGGAAGGGTGACGGTTTTTATTCCAGAAGCCTACAACAACCCATGACAAAATTTCAATGGAATCAATACGGATGAGGTTTTTGGTAGGGATAAGCTACGCGATACTATTCATTATTTGCAAAGGTACATCATCCACAATGTTCCAGGTACTGCAATTTTTCTTTAACTTCACTCCATTTATCGGCATCAGGAAGCGGGGACTTTTTCTCCGTAATCACCGGGCATTGTTTGGCCATATCTGCGTTGATTTCAATGAATTTCTCTTGCTCAGGTGGCAACTCCGTATCTACAAAAATAGCTTCTACCGGACACTCTGGCACACAAACATCACAGTCAATACATTCATTGGGGTTAATCACCAGGAAGTTCGGCCCCTCGTGAAAGGCATCTACGGGACACACATCCACGCAATCGGTGTATTTGCAGCGGATACAGTTTTCAGTAACGACATAAGTCACAATGATTCTCCATTGATAGCCACAGATAAGAATCGGCTTAGATAGTTTTTTCAGACGACAAAGTCCTTCATGCGAACAGGCTGTCGTCTTGCGCCCCAAGTGCCGGGGCCGGCCTCGAATACCCCCGCACATGGGGTGCCACAGGCTTCACACAGGCTATCTTCTGTAAGATGCCATTCGGTGATGATGTACGCGTTGCGACCGATGAGCTTCTTTCCACACTGATGGCAGTATGTGCTACCGCCTGCCTCGTCGCTCACATTGCCAGTGTAAGCATATCGCATGCCGGCTTTCATGGCGATTTTTCGCGCCCGGGTGAGGGTTGATTCCGGTGTTGGCGGTACGTCCAGCATCTTCCAGGCTGGATAAAATGCCGTAAAGTGCCAGGGTACATCCGGTCCGAGGTTCGTTTTTACCCATTGAGCCATCTCTTCGAGTTCTTGATCCGAATCGTTCAACCCGGGTATCAGTAGTGTCGTGATCTCCAGCCAGACATCGGTTTCATGTTTGACATATTCGAGTGTATCCAACACAGGTTGTAGATGCCCACCGCAGATTTTTCTGTAGAAATCTTCAGTAAACCCCTTGAGGTCGATATTTGCTGCATCCATGTATTCGAAGAACTCCCTGCGTGGTTCTTCTGTGATGTAGCCCGCAGTGACTGCTACAGATCGGATATCGTGTTTTCGACATTCCTTGGCCACGTCGATGGCGTATTCCATGAAGATGACCGGGTCGTTGTAGGTATAGGCAACACTCCGGCAGCCCAATTCCTTTGCAGCCTTTGCGATTTTCTCTGGGGATGCCTCGTCGGCCAGGGTATCCATCTCGCGGGATTTGCTGATGTCCCAGTTCTGACAGAATTTACATGTCAGGTTGCATCCGGCGGTGCCGAAAGAGAACACGGGTGTGCTTGGAAGGAAATGATTTAGTGGCTTCTTCTCGATGGGGTCAACACAGAAGCCACTGGAGCGACCGTAGGTGGTCAGGACGACCTGACCGTTTTGATTGGCGCGCACGAAACACAGGCCATGCTTGCCTTCGTGCAGCTTGCAGAAGCGGGGACAGAGATCGCATTGTACCCGGCCATCCTCCAGTTTATGCCAATACTTGGTTGGTACAACAGTACTCATTGTCTCTACGGTCATGGTGTTTTCCCCTAGATGATAACGCCTAAATAATTTCTGCTAATAACTTAAGGGCAGCTCGATTAATTCATGTCTGGCATCTAAGCATTTGAGAGCCACAATAACTTCGTTGAAAATCTTGCAAATAGCTCGATATTTGCTGCGATCTTCGCCTTGTTCTTGAAAATTCTGAATCTCAATCTCTCTCACCCAGACTTAATCAGGGCCTCCCTTAATATTAGCAGCGATTCTATTCCCCTTCGCCGTGAGCATGAATATCCGTGGCCGATTGCTGAATAAACATGCTTTGTGTGCGGGACATTGATTACAAGGAGTGGCCTCTCCACGGATTAGTGATTGCAAGTAGCCTTGGCGTACCAGTTCTTCAAGCATCTGTTTGATAAGTACCTGACTGATGCCTGACTCGTAGGAAAGCTCCGAAGCCATCATTGTCTCTCTTTCCATTATATAAGTTTAGTAGTTGTCTGAGCATCTCTTGTTCCAAGCCCCAACCATTGTGCACATTGCTAGACGGCTATTCCCGCGCTCAATGCGATTCCCAACAGGAGAAGGACGCTGAAGAGGCGATGCGATAATACGCGTACCCATCACTGCGGGTACATTACACCCAAACCCCGGGAACAACGGAAGGAAACTCTTGCCGTGCAGACCCGTTAAGTGCATGAAGCGGTCCATGACGTAGGCGGCGCAGGCCAGATAACCGGAGTCCTCAAGAAACCCGAGGACCGTGTAGAACACGGCGAGAATGGGGATGAATGTGACTACAATGCCCGCTTGCGGAAATCTGAGAGGATGATGAACAACAGCAGGGCACCCGCCATGGCTATACTGGCGCCGCTCACCATCTTGAGAGCCGGCATGTCAATAAGACCACGGACAATCCAGGCAGCGGATACTGACAGGAAGACCGCCGGTACCCATCTTTCTTTCCTGGAAACCGGGCCTAGTTGCGCAAGCTCCCGTCTAATGAGCTGTTTTGCGCTTGGCAAGGCCGTTATTCCGCTGGGGAAGGACAAACGGGTGAGATAAAATCAGGTGGCAGCCAGCATGACCAGGGACAGCGGCAGGCCGAATATCAGACAGCCTGTAAAGCTGATACTCAAGCTGTAGAGTTTTTCCGCCATCCCGGCGAGGATCGCATTGGGCGGCGTACCGATGAGTGTGGCAACTCCGCCAATAGACGCGGAATAGGCGATGCCCAGCATCAAGGCATGTCCGGAACGCTTATGTTGATCATAGATTTCTGTCTGCTCTGGTTGCTGTCTGTGCATGGCATGCAGCTGACTTAATTACCGCAAGTCCGATGGGCAACATCATCATGGTGATCGCCGTATTGCTGATCCACATGGAAAGGAAAGCCGCGGCTGACATAAGGCCCAGTATCATGCGGTTGGGACTTACATCCACCAACTGGATTATGTGCAGTGCAATACGGCTGTGCAGCTGCCACTGCTGCCACTCTCAAGGCGGGTACTGGCATGCCATTGCCGGCAATGGCAGCAGTAAAAACAGCACAAACAACAACGGCCCTAGAAACAGGCCCATAGTCTGTCTTGTCATGAGTGTCTGCACAGGCTCAGCAGCCTTAATCTATGGGTCGCTTGACCAAATCAAGGTCATAATAGGACTGTGCTATTTTGGTGATGGCAAGCGCATAAGCAGCTGTCCGATAATCTTTTATATCAGGGTAGGTCTTCATTACGCCACGAATATCCTCGAAGGCCATGCGCATGGTGTCATCCAGTCCTGATCGCACCAGGTCCAGTTCGCCTGCTCCTCTGGAGATTTCCCTGCTCAGCTGGTCTGGCATCTGTTGGTCTGTGAGAGCCTCCATGGCAGCAATCAGGTGCTGACCGCGCAGTTCATCGTTAAGCCGTTGCAGCCGGCCAAAACGCATGTGGGAGATATTTCGTGTCCATTCGAAATAAGAAACGGTTACACCTCCCGCATTGACATAGACATCTGGCAGGATAGTTATGCCACGGTTTTTCAGAATCTCATCAGCCTCGTAGGTCACCGGGCCGTTGGCGCCCTCCACGATTAGTTTGGCCTGGATGTGCATGGCGTTGCCGGCATGGATCTGTGATTCGAGTGCTGCAGGGATGAGAATATCGCATTCCATTGCAAGTGCCTGCGTGCCGTTTTCACTGAAGCTACCGGCCTGGAAGCCTTTCAATCCACCGGTTTCGGCAAGATACTGCCGGACGTCATGGACGTTCAAGCCCTCCTCATTGACTATCACGCCATCCCGTTCAATGATTGCAATAACCTTTACGCCATCTTCTTCGGAAAGAAATTTTGCCGAATGAAAACCGACGTTGCCCAGCCCCTGCATCACTACACGCTGGGCGGACAGGTTGCCGTTTATGCCAGCACTGGCCAGTACGTCGGGATGACGAAAAAATTCCTGCAGCGCATACTGAATGCCCTTGCCGGTTGCTTCAGTGCGGCCGGCTATACCGCCCCTGTTTACTGGCTTGCCGGTTACGCAGGCATTCCTGTTAAGATCCTCCGGATACAGGACCTGATAGGCATCTGCAATCCAGGCCATCTCACGTGTAGAGGTCCCCAGGTCTGGAGCTGGTACATTGGTAGCCGGGTGTATGAAATCTTTGCGGGCCAGCTCCATGGTGAAATTCCTGGTGATCTCGCGGAGTTCATCCTCCGTATAGTTGTGGGGATTTATCATCAACCCACCCTTGGCGCCACCGAATGGAATATCTGCGATGGCGCATTTGTAGGTCATCAGAGACGCCAGGGCTTCTATTTCATCCTGGTTGACCATGGGTGAAAAACGCAATCCACCCTTGGCTGGTAGCCGATGGGCGCTGTGAGAGGCCCACCAGCCGGTAAAGATCTCTACCCTGTCTGTGAGTTTTACGGGAAATTTGAGCTGCAGTACGGCATTACAGGTCTGAATCATCTTTGCCGCATCAGGATCGAGGCCAATGGCCAGGGCCGCACGGTCTACCATGCGATCCACGCTTTCGCGGAAGGACATACTTTCTTGTTTGGTGTTGGTCATGATGACCTCCTCCTCGCAACTGACAAATATCTATTCTCTAAATAGCACAGAATACCGCCCAAACACAGCCCATTTGCTGAGTCCGACTATGCACAATGGAGATCCTGATGCATATTACGCTCTATAAAGTGGACTGAGCAATGCACAGGAGCAGAAGAATCACAGGGGATAGAGCAGACTGAAGCAGGGCTCGAGCTTTGTATGCTCAGCGGTTGTGACATCTTGACTAAAAGTAGCGTTCTCCCAGATTGTTTGGTTTATCATGCAGAAAACGTGGGCATGGATACAGTAGCCAGCAATCCAATGAAAAGATCAGACATAAATTGGCGTATAGGTGGTCCGCAAGGCAGTGGAATTGATCGCATCGTCGTTCTGTTTGCCCGTGCCTGTGCCTTGGATGGACTGGAAGTCTATGCACGCCGTGAATACCACTCCAATATTATGGGGCGCCACAGCTATGTTGACCTGCGAGTCAGTTCTGATCCTGTCACCTCCCATGCTGAGACTGTAGATGTACTTGTGGCCTTCGAGGCTGAGACATTGTGTCGGCATGCCTGGTCTTTGTCGCCGAGCGGGTGCTTGATCCATGCAGCGGATGACGCTGATATATCTATTGAGCGCATTACCTTCCTTGACCAGCGTGTCAAGGAGGACATTCAGGCTCTTTTACGGGAACAGGGATTGCAGGCGAGCACGGCGGGAGTTCTTGAATCTATTCGCCACTCCGGGGTGCAGACGTTTGCCATTCCTTATAAAAAGCTGATTAAAATTCTGGCCCAGGATCCGGATGTGTCGCGGCGGGAAGCAGAGCTGACACGTAACACCTTGGCGACTGCCGCCTCCTGTGCCCTTTTGGAATGTCCACAAAACCATTTGCTCAGCTCCTTGGAGCAGACCTTCGCGGATCGCCCCCATGTGCTGGCAATGAACCGAAGGGCACTGGGCCTTGCTTATGAGTTTGTAGCGGGGGAGTTTGGGCAGGGTGCCTGCAAGATGCGTCTGCCAGCCGGAAAAGCTGGGGAACCGAGACTTCTGCTCAACGCTACCCAAAGCGTTGCATTGGGGAAACTGGCCGCTGGTATGGGTTTCCAAAGCTACTATCCCATCAGTCCTGCAAGTGACGAGAGTACTTTTCTTGAAGAACACGGCAGGGTGCCATTGAAGAATGGAGAGGAGGGCGGACCACTTGTAGTGCAAACGGAAGATGAACTGGCCGCTATCGCAATGGCTTGCGGCGCCGCCCTCACTGGTGCACGTAGTGCCACAGCCACTTCCGGTCCCGGTTTTTCCCTGATGGCGGAAGGTCTGGGATGGGCGGGAATGAATGAGGTCCCCGTAGTAGTCACCCTCTACCAACGCGGCGGTCCTTCTACCGGCATGCCGACGCGGACGGAGCAAGGTGATCTGCAATTTGCCATCCACGCCGGTCATGGCGAATTCCCGCGCATGGTAATGGCATCCGGTGACTCAAGCGAGTGTTTTTATGACACCGCGCAGGCATTCAACTACGCCGAGCGTTACCAGATGCCGGTGATCCATGTGCTGGATAAGGCCCTTACCAGTACGGTTCAAACAATGCCGTCTTTTGATCTGAAGAGTGTGCGCATCGAACGTGGTGAGCACTATCGGGTGCAGGAAGATCAGGATGTACGCTGTCCCCGTTTTGCCATCACCGAAAGCGGTGTCTCTCCGCGTCCATTCCTGGGGCAGCCAGGCGGAGAGTACTGGACTACGGGTGTGGAGCATACGGTTGAAGGGCGGGTGAACGAAGATCCGGTAATTCGGGAACAGATGATGGAAAAACGAGCCCGCAAACTGGAGTGGGCCGCCCATGAGATTCCCGTGGAGGAAAAGCTGCGCATATACGGGGATCCAGAAACTCCATTGACAATTGTCTCTTGGGGATCGAACAAAGGGGCGATATTGGATGCCTTGGTGCGCCTGAAATCAGATAGCATAAATGCGCGCCTAGTACAGTTGAGGATTCTGTGGCCTTTTCCCACTATGGAATTGATAGGCCTTCTTGCCGGAGCTGCTCCCCTCGTGGTAGTAGAATCTAACTACTCGGGGCAACTGGCAGCTCTGATGCGCGAACAAGCCGGATATACCTGTGACCATTTGATAGTCAAATACAGTGGCCGCCCCTTCAGTGGCGAGGCGCTTCACAAGATCTTAAAAGGCGTACACGATGGTACTGCGCAACAACGCATCGTGGTGCGTAATCCTTATGAGTGACGGAGTTACTGAGAATGACCATAGAGCCTTCATTCACCGAAAAGGACTATAGCTCGGGATATTCTGTTGACTGGTGTCCCGGCTGCGGAAATTTCGGTATCAAGCGGGCACTGGAAAGTGCCTTGGCCGCTTTGGGGTTGCCACCTCATCGTGTGGCTGTATTTGGCGGAATCGGTTGTTCGGGGAAGACGCCGTATAACCTTTCCGTCTATGGCATACACACTCTGCACGGGAGGTTGCTGCCCTTCGCCAGCGGAGCCAAACTCGCTAACCCGGAACTGACCGTGATCGCAGCTGGTGGCGACGGTGATGGGCTTGGAATTGGAGCGGGACATTTCGTCAACAGTGGACGGCGTAACCTGGACCTCACTTATATCCTGTTCAATAACGGCGTCTACGGGCTTACAAAGGGGCAGCCCTCTCCCACTTTGGGCTTAGGTGAGCAAACCAAGAGTATGCATCAGAAAAACCTGCAAGAGAGTGTGAACCCACTGATTCTGGCAGCAGCCTCAGGCTACACCTGGATTGGTCGCGGTTACGCCTATGATAAACATCAATTGGAAGAACTTATGGTGCAGGCTATTGAACATCCCGGGCTTTCCTATCTGGATGTACTGCAGCCCTGTCCCAGATACAATGATCTTCAGACCAGGGACTGGTATGCAGGAAAGGATCTCGATCCTCCCCAAAACCGGCTCTATTCATTGCAGGAAGAGGGCTACAATCCACTCATTTCAGAGAATGCAGGTGAAGATCAGATCAAGGCAGGCGTAGCCCGCTGCATGGAAAAGGCATGCCAGTGGGGGGATCGTATTCCCACTGGTGTTTTCCTCAGGAATCTGGCCCGGTCCCGATACCTGGATCTGATTGCTGAACAAATCCCCAACTATCCGTCGACCCCGCCAGCTAGCTATCCTATAGCAGATACTGAAGGCGGTATACTTGCAGATTTGAGCGGAATTCTGGCCAAGCTGACAGTAGATTAGAGGAGTAGCTAGGCAGAAACTTTAATTTTCTTTTGCGCATGGATTCTCCTTTTAAAGTCCCCGATAG
>CAZFXI010000024.1:0-32964 GCA_964522855.1 uncultured Sedimenticola sp.
AGATCGCGCAGCTCCCGGGCATCGCGCAGGAGACGATCCAGAATCGCCTTCACATAAGGACAATGGTTGCAGATGAACATCACCAGCAAGCCATTTTCGCCTTTGCAATCATCCAGGGTCCAGACCTTGCCATCCACGCCTGGCAGGGAGAAATCGATGGCAGGCTGGCCAAAATCACACACGGGGGGTTGCAGGGAAACCATGGGCATTCGCTCTGATTCAGAATTCGATAGCCGTTTATTTTAACAACAGCACTACAAAATAAAAAGTTGACAATTCAATGCAGATAACGATAATCAATGCCCATGCGCCAATTTGAACTCAGATTGCGGGCGCTCTACAAATGCAGCTAAAGCGAGCTTCCGGCGAATAACCGCCGAGAAACCCGTCTTTGCTGCGCAAGACGGGTTTTTCTATGTACAGGATGTACGGTACGCCGCGAGCGCAGGGCGCTGGAATTGTTCGGAACAATTCCAGCATTTCCTCCATCCATGGAGGTCAAGCGCAGTAGCAGCACATGGGACAATAATTATGAGCGATTTTACTTTTACTTCCGAGTCTGTATCCGAAGGCCATCCTGACAAGGTAGCTGACCAGATATCCGATGCGGTACTGGATGCCATCCTCGAGCAGGATGCCAATCCACAACACGCCCGCGTGGCCTGTGAAACCATGGTCAAGACCGGCGCAGTCATCGTTGCCGGCGAAATTACCACGGAAGCCTGGGTGGATCTGGACGAGCTGGTACGCAAGGTGATCTGCGAGATCGGCTACACCAGCTCAGATGTCGGCTTCGACGGCAGCACCTGTGCGGTGATGTCACTCATCGGCAAACAATCCGGCAACATCGCTCAGGGTGTGGATCGGGCAAAACCCGAAGAACAGGGCGCCGGCGACCAGGGCATGATGTTCGGCTATGCCACCAACGAGACGGAAGTACTGATGCCTGCCCCGCTGACTTATTCACACTTGCTGGTGCAGCGCCAAGCCGAAATGCGCAAGAGCAAGGTACTGCCCTGGCTACGCCCGGATGCCAAGAGCCAGGTGAGCATGCACTATCAGGACGGCAAGGTCGTTGGTGTGGATGCCGTGGTGCTGTCCACCCAGCATGACCCGGACATCGAACTGGATGACCTTCAGGAAGCGGTGATGGAAAATATCATCAAGCCTGTTCTGCCGGAAGAATGGATCACCAAGGACACCCGCATCCACATCAACCCCACCGGCAAGTTCGTCATCGGTGGCCCCGTGGGTGACTGTGGACTCACCGGACGCAAGATCATCGTCGATACCTACGGCGGTTCGGCACGCCATGGGGGCGGCGCCTTCTCCGGCAAGGATCCCTCCAAGGTGGATCGCTCCGCCGCTTACGCCGGGCGCTATGTAGCCAAGAACATCGTGGCCGCAGGACTGGCTGATCGCTGCGAAATTCAGGTATCCTATGCCATCGGCGTAGCGGAACCCACCTCGGTTTCCATCAACACCTTCGGTACCGGCAAAGTCGCAGACAAGGTCATCGTGGAGCTGATCGCCAAGCATTTCGACCTGACGCCCTGGGGTATCAGCCAGATGCTGGATCTGATCAGGCCCATCTATCGCCAGACCGCCGCCTACGGGCACTTTGGTCGCGAGTACGACGAGGTAACCGGCGCTTTCAGCTGGGAACGCACCGACAAGGTCGAAGCGTTGAAGGCCGACGCCGGGCTGTAAACTCGATCGTCGGGCACGCTACGCTTTGCCCGACCTACGATTGATAAACAACCGGTAGGTTGGGCAAAGGTCTGAAAGACCGTGCCCAACAAACTGGTCACAGGATTTTCAACCTGTGCCGAGGAGCGCTGCGACAGGATCTTCCTGCCAGGCTCGGCATGGGTTTCAACAGAAAAACGGCGCTCATTATTTGACATAGCAAAGAGGTTGAATCATGAGCAACGAAGACTACAAAGTAGCAGACCTGTCCCTGGCCGACTGGGGACGCAAGGAAATCGCCATCGCGGAAACCGAGATGCCCGGCCTGATGGCATTGCGCGACAAACACAGCGATAGCAAGCCCCTGAAGGGCGCCCGCATCGCCGGTTCCCTGCACATGACCATCCAGACCGCGGTTCTGATTGAAACCCTGACCGCACTGGGTGCCGAGGTACGCTGGGCGTCGTGCAACATCTACTCCACCCAGGATCATGCCGCCGCCGCGATCGCCGCAGAAGGTGTTCCGGTGTTCGCCTTCAAGGGCGAAACCCTCACGGAATACTGGGACTATACCCACCGCATCATGGCCTGGGCCGACGGTGGCACACCCAACATGATTCTGGATGACGGCGGCGATGCCACCCTGCTCATCAACCTGGGTGCCAAGGCCGAGAAAGACCTGTCCGTGCTGGACAATCCCACCAGCGAAGAGGAAGAAGTTCTCTACGCCGCCATCAAGCAGCGTGTAGCCGATCAGCCCGGCTGGTACTCCAACATCCTGAAAAACATCAAGGGCGTCACCGAGGAAACTACCACCGGCGTGCATCGTTTGTACCAGATGGCAGAGAGCAACGATCTGCCCTTCCCTGCCTTCAACGTCAACGACTCGGTCACCAAGTCCAAATTCGACAACCTGTACGGCTGCCGCGAGTCTCTGGTGGACGGCATCAAGCGCGCCACCGACGTGATGATCGCCGGCAAGATCGCCGTGGTGCTGGGCTATGGCGACGTGGGCAAGGGCTGCGCCCAGTCCCTGCGCGGCCTCGGCGCCACCGTGTGGATCACCGAAATTGACCCGATCTGTGCCCTGCAGGCAGCGATGGAAGGCTATCGCGTGGTCACCATGGATGATGCCGCTTCCCAGGGCGATATTTTCGTCACCGCCACCGGCAACTTCCATGTCATCGACCATGACCACATGGCGGCCATGAAAGACCAGTCCATCGTGTGCAACATCGGCCATTTTGACAACGAGATCAATGTCGCCAGCCTGGAGCAATACCAGTGGGAAGAGATCAAGCCCCAGGTGGATCACATCATCTTCCCCGACGGCAAGCGCATCATCCTGCTGGCCCAGGGCCGTCTGGTGAATCTGGGCTGCGCCACCGGTCACCCCAGCTTCGTCATGTCCAACTCCTTCACCAACCAGGTGCTGGCGCAGATGGAGCTTTTCAACCAGACCGGCCAGTACCATAACGAAGTCTATATCCTGCCCAAGAAACTGGACGAAGAAGTGGCCCGCCTGCATATCGACAAGATCGGCGTCAACCTCACCCAACTCTCGCAGGTGCAGGCCGACTACATCAGCGTTCCCGTGAATGGCCCCTACAAGCCTGACCATTACCGCTACTGAGGGCAGGCTGCCGGATTCCCGTTTACGAATAATCGAATCCGGCAGCCGTTTCAACTATGAATACACACACAAACAAAGTTCCGGATATCAGCTTTGAACTGTTCCCGCCCAAGACGGAAAAGGGCATGGAAAAGCTCAAGCAGGTGGTGACGGAACTTCAGCATCTGGCGCCCCAGTATTTCAGCGTCACCTACGGTGCTGGCGGCTCGACCCAGGATCGTACCTTCGCCACCGTCGACTGGCTGCGCGAACAGGGCATCGATACCGCACCGCATTTGTCCTGTATCGGTACCGACAAAGATGAGATCCTGGACATCCTCAAGCGCTATTATGATCAAGGCATCCATCGCATCGTCGCCCTGCGTGGTGATCTGCCTTCCGGTTCAGGCTTGGGCGGTCTGGGTGAACTCAATTACGCCAACGAACTGGTGGCACTGATCCGGCAACACTTCGGTGACAGCTTCCACATCGAAGTGGCAGCCTACCCGGAATTTCACCCCCAGGCAGAAAATGCTCAGGCGGATCTGGACAATTTCAAACGCAAGGTGGAAAGCGGTGCCCACGGGGCCATCACCCAGTATTTCTACAATGCCGATGCCTACTGGCGCTTTCTCGACGACTGCAAACTGCGGGGCATCGAGGTTCCCATCGTCCCCGGGATCATGCCCATCACCAACTACAGCTCACTGGCACGGTTTTCGGACGCCTGCGGCGCAGAAATCCCGCGCTGGATACGCAAGCGGCTGGAAGCCTATGGAGACGACCTGGACAGCATTCAGGCTTTCGGCGCAGAAGTGGTCACCGCACTGTGCCAGCAATTGCTGGATGGCGGCGCACCGGGACTGCATTTCTACACCATGAACCAGTCCGGAAGCGTGAAGGAAATCTGTTCTGCACTTGGGATATCCAACGGTGCGGCTGCCTCGTAACTGGGTCCCTCACCCTCTGACAGTGGGAGCAGAACTGCAACTCCCTCCCGGCGTCGCCCGCCATATTCGGCAAGTATTGCGCATGCAGGTCGGGCAGGAAGTCCTGCTGTTCAACGGCCTCGACGGACGGGATTATCGTGGCAACCTGCTCAAGGTCGATAAAAAGGGGGTGTTTGTCCAAATCACTTCCATGACGGCTATCGAGCCTTTGCCAGACCTGCGCATAAAGCTGGCATTGGGAATCTCCCGGGGCGAGCGCATGGACATCGCCATACAGAAGAGTGTGGAACTCGGGGTGCAGGAAATCGCGCCCCTGATTACCGTGCGCACCCAGGTGAAACTACCTGCCCAGCGTCGGGAAAAACGCCTGCAGCATTGGCGGGGAATTGTCATCAATGCCTGTGAACAATCGGGGCGGCGATGGCTTCCTGAACTGCAGCCCATGGAAACCTATCAGACCTGGCTGGAGCGGCGGGAGGAAAATGTCCTGTTCATGGATCCGGAAGCAGAAACCGGTCTCGCCGATCTGAAAAAACCGGAGTCGACGTTGTGCTTTCTGATCGGACCAGAGGGGGGCTTCAGCCAAGAGGAAAGAAAGGCCGCACTTGCGGTCGGCTGCAGAGCCATACGTCTGGGGCCCAGAATCCTGCGCACCGAAACTGCGCCGCTGGCCGCAATCGCAGCGTCCCAGATGCTATGGGGAGACTTTGTGTAGCAGTTCGCCCAGTTGGTCCAGGTCGGGAATCAGCGCTTCCACATCCTGCACCTTTACCCGGTCGCTGATCGGCCACTCATCCGGCCAGGCTTCGCCGGCGAGCACCTCAAGCGTCTCTTCGTTGAGCGTGACCAATCGTGGCATACCCGTGGCTTCGATGCCGATGAAAGGGGTTTCCAGCTTGTCGGAAAAAACATGCACCACGATGATGCGTTTCCGCCCTCGCTTGCCTTCCCTTTCCACCCCAAGTACGCGCTCCATGGAAATCAGTGGCAATACCAGATTGCGCCAGGAGAAGCTCCCCAGCAGCCAACTGGCCTCGGACGTGCCTTCACTGATCTCACGATATCCCAGGATCTCGATGACGGCAGCAGCCGGGAGCAGCAAAGGCATTTGCCGCTGCGGAATCAGCAGTCCCTGCAGCTCTGCCGCTGCGCCAGATTCTACGCTATGCATCACTGTTCTCCGCCAGCAGGGTATAGATGTTCTCCAGCAGTTCAGTTTCCTGGAAGGGCTTGCCCAGGTAACGGTTTACACCCAGGGCCATGGCCCGCTCGCGATGTTTTTCACCGGTACGGGAGGTGATCATGATGATGGGAATATCGGCCAGCTCCGCTGTATTGCGAATATGGCGCGCCAACTCGTAGCCATCCATGCGTGGCATTTCGATATCGAGGAGCATCACATCCGGTTTGGCTTCCTGCAGGACGGTGATCGCATCGACACCATCCCGTGCCGTAAGCACCTGCATGTTATGCCGTTCCAGCAGCCGGCTGGTCACCTTGCGTACGGTGATGGAATCATCCACGACCATCACCGTGATCCCTGCTGTTTCTTCTTCCTGCTCGACGATAGGCGCCTGGGTAACGACATCGGAACGAACCAGTGCGTTGACATCCAGCAGCAACGCAATTTTGCCATCGGCCAGAATCGTGCCCCCGGTAAACCAGCGTACGCCACTCAATTGGGCGCCGATGGATTTGACCACCACCTGATAGTTACCCAACAGGTGATCGAGCTGAATGGCCATGCGTTGTTCGCCCGACCTGACCAGCAGCAGGGGATACCACTTCACGCTCTCCTGAATCACCGGCTCGGAAATACCGAGCATGGCGCCAAGATAGCGCACCGGATACTGGTGGCCGTTGTACTCGATCCCTGGCGTATAGCCGTTATAGCAGGACAACAGGTCTTTGCGCGAAACACGGATGATGACTTCGGCGGAACCATGAGGAACGGCCAGCACTTCATCGGCCACCTGCACCAGCAGGGCTTCGGAAATAGCCAGCGTGAAGGGCAGGCGAATGACGAAACTGCTGCCCCGACCCCGCTGGGAAAGTATCTCCAGGGAACCGCCCAGCTGTTTGATTTCACTGACCACCGCATCCATGCCGACACCACGACCGGCCACCTGGGTGACTTCGGTGGCGGTGGTGAAGCCTGGTTGCAGGATAAACTGATACAACGCATCATCGTTCACTTCGGCTTCGGGCTCCAACAAGCCATTGGCCACCGCCTTGTTGCGGATGGCATCGCTATCCAGCCCTGCACCGTCATCGGAAATGCTCAGCACCACTTCCGTTCCTTCCCGGGACAACACCAGCGACACTTTTCCAACTTCCGGCTTGTCATTTCTGCTACGCAGCTCCGGCGGCTCAATCCCGTGGGCAACGGCGTTGCGCAGCAAATGCTCCAGCGGCCCCATAATCCGATTCAGTATGGTGCGGTCGATTTCGCCTTCCGCGCCCAGCACATCGAGTTCGGCTTTCTTGCCCAGATTCTGGGCAGTCTGTCGCACCACGCGCTGCAGTCTGGACGCCTGACGATTGAAAGGCACCATGCGACTGCGCAACAAACCGTCCTGCAGATCATTGGTGACCCGTGCCTGTTGCAGCATCAGCGTATCGGCATCACGCGTTTGATCACTGAGGGTTTCACCAATGCTGGACAGGTCATTGATGGTTTCTGACAGTGCCCGGGAAAGCTGCTGCAGCGTGGAATACCGGTCCATTTCCAGGGGATCGAAATCCTGATAGCGTCTGCTCTCACTCTCCCGCTCATGACGAGACCGGATCTGGGCCTCGGTTTCCAGCTCCAGGGCCCGCAACTGCTTGCGCAGACGGGAGATGGTGTCGTTCAGCTCCTGCAGGTCGTTCTGTACGGTCTTGTTGTGCTGCTCAAGGCGCGCACGATATATACTTACTTCGCCGGCATTGTTAACCAGTTGATCAAGTAATTCCGCCAACACCCTGACCCGTTCTCCCTTCCCTGCCTGCTCTTCTTCCGCCTGCAACGGTGGGGGACGTTTCTTTGCCTGCGTGGGAATGTCGCCGGCGGGGAAAGGCAGGACCTTTCCCTGGGCGTCCAGCAACTCGCTATCACCCAGCAGTTCGGAGTCATTGAGCATTTGTGAATCCATCAACAAAGAGGATTCCATCTGGGTATCAACCAGCGTGCTGACTTCCGACATCTGGGACGTGCTTTGCGACAGCAGGGATTCTGCTGCGCGTTGTTCGCGCACTTCCGGCAGTTGCCACTGCTCACCCGCTGCTGCCTGCTCCATAGCACGAGTAAGGTCCGTCAGCTCAAATACCATCCCGGTCTGTTGCAACTGCTCGATAGTGCTTTCGAGGGCATCCAGTCCCTGACGAACCAGAGGTACCAAAGCGGCATCGGCGGGCAGTTCACCCGAGGCAAGATTCTCGAACAGGGACTCCAGGGCATGGCTGAGATCACCCAGAGAAAAAAGACTCGCAAAACGCGCATTGCCCTTGAGGGTATGCAGGTTGCGCATCAACCCGTCAATGGACGCGTGGGCGGTGAGATCCTCCTCCCATTGACCATAGAATTCCTCGAGCTGCTCACTCAGCTCGCCGGCTTCTTCGAGGAAAATTTCCAGCATTTCCGGATCAACATCCGGTTTGCTCGCCGTAGGAGCTGGCTCAAGTGGTGGTAGTTGTGATGATTCGGGGATGCTCTCCGGAACGAATTCTCCCTCTTCCTGCCAGGACTCCGAAAGCAGAATGGATTCCGGTTCTTCATCCATATGTCCTGAAAGCAGCCCGGAATCCGTTTCTACGCTGGATACTGCCGCTTCGGCAGCCAGTTGCTGCATGCCCTGGGCAAGATTGTCGGCTATTTCGGACTGCGCGGACAGATCCGGCAGCTTGCCATTAAGATGCAACATGTCCAGCGCGTTCTCAAACTCTTCCAGTACCTGACCGACCCTGGTTTTGGTATCTTCGTCCACGTCTCCACGGGTTTCAAGAAGCGCGTCAAAAAAGGATTCCAGGCCATGCAATACATCACCCAGGGACGCAAATCCGGCCAGCCTGGCACCCCCTTTGAGGGTATGCAGGTTGCCACGAATCTGCTCTGCGGTTTCGGGTGACGTATTTTTTTGCCACAGTTCCAGATGTTCTGCCAGTTGCGGCAAAATCTCTCCGGCTTCTTCCAGGAACACTTCCTGGGTTTCACGGTCAGCAGCCAGTTCCGAATCAAATTCGCTGTCTGCTCCAATCTGCAATTCGGATATCACGTCCGGCAATGCGTGATCCTGTTGACGAATATCCTCCGCCAGCTCTTCCCAGCCATCGATCTCGATGCCGGGACTATTGATGGCATCCAGCATCAGCTGCATGGTATCCCGGAAGCGGGAAAAGAGTATCAGCGCCTGCGCATCGCAAGCATGGGACAACTGATGCATGTGTTTGCAGTAATGTTCCATTTCCCCGGCCAACACCGCCATGGGGGCCACTTCGGCCAGATGGGAACTGCCATGCAGGGTATGTACAGCTCTGATAACCTCGGTTCCGACCACACAATGATCGCATTGCGCAATGAACGCATCGACGACCGCAAGATGTGTAGCAGACTCGGCCTTGAATATCTCAACCAGATCCTCTGCCAACAGGATAGAGGAGGATTCCAGCCCGCTTTCCTCCCCGGAGGCGCCATTGTCCTGCTCCACCAGCTCTTCGCTGAGAGGTTCTTCCAATCCGGCAAACTCGGAATCAAGTAGCTCCAGTTCCTCACTGATTTCTTCAGCCGCCGGCGCGGTCCTTTCGGCGAGGTTAAATCCGCGCTGTTCCAGAGCAGCGACATCAATATGTATGGTGCTTCCTTCAGCCTGCGCTTTCACCAGTACAGGCACCGTTGCCATGACGTCATCCAGGTAGGCGACAACCTCGGTATCCGGCGCCACGCTGCCTTCCATGATGCGATTCAGCAGGTTTTCTACCGCCCAGGAGAATTCTCCAATGATTTCCGCACCCACCATGCGTCCACTGCCTTTGAGCGTATGAAAGGAACGCCGGAAATTCTGCAAGGCCTGTTCATCACTATGATCCGCTTTCCACAGCGGATACTGTGCCTGGATGACTTCCAGTTCTTCTGCGGCTTCTTCCATGAAGATATCGAAAATATCCGGATCGATTTTATCCATTTGCAGGGAAATGGCGGCAACCTCTCCGGCTGTAACTTCTGTTTCCTCGGATTCTTGTTCCGGTATTGCCGTTGCAGCAACATCCACTTCCTGCGACTCTTCAACAGCCTGTTCATCCTGTTCGGATACACCCTCTTCCGACAACAGATCAGAAGCAGGCAATTCGTCTTCCGGCAGGTCATCCGACAGCATGGAGTCCGAGAACAACTCCTGATCGGCAGCCAACTCCTTCTCTTCCTGCTCTTCAAACTCGGGATGCACCTCGGCCTCTTGCGCAGCCTCTTCCGAGGTCAATCTCAACAAGGCTTCAGCAGCGTAGTCGGTAAATTTCTCAAGCTTGCTGCGCTTTTCCAGGCGGGCTTCCAGGTAGTACTCGATGCCCGCAAACAAATCCACCATCGCACTTTGCTGAACCCCGCTCAGCTGCGCTTTCTCATTACCCAGTTCACGCAGTACGGGTTCTGCCTGTTGCATGAGGCCGGCGACAACATCCAACCCGGCAAGCTCAAATACACCCACCAGCTTGTGTACACTGTCTGCGACATCGGCAAGTCCGGAGCCATCCATTGCACCACGAAGATAACGTTCAACCCCGGACTTGATATGTGAGAACTCGGTAAACGCCTCTTGAATAACCGCTTCGACACTTTCTTCGGTTTCCTGATCGTGTACCGCTGCCTGCTCCTGCCGTGAATCTGCACCGGGCAGTTTTCCTGCGCCGGATGTCGTCAGCGCGGATTCCACCTCCACGATGACGGTTGCGATCTGCATGAGTTCTTCATCATCCAGAAGTGCTTTCGAAGTTTCCGTCTCCGCCAGTTTTCCTGCCACTTCGGCAAGCTTCTCGCGCAGGGAACCACGGCCCAGCATACCGAGGGTATCTCCTGCCTTGAGCAACAAGTCACTCAAGCCCGCGAGGCGATGCAATTCTTCCCGATCGCCCCGAATATACAGATCGAGTGCTTCCTTGACCTGCAACAGGTCTTCCAGCAATGCGCCGGCTACCGCTTGCAGTACGCTTTCATCTGCGCCGGTGGCGGCTTCTGCCGGAGATTTATGAATTTGATCCGGGAAACTGTTCGCCAGGTCAGCCGTACGTTTTACAGTCTGCACGACGGGGTTGTGCGAATGCGAACGCGACACGAAGTACAGCAGGCTCTTCAACAAATCGGTGGGGAAGTCAGTCACAGTGGCTTCTTCACCTTCTGCAATCAGCTGCTTCAGAACACGATCCACGTGGCCGAACAACTGTTTCACATCTGCATCTGCTGCAAACTCACCATCGATGAGGGTGACCACCAGGGCTTCCGCAGCATCCATCAGGCGACGCAGACGCAATGTACCGGCAACGGCATTGATCTTCTGCAGCACCTCCAGCACTTCATGCAGCCCCTGATCAATGTCATTATCCCGATACCACAGCAACAGCCCCTTGTGATAACGGTTACGTTGCGCCCGTACGATCGCGGGCAGTTGGCTGTTTCCGGAACCGGGCACCACCGGCTCGCGTTCGACCAGGCGATCCAGATTCGGTGCATACAGCACGATTTCAGATGCTGGCGCCACACCATGCAATGCACGCAAATCATTCAACACCGGCAACAGGACCAGTGGAATATCCGGTTCTCCCTTTTCCAGACGCTGCAGATAGGGCGGCAACTGAACCAACCCCAGCATCAGGGATTCGGCTATACGCTCGCTACCGGTAATTTCCCCATCGTCCAGCAACCGGGCGACCCGTTCCATTTCCTCCACCAACATGCCTGCGCCATATACCTGCACCATACGCAGGGTACCCAGGAGCTGATGAACATGCTGCAGATAAACCTGAATACCATCACCGCTGAAACCAGCACCCACATATGCTTCCAATGCCTGGCGTGCGAGCAGTATGGTTTCATCCATACCCTCCTTCACCCAGCGCAAGGTAGCGTAATCAGGCTTTTCCACGTCAGTCATCAAAGATCCCCAGAATGAGCTAGCGCGCAGCTCCAATAATCCCGGGCGAACAGCCAGTGGTCAACCAGGAAACGTCGCAGGCGCATTCGAACGGTACCGTTACACTTTTTCCGGAAGTACGAATCCGGCAACAGACTGACGCAAGCGGTTGGTTTTTTCTGCCAGTTCACCAATCTCGGCGGCCGCATTGGCGGTGCCATCGGTGGTCTGCTGGGTAATTTCCTGAACCACACCCATGGTATCGTTGAGCTGCCGGGCTTCCGCAGATTCCTGCTGTGCGGAATCCGCCAACTTGGTGATGATGCCTGCAATCTCGTTGGATACTTTCTCGATTTCCTGCAGGGCAGCATCCGCATCCTCTGCAAGACCGGCACCGCTGACCACTTCCGTGGTACTGGCTTCCATGGAGCTCACCGCTTCGTTGGTATCGGCCTGGATGGTCTGTACCAGTGCTTCTATCTGTTTGGTCGCATTGGCAGAACGTTCCGCGAGGCGCTGTACCTCGTCCGCAACTACCGCAAATCCGCGTCCGGCCTCACCCGCCATCGCCGCCTGCATGGCAGCGTTCAACGCCAGGATGTTGGTCTGGTCGGCAATGTCCTCAATCAATTCCACGATGTTACCGATTTCCTGGGAGCTCTCACCCAAGCGTTTGATCCGCTTGGAGGTTTCCTGGATCTGATCACGGATATTGTCCATGCCGTTGATGGTACGACGTACTGCCTCCCCACCCTTGGATGCCAGTTCTACCGAGTTTTCCGCTACCTGTGCGGATTCCGTTGCATTGTTGGACATATCCTCCAGCGCGACGGTCATCTTGTCGATGGTGGAACTCGCACCCGTGATCTGTTCACGCTGATGTTCGGCGGCGTCTGCCAGATGCATGATGGTTGCCTGCGTATCCTGCGCGGAACCAGACACCTCTTCGGTAGTCTGGTTGATAGACTCAACCACTTCGCGCATGGCTTCGATCGCGTAGTTGATGGAATCAGCGATGGCGCCTGTAATATCTTCCGTCACCGTAGCCTGTACCGACAGGTCGCCATCCGCCAGGTCGCCCATTTCATCCAGCAGGCGACGAATCGCTTCCTGGTTTCTCTGATACTGCTCGGCAGTGGATTCCTCTCGCCTGCGTGCCTGGCCTACCAGGATCATACCCAGCAACACCAGTAATACCGCAGTGAGAATACCCAGACCTGTTACCAGCGTGGCATTGACCGGAATACCGGCAATTTTCAGCTCTCCGGCCTCCGTACCATACATTTCAATAAGCTTGCGCGTTTCTTCCGCCACCTTGTCCGAAGACAGGGCCAACTGGCTGGGCACATCCATGTCCGGCAATACTTCGCCTTCTGCCAATGCTTCCTGAGCCATCTCGCTCATGCCGACCTCACCCACGGCCTCCAAGGCAGGCAATACATTTGAAATCATGCCCAGAATAACGCCCAGGGATTCATCGATATCCCCGAGAATGGCTGTTACTTCCAGCAGTCGGTCTTTCAAGTCTCCGCCCTTGACTGCTTCAATACCCAATACGGAGCTTCCGTTGAGCAGCGCATCAGCCACGGTCTTCAATTCATCCACGTCCTGGGTCAACTGATCCACGGCAAGAGCGGTTGCCGAGCCCCCTGCCAATACGTCATTCAACGCCGTATTGATACGCTCAGCCAAGAACAATTGCCGTGCGGCATAGAAGATCTGTGTCGGTGTGGCCTTTCTTTCGACCAACGCGTTGGTAACTTCGGTGGACACTTCCAGCAGATCCGGCAGGGTATCCTTGATCGCCGTGATGATCTCATTCACCGAAAGAATGGCTTCCTGGTTGTTCAGAATGGCATCGACATGTGAGCGCAACTCCAGCCAGGCGTTTTCCACCTTGTGCAACTCCGGCTGAATGGCGGGTGGCGAAGGTGGCAAGCCTTGAGCGGGCTGGCCATTCTTCAAGGCAGCCAGCAATTCCGAAAACCGATTCCTGGAATCCTGCATACGGGCAAATGATGCTTCCTTACCACTTGCTGCTTCCGATGCATATTTGGCAATCCGGTGTGCAAGCACCTGCTGCTCAGAGGCATACAGAATATACTTATCCAGATGCGCGCTATGTTTGGCCCAGGCTACAAAGGCCAGGACCCCCGCCAGCATGGACGCGATCAGCAATACGGAAAGCAGTGGAACCCATGCCGACCTGCTGGATCCCTTTTTAGCTCTAGCTACCATTTCAATACCCCATTTATTGTGAGCCTGGCTCACCCAACCAAATTATTATTTACCTTACTCAACAGCCGTTGCTGCGCAATGCTCCTGGCCCCTTCATTTACCCGCCAGCTCAGCCACAAGCCTACAAAGCAGCCGTCATAAAGTGTTCGTCATTCGCCAATGCGGCCATGCTGAAGACCGGCCAAATACCATCATCCAAACCAAAGACATCGTAAACGTAACGCCCAAGAGATCCGTCGAAATGTGCATCCGCTATTTGCTTGCTGACCGGCAGGTGACGCATGCCGATTACAGAAGAAACCAGCAGCCCGGTGGACGCCCCACGGTTGCGAACAACCAGCACCCGGGATTGGTCATTTACCACGATAGCGCCACCACCGATAAACTGCTGCAGATCCACAATGGGCAGCAATTCCCCCCGAATATTCGCCAGCCCCAGCATCCAGTTTTTGGTCCCCGGAACCCGTGTAACTGCTTCCGGATAGGGCAACAATTCACGAATCTCGTTCATGGCGGAAACAACTTTCACCCCATCCAGCACGAAGGCAAGACCCTGCCAGTCCTCTTCCTTGACCATGGTCGCAGGAACCATGGATTCCTGCGCACGACTGCGCCGATCCAAATCGGCCAGCCGTTGCAACACCGCCTGAATAACCTGAGCCTTATCCCCGGACATCAGCCAACCAGCTCGCCCACTTTGTTCAGAAGCTGGGCAACATCCACCGGCTTCACCAGATAATCCTTTGCACCCTGACGCATACCCCATTCCCGGTCAGTATCCTGATCCTTGGTAGTCACTATGATGATCGGAATGTGTTTTGTAGACGCATTGCGATGAATCTTGCGAGTGGCCTGAAACCCGTTCAAGCCGGGCATGACTACATCCATCAGGATCAGATCGGGCATTTCTTCTGTTGCTTTTTGCACGCCCTCTTCGCCGTCAGTGGCAACCACCACCTGATAGCCTTCATCACCCAGCGCCATACTGAATATATGCACTTCTGTGGGAGAGTCATCAACAATCAATACTTTTGCCATATTCTGTTTTTCCACTTGATTAATGTTGTCATGCTGCCTTGGGAATATGCCGCCGTATGGCATCAAGCAATTCATCCCGGCTGAACGGTTTGGTGAGATACTGATCGGAGCCGGCCAATCGCCCTTTGGCACGATCGAACAGCCCATCCTTGCTCGACAGCATCACTACCGGCGTGTCGCTATAAGTCTTGTTGTTCTTTATCAACGCGCAGGTCTGATAACCATCCAGCCTGGGCATCATGATATCGACGAAAATCAGATCCGGATGATGATCCGCGACCAGAGACAGGGCTTCAAACCCGTCTGTGGCGGTTACCACCTCGCACCCCGCTTTTTTCAAGAGGTTTTCCGCGGTACGCCGGATGGTCTTGCTATCGTCAATGATCATAATCTTTAGACCGGCAAGTCCGGTATCTGCATCACTCATCTCTGTTACTCATGGTCTACCAGCAGGGATCCCCTGATTTCGCCGATTCCTATTGTTCCGGCGAGGCCGGAATCCCGGAAATGTACGTCACAGTAACCCGGTTTCTGCGCCGGCATGACGAAGCAATCAGAGTTTCCCTGGTTAATACTTGAACAAACACTCATCTACCATTTCCCGAGGACGAAACTGTTTCCAAAACCGATATCGCTGACCGGCACCGGCTGAATTAAATCAATTCCTGAAGCAAACGCCTGCTACTCATTGACGGTGGGAACCACGGTGGTTATTCCCCAAAACTCCCACATGCGCATACCCCCGCGATAATATTTGATCTTGTCGCCGGGATAATCTGTCGCCAGCAATCCACGAATGGCCCGTGGCGACTGACCGCAATCAGGACCATTACAGAACAGAACCAGATCCTTTGCTTCGGTAAAATCCCAGTCTTCCGTCTTGTATTGGGTATCGACGATCCCCCACTTCTCCAGCAAGGCGGTAAAAAATCCGATGTCCCCGCGCTCCTTGGCACCGAATTTTTCCAGCCACTCAGCCATTTCCGGCGAGTTGGATTCTTTTGTCAATTCAGTAAAAGGAATATTCACCGCCCCGGGGATGGTTCCCTTTCTGAACCATGAGGGCGTTCTTGCATCGATAAGGATGCCTTTTCCATCACGCAGACCGGCCTCCATGAAAGCAAACATTTCGACCTCGCCATAGGATTCCACACCTGGTGCCGCCAACATGGGCTTGAGACAAAACGGAGGACAGGGCTGTATGGTCTTCGCAAAATGTCCACTGAGTTCATAGTTCCTGTCCTGAACACGCTGGACCTTTACCGAACTCCCCTCATGAATAACGTAGATATAGGGCTTGTCGTTGGTCAGCGGGATAAACTTGCTGTCCACACCCACCTTTACCTCTTCCGCTACCACAAGCGCCGAAGAAGCCAGGAGGCCTGCGAGCAACGCCAGCAGACACACTTTTCTCGCTCTCTTCAATGTCTTTTCCATACGTCTTTTGAACCTCTTCCCCAAAATGCGATTTGCAACTACAGATTGGAACCCAAATATAGATGCCCGGTTTCTTCACATTGTCTGGCTAGCGATGCATCTTCCTGTCAATAATCATGCGCCTGACTTTCCGTATCGACGCGCCGGAAGAATAAGTTTTGAAAACTTCCGCCTTGTCTTTCTCCAGCAGCGATTCGTAGATCGAATAAGTCCCCCGGTGCCTTGCTTTCAGCAGCGCCTCGAATTCAGGCTGGGCAAGCTCTCCTGCATGCTTGCCTGTCTTCACGGTGATGCCATCATTCGGGGGTGCCGGCCGGGATGGCTCAGACAAACCCGCGGCTTCCGTTTCGATATATTTCAGATATTCTTCCTCTGACAACGCAAGACAATCAGCGGCAGCAAGAACCATAACCCCAAAAATTATCTCTCTCATGCCGAAAGACATAATTCCCCTCCCCTCTGGACACAGCACGACTTTTATCCCACTCTTTCCGGCCATGTCGCCTTAACATTCGCCGTTTATTGTTCGGCAAACTGTTTTTTTGCCTTTATGCGCGCAACATAGCAAGCTATGTTTTCAAGCGCAAGGCTGTTACTGAAAATCTTTGTGGTAATGCACACCTAAAGAAAAAACCTGCGTCAACACGCTCATTCAAACTGGAAAACATAGCATGCAGATCAACCTGGGCATTGTGATGGACCCCATAGAAACCATCAACATCAAAAAGGACAGCAGCTTCGCCATGCTGCTGGAAGCGCAACGTCGCGACTGGAACCTGTGGTATATGGAAATGGGTGATCTATTCCTGCTGGAAAATCGCCCCATGGCCAGAATGAAGCAGTTGCGTGTGCGGGATGATCCTGATCACTGGTTTGAATTTGTCACTCAACGCACCGCACCGCTGGACAGTCTGAGCAGCATTCTCATGCGCAAGGACCCTCCCTTCAACATGGAATACATCTATGCTACCTATCTGCTGGAACAGGCGGAGGCCCACGGCAGTCTGGTGGTCAACCGGCCAGCCGCGCTGCGTGATGCCAACGAAAAGCTCTACACCAGCTGGTTTCCCCAATGTACACCTTCCACCCTGGTTTCCCGCAATCATGAGGATTTCGACAGCTTCCTGGAGAAACACAGAGACATCATCCTCAAACCCCTGGGAGGCATGGGAGGAGAGTCTATTTTCCGCTTGACCCAAGGCGATCCGAACACCAATGTGATCCTGGAAACCCTGACCGGCAAGCAAAGCCGTTACGCCATGGCACAGAAGTTCATTCCGGAAATCAGTGCCGGTGACAAGCGTATACTGGTGGTGGACGGAGAGGCGGTTCCCTGGGCATTGGCACGGGTACCTCAGGCCGGAGAAAATCGAGGCAATCTGGCTGCCGGAGCAAGCGCCCACGGGGTCGAACTCACGGAACGAGATCGCTGGATTGTGGCGCAGGTAGCACCCCGGTTACGAGAAGCAGGTATTCTGTTTGCAGGATTGGATGTAATCGGCGACTATCTCACCGAAGTCAATGTCACCAGCCCCACTTGTATCCGGGAGCTGGATGCCATCTACAACCTCAACATCAGCGCCATGCTGATGGACTGCATAGAGAAGAAACTCAACACATGAGCATCGCTGTTCGCTTTCCCGGCCTGTTGCTGATCGCCCTGCTCCTGCTGGGCGGTTGTGAAAAAAACCAACCGGTATACAACAGCCGTTTTCTGGCGTTTGGCACACTGACCGACATCAGCATCGTCGGCGTCCCCCGGAAACGCGCCGAATCTGCCGTCGAGACGCTGGAGGACGATTTTGCCATCATGCACAAGGCCTGGCATGCCTGGGCACCCGGACCGCTGACACGCACCAACAACCTGCTTGCAGAAGGTGTCCGGTTCGCCGTTCCACCCTCGGTACTGACGCTGATGAAAAAGTCCAGGGAACTGGCCCGCCAAAGTGACCAGCTTTTCAATCCCGCCGTGGGACGACTGATCAAGCTGTGGGGATTTCAGAGCGATACCATCAAGGATCAGCGCCCCCCGGATGATGCAGCCATCGCAAAGTTGCTGGAAGCGAATCCAAGCATGGAAGACATTCACATCGATGGCATTCACGCCCAGTGCAGCAACCCGGCGGTGCAACTGGATTTTGGCGCCATTGGCAAAGGCTACGGCATCGACCTGGCCATCGAGCACCTCAAGGAAATGGGCATCGAAAACGCCATCGTCAATAGCGGCGGCGACTTGCGAGCCATTGGCTCACGCAGCGGGCATCCCTGGCGCATCGCCATTCGCAGCCCTTCCGGCTCCGGCACTCTAGGATTCCTGTACGTGTCCGGCGATGAAAGTGTCTTTACCTCCGGCGATTACGAACGCAACTATCTGTGGAAAGGAACGCTCTACCACCATATCATCGATCCCCGAACCGGCTACCCGGCCAGGGGCACGCGCTCGGTCACCGTCATCCACGAGAATGCCACCGTCGCGGATGCTGCAGCAACCGCCCTGTTCGTTGCCGGCCCCGAAGACTGGCACAGAATTGCCGGGCAAATGGGGATAAAATACGTGCTGCTCATCGATGAACACAACGTGGTACACATGAACCCTGCGATGCAGAAACGCGTCCAACTGATGGACAAGAACCAGATAGTGGACATCTCGAAGCCGCTCATAGAAACCGGTAGCGCGACGCCAGAATGACCGCTCTTCGCCAGCACAATCACAACGAGGCCATGATCACCATGCTGGTGATCGCCGTGATTCTGCATGCCCTGCTGATTCTCGGCGTCAGCTTCGAATTGCCACCCGCCCGGCCCCTGGCTACCCAGCCCAGCCTGGATGTCATCCTGGTGCCCACGCCCAAGAAGCAACCAGCACCGGAAGCCGCGGATTTCATGGCTCAGCAGAGCCAGCAGGGAGGTACCGAAAAAGCCGGTCACGCCAGACCCAGATCCACCCCCAGCCAGCCTGCACTGAAAAAGAGCGAGAAAGCCTCCGTAGAGCGCGTGCGCAGCGGCGCCAAAGCGCCGGAAAAACAGCAACAACCCAATGTAGTGACCACCCGGAAAAAAGCCGTACGCCAAGTACCTGTGGCCAAGAAAGCACCGGTAAAGGCAAAGCAAAAACCCGACATCACACAGCTGCTCTCCAGCACCCGCCAGGAAATCGCCCGCCTTACCGCCGAACTGGACAGAAACAGCGAATATGCCTCGCAGCGCCCCCGGCACAAATCCATCAACGCCAGCACCAAGGAATACCGCTATGCGGCCTACCTGGAGGCGTGGCGCAAAAAGGTGGAGCGTGTGGGCAACCTCAACTATCCTGATGAAGCCAAGCGCATGAAACTCTACGGCGACTTGTTGCTGCATGTGTCCCTGCGCGCCGATGGATCCGTGAAGCAGATTCGCGTGGTACGCTCTTCGGGACACAAGGTACTGGACGATGCGGCGGTGCGTATCGTGCGCCTGGCCTCGCCGTTCGCTCCCTTCCCGGCGGAAATCCGCAAGGAAGTGGATATTCTGGACATTACGCGCACCTGGCAGTTCCTCAGCTCCAACCGATTGTTCTCAGGCAAATGAGGCTGTACCGGGGCCAGAATCACGCATTGCGACTCCGTCCCCACATTCCAAGCAACTGGAGGAACAGGCTGATATAATGCCTGCATGAGCGAAGCGTCATCTCTCACGAACCATTTTCTCATCGCCCTGCCCACGCTGCAGGATCCCAACTTTTCCCGCACCGTCACCTACATCTGCGAACATACCAGCGAAGGCACCATGGGCATCATCATCAACCGCCCCAGCGCCTTGCAGCTCACCGACATCCTGCATCACATGGATATCGAGGAAACCGCAGACACCCCCGTCGACATGCGCATTTTCATCGGCGGGCCAGTGCAGGAAGACCGGGGCTTTCTTCTGCATTCGCCGGCAAAGCGCTGGGATTCTACCCTTTTCATCGGTGACGACCTGGCGGTGGCCACCTCCCAGGACGTGGTCAAGGCGATTGCCAGGAATGAAGGTCCGGAAAAGGTCTTTTTTGCCCTGGGCTACGCCGGCTGGGGTCCGGGACAACTGGAGCAGGAATTGCAGCAGGATGCCTGGGTTTTCGGCCCGGCATCAAAAGACATCATTTTTCATACGCCCATCGAGGAGCGCTGGGAAGCCGCGGCAACGCTCGCGGGGGTCGATGTCAACCTGATCAGCAATGTGGGGGGCCATGCCTGAGCCCAAGCCCCTGACTCTGCTGGGATTCGACTACGGCACGCGCAAGATCGGCGTCGCCGTCGGCCAGCAGTTTACCGCCACCGCCAACCCCCTGACCGTGCTGCACCTGGTGAAAAACAAACCGGATTGGGAAGGGATAGAGCGGTTGATAGCGGAATGGCAGCCGGATGCGCTGGTCGTGGGCCTGCCCATCGGCCCCGAAGAAAACGAAACGCCCATGACGATCGCGGCGCGCAAATTTTCCAGACAACTGCAAGGACGCTTCCATCTGCCTGTACACCTCGCCGATGAACGGCTAACATCCCGGGAAGCCTGGAGCCGCATCGGTGGCATCGCCATGCGCGATGTCACCCGCATCGATTCCATGGCGGCCAAACTTATCCTGGAAACCTGGTTCAGCGCCAATGACTAATCGCACCTTCATGCAGCACCTGGCCATACTGGACTTGATCCAGGGCATGGCACGCCTTACCGAGCGCCATCTGCAGGACAGCGCCATATCTGCGCCGGTAATGATCGGTATCCATACTGGCGGTGTCTGGATTGCCGAGCGCCTGCACCAGCTGCTGCAGATCGAGCAACCCTTGGGGCGACTGGATATCAGCTTCTACCGGGATGACTTCACCCGCATCGGCATGAACCCCCAGGTAAAGCCCTCGCAGATCCCCTTTGCGGTGGAGGACCAGCACATTCTCCTGGTGGACGACGTTATCCAGTCCGGTCGCACCATACGTGCCGCCATGAACGAAATCTTCGACTTCGGACGTCCCGCATCCATCACCCTGCTCACTCTCATCGAGCGCAGCGGTCGGGAGCTTCCCATACAACCGGATATCATCGGGCTGGAGCCGCCACTGGCGGTCAACGAGCACATTCGCCTACAGGGACCTGATCCGTTAATTCTAGAGATCAGCGGCACTCCAAGCGACAGGGGAAGCACATGAGCAAGGACTTGTTGCAATCCGACGAGCAGGGACGCCTGCGGCATTTTCTCAGCATCGAAGGCTTCCGTCGCGAACAATTGGTGCAGATCCTCGATACGGCTGAGTCTTTTGCCATGCTCCCCGGACGCCAGGTCAAGAAGGTGCCGTTGCTGCGCGGCAAGATCATCACCAATCTGTTCTTCGAAAACAGCACCCGTACGCGCACCACCTTTGAACTGGCTGCCAAGCTGTTGTCTGCCGACGTGATCAATTTCAACGTGAACGTGTCCGCCACCTCCAAGGGCGAAACCCTTCTCGATACCCTGCGCAACATCGAGGCCATGCACTCGGACATGTTCGTGGTGCGCCACAACGCATCCGGCGCCGCCCATTTCATCGCCCGGCATGTGGCACCGGGAGTGAGTGTCATCAATGCCGGAGACGGCCGTCACGCCCACCCCACCCAGGCCATGCTGGACATGTTCACCATCCGCCGGCACAAGAATGATTTCACCCCATTGCGGGTGGCCATCGTCGGGGATATCCAGCATTCCCGGGTGGCCCGCTCACAGATCATGGCACTGAACACCCTCGGCGTTACCGAAGTACGGGTGATCGCTCCGCGCACCCTGCTGCCCGCGGACGTGCGCACGCTAGGCGTGCATGTGTTCCACGATCTGGAACAGGGCCTGGAAGATGTGGACGTGGTCATCATGCTGCGCCTGCAGCGCGAGCGCATGGACAACGCCTTGCTGCCCTCGGCGCATGAATACTTCCAGCTCTGGGGGTTGACTGCCGACAGGCTGAAACGGGCCAAACCCGACGCTATCGTCATGCACCCCGGCCCTATCAACCGCGGCGTGGAGATCACCTCGGAAGTGGCCGACGGCCCACAATCGGTGATCCTGCAGCAAGTCAGCTACGGCATCGCGGTGAGAATGGCGGTGATGTCCATGGCCATGGGCAACCGCAGCGGGGAACAAGCCGCATGACACAGCCGAATCTGCATATTCGAGGTGGCCGCCTCATCGACCCGGCCAACGGCATCGATGCCGAACTGGATCTGTTCGTCTCGGATGGCCTGATTGCAGGAATAGGCGAGATGCCTGCGCATTTTCAGGCAGACGCGACCCTCGATGCCACAGGCCAGGTCGTCTGTCCGGGGCTTATCGACCTGGGTGTGCATCTGCGTGAACCCGGTGAAGAACACAAGGGCACCATCTGCAGCGAGGCCGAAGCAGCCGCCCACGGTGGCATCACCACCCTGATCTGTATGCCCAATACCCACCCGGTGATCGATACACCTGCAGTCTGGGAGCTGATCCGCCGCCGCGCCAAGGCCTGCGGCAGCGCCCGGGTGCTGGCCATCGGTGCACTGACCAAAAGCCTGCAGGGCGAACAGCTGGCGGAAATGGGCGCACTGAAACAGGCAGGCTGCATCGCCGTGAGCAACACCCGCAGGCGCATGGCCAACACACTCGTCACCCGCCACGCCCTGGAATATGCCCGCACCTTTGATCTGCCGGTCATCCTCTGCAGCGAGGACCCGCATCTGAAAGCCGACGGCTGCGTACACGAAGGCAGCATCGCCACTCGGCTGGGGCTGCCCGGCATCCCGTCTGCGGCGGAAACCGTTGCCGTCGCCCGCGACTTGGCGCTCACCGAACACACTGACAGCCGCAGTCATTTCCACACCCTGTCCACGGGACGCGCCATCGAGATGATCCGCCAAGCAAGACATGGTGGCGCCAGACTCTCTGCCGACGTGGCCATCCACCAGCTGTTCCTGCTGGATACGGACGTGGACGACTTCAACGCCGACTGCCATGTGGATCCGCCGTTTCGCACCCAGACAGATCGCGACATGCTGCGCCGGGCGGTGGCCGATGGCGATATCGAGGTCATCTGCTCCGATCACCAGCCCCATGAAGCCGATGCCAAGACCGAGCCTTTCCCGCTCACCGCGCCGGGCATTTCCGGACTGGAAACCCTGCTGCCCCTGTGCCTTAAGCTGGTGGAAAACGGGGTTATCGACCTTCCCACCATGATCGCACGCCTCACCCAAGGACCCGCTCAGGCCCTGGGTCTGCCACTGGGGAGACTGGACGCCGGACGCAGCGCTGACATCTGCATTTTCGACCCTGACAGCATCTGGACACTGCGGCCCGAGGACATGCACAGCAGCGGAAAAAACACCCCTTTCGGCAACTGGGAGTTTCGCGGAAAAGTTACGCATACCCTGTTTGAAGGACGTATCACCTACAAGGCATCAGCATCATGAAGTATTCCTCGCAGCGCGACAGCATTTTTCTGGAAGACGCCAAGATCATTGCCCACCACGCCTACCCGGGTGACCAACATATCCTGCGCCTGCAGGCACCCCGTTGTGCCGCCAGGGCGGAACCCGGTCAGTTCGTGCATATCACGGTCGATCCCCAGCGGCCCATGCGACGACCCATCTCCATCATGCGTGCCTCCGCCGACGAAGGCTGGATCGATCTGCTGTACAAACAGGTGGGAGAAGGCACGACGCTGCTCGCCGCCCGCACCACCGGAGAATACCTGAGCACCCTGGGCCCCATCGGCCAGCCATTCCGCATCCGGGAAAAGCGTCCCCTGCTCATCGGTGGCGGCGTGGGTATGCCGCCCATGATCTTTGTCGCCGAAAGCCTCAAGGGAAGTGACAGCCAACCTCTGGTTATCCTCGGCTCGGAAGTCCCCTTTCCGTTCACGCCTCGTCCATCAGAAATCCTGTTGCCGGGCATGCCCGATGGCGTGATTGCCACCATGCCTTTGCTGGACGACTGGAACATACCCTGTCGTCTGGCAAGTCAGCAAGACATGCCGGGGGTGCACCAGGGCTATGTGACTGATCTGGCCCGTTGCTGGCTGGATTCACTGGATGCAGAAATACGCAGCGACGTGGGACTCTATGCCTGTGGCCCGCACCCCATGCTGGAAGCCGTGGTCAATCTGGCGAGAGAATTCGATCTGCCGGTACAGGTGTCTCTGGAAGAGTTCATGGCTTGCGGCATCGGCGGCTGCGCCGGCTGCAGTGTGGAGGTACAAACAGACAATGGGCCAGCCATGCAGCGGGTATGCGTGGATGGCCCGGTATTCGACGGTTATCGGGTATTTTCGTAGGAGTTATCTTTGTCGCACAGCCTTTCGGCCCAAGGACGTACGTCCTACGGGTCGGAGCGATGCCCTGGTCGCCAACCACAGACAGAAAACAAACGCATATCAATACTCGTCGATGAGCATGGCGGCGTCCAGATCCCTGGCCCGGGTTCCCGGCATATTGTCGCCCAGCTTGATCATGAGACGCACCTCATTGGCAGAATCGGCATGCTTGAGCGCATCTGCTTCCGAAATCTCTCCTTCGAGATAGAGTTCATACAACGCCTGGTCAAAAGTAATCATGCCATGCTCGCGTGAGCGCTTCATCAACTCCTTGAGTTCGTGCACCTTGCCTTTCAGGATCAGATCGGATGCCAGGGGCGTGTTCAATAACACCTCGATGGCAGCCCGACGACCTACGCCGTCAGCCCGGGGAATCAACTGCTGGGCGAGAATGCCTTTGAGGTTCAAAGACAAGTCCATCAAGGCCTGCCCCATGCGCTCTTCCGGGAAGAAGTGCAGTATGCGGTCCAGTGCCTGATTGGCATTATTGGCATGAAGGGTGGAAAGTACCAGATGTCCGGTTTCCGCAAAGGTCAGGGCATTTTCCATGACTTCACGGGTACGAATCTCGCCGATCAGAATCACATCCGGCGCCTGACGCAGGGTATTTTTCAGAGCAACTTCATAGGATTCCGTATCGATCCCGACTTCACGCTGGGCAACGATACAACCATCGTGCTGATGCAGGAATTCGATAGGATCTTCGATACAGATAATGTGCCCATCACTATGTTTGTTGCGATAACCAAGCATGGCCGCCAGGGAGGTGGATTTACCAGTGCCCGTGGCACCCACGAAAATAATCAGTCCCCGCTTCACCATTGCCAGCTGTTTGACTATCGGCGGCAACTGCAATTCTTCAAAACCGGGGATACTGGTTTCAATACGGCGTAACACCATGGCCACCGCATCCCGCTGAACAAAAGCGCTGACACGAAAGCGGCCGATATCGGCCGCACTGACACCGAAGTTGCACTCCTTGGTGTGCCGGAACTCCTCGCGTTGCTCGGGACTCATCAGGCCATAGGTCAGCTCCCGCGTCTGATCGGCACTCAATGCCGTCTTGGCGATGGGTTTGATATGCCCATCCACCTTGATGCAAGGCGGGCGTCCCACGGTAATAAACAAATCAGACGCTTTCTTGTCCGCCATCAAGCGGAGTATGTCATTGAATTCCATCTATAAACCTCAAACTAATTGCGAATCCATCTAAACAAAAGCTTCCTTGTTCTGAGCACGGGCACGGGCATCCTGACGGGTAATCAGACCTTTCTGCAGCAACTCCTTCAGATGCTGATCCAGGGTCTGCATGCCCACTGCCTGTCCCGTCTGGATGGCGGAATACATCTGCGCTACCTTGTCCTCACGGATCAGATTACGAATCGCCGGCGTTCCGATCATGATTTCCCAGGCTGCGGTACGACCACCGCCGACCTTCTTCAGCAGGGTTTGGGCGATAACTGCCCGCAAGGATTCAGACAACATGGAGCGCACCATGGATTTCTCACCGGCAGGGAACACATCCACGATCCGGTCGATGGTCTTGGCGGCGGAACTGGTGTGCAAGGTGCCAAACACCAAGTGGCCGGTTTCCGCGGCCGTCAACGCCAGGCGGATGGTTTCCAGATCCCGCAACTCGCCCACCAGGATGATGTCAGGGTCTTCCCGCAGTGCCGAACGCAATGCTTCTGAAAAACCCAGGGTATCGCGGTGCACTTCCCGCTGGTTGATCAGGCACTTCTTGCTCTGGTGCACGAATTCGATGGGGTCTTCGATGGTCAGCACATGGCCGTATTCATTGTCATTGATGTAGTCGATCATCGCCGCCAGGGTAGTAGACTTGCCCGAGCCGGTCGGTCCCGTCACCAGCACCACACCCCTCGGCGCTTCGCAGATGGTCTTGAAATTCGGTGGACAGTTCAGATCATCCAGGGTCAGCACCTTGGACGGAATGGTCCGGAATACGGCAGCAGCCCCGCGATCCTGATTGAAAGCATTGACCCGGAAACGCGCCAGACCGGGAATTTCAAACGAGAAATCCACTTCCAGAAACTCTTCATAGTCTCTGCGTTGCTTGTCGTTCATGATGTCGTACACCAGACCGTGCACGGTTTTGTGATCCAGCGCCGGTACATTCACGCGCCGAATGTCACCATCGACACGAATCATGGGAGGCAAGCCTGCTGACAAATGCAGATCTGAAGCGTTGTGCTTAACGCTGAAGGCAAGAAGTTCTGTAATATCCATGAAATCCCTCTTTGTTTTCGGGAAGACACCTGCCATGCAACGTCAGGTTATCCACCTGCGCAGCCCGGCATCGCCCCCCTTATTGTTCGATGCAATCAGAATAACCTTATAATAATACAGACGAAAACAAATCCTAAGGTATTTTTCATGCAGGCATCAGCACTTGCGCCAATAATATGAATAATCTTCAGCAAAGACTATCACAGGTACAGGAGCAGATAAGGCGCTTTGCCTTATCTTGTGACAGAGATCCAACCACGGTACGACTGATTGCAGTAAGCAAGACCCGTCCGGCCAGCGAGATACGCGAAGTCTGGGAGGCGGGGCAAAAGGCGTTTGCCGAAAACTACTTGCAGGATGCCCTGCAAAAGATTCCGGCTCTCGGCGACTGCGACATCGAGTGGCATTTCATCGGGCGCATCCAGTCCAACAAGACCCGCGCCATCGCCGAAAACTTTTCCTGGGTGCATACTCTGAGCAGTCTCAAACACGCCCGGCGGCTGAGCGAACAGCGCCCGGGGACCTTGCCACCCCTGAATATCTGCGTACAACTGAACTTGACCGGCGAGCACAGCAAGAGCGGCATTGCCAAAGACGAGTTGGCCACCCTGCTTGAAAAAATGGCCGACCTGCCCCATTTGCGGTTACGAGGGCTGATGACCATGCCCCCGGCTGATGCGTCACCTGATCTGCAACACCAGGTATTTGCCCAGCTGAAACAGCTGCTGGAAGAAATGAACCGGCTGGGCCACTCCCTGGACAGCCTCTCCATGGGCATGTCGGGAGATATGCAGGCAGCCATCTGCGAAGGCGCTACAATGGTGCGTATTGGCACAGCAATTTTCGGACCTAGAACATGAACGACAAGACCCTGACATTCATCGGTGGCGGCAACATGGCCAGCGCCCTGATCAACGGCCTGATCGAAGATGGGACAGCACCTCAGAACATCCTGGTTGCCGAACCCGATGAAAAACGCCGCGAACAGCTGGCGGCGCGTTTCGGCGTACGCACGGTGGATGACAACAGCAATGCCGCAGCCCAGGCGGACATCCTGATCCTGGCGGTAAAACCCCAGGTACTGAAAGCCGTTGCCACCGCGTTAGCGCCCGCGCTGATCCAGAAAAAGCCCCTGTGCCTGTCCATCGCCGCGGGTATCCGCCAAGCCAGCCTGCAACGCTGGCTGGGAGACGGTATTCCCGTAGTACGGGTGATGCCCAACACCCCTGCCATGATCAAGGCCGGTGCCAGCGGCATGTATGCCCCGGACAGCATCAATGAAGCACAGCGTAGCGAAGCCGAACACATCATGCGCGCCACCGGCATCGCCCTGTGGCTGGAAGATGAAAACCAGATGGATGCCCTGACTGCCGTCTCCGGTAGCGGGCCTGCGTATTTCTTCCTGTTCATGGAGGCCATGGAAAAAAGCGCCACTACACTGGGATTGCCGGAAAAGACCGCTCACCTGCTAGTGTTGCAGACAGCACTCGGTGCCGCCCGCATGGCACTGGAAAGCGTTACCGATCTACAGGATCTGCGCCGTAGCGTCACCTCTCCTGGAGGTACCACAGAACAGGCGATCAACGTGTTCCAGTCACAGGGGCTGGAGCAACTGGTCGACAAGGCGCTCACCGCCGCTCGGGATCGTTCTATCGAATTATCAACATCACTGGGAGCAGACTGATGGGATCCGGCTATGCAACCAATCCACTGGTTTTCATCCTGCAGTTTCTGTTTGAAGCATACATCCTGGTCGTTTTGCTGCGCTTCTTCCTGCAACTGACCCACGCAGATTTCTACAACCCCCTTTCCCAGTTCATCGTCAAGGTCACTTCCCCCGTGTTGGTGCCTTTGCGGCGCTTCATTCCCAGCATGGCGGGCATGGACACCGCCGCCCTGTTCCTGGCCTGGGCATTGAAAACCCTGGAACTGCTACTGGTTGTGCTGATTTCCACCGGTGCCTTTGCGCCGGTATATGCCATCTTTGGCGCCATTCCCGGCCTGATCGAGCTGTGCATCAACATCTTCCTGTATGCCATCATCATCCAGGCCATACTCAGCTGGGTGAATCCCGGCACCTACAATCCCGCAGCCGCCCTGCTCCATACCCTGACCGCCCCGGTGCTGCGTCCGGTGCAACGCATCATTCCGCCCATCGGTGGTATCGATCTGTCCCCCATGGCGGCCATCCTGGGGCTGATCGTATTGAAGATGCTCATCATCCCGCCGCTCAATCAGCTGGTTGTAGGGCTAGTGTCCTAGCGCAGGTATCGAGCAGGTCATGAGCTGGTACCGAAAGGACGGGGAGGACTTGCTGCTATTCCTGAAGATACAGCCCCGCTCCGGCAAGGATGCCTTCGGAGAAATCATGGAAGACACTCGCAAACTGCGCATCAAGGCGCCGCCGGTGGACGGCAAGGCCAATGCTTACCTGGTGAAGTTTCTGGCCAAGTTTTTTGGTGTCCCCAAAAAACGGGTGATCGTGGAATCCGGCCTAACCAATCGCAACAAACGCATTCGCATCAAAGGGTGCGCTTGGCTGCCGGATGATTTGCAAACATCCTGACTTGGTCACGCTCTTATACACTCCCTGCCCACGCCAACCCTACACCAGCGATAAATAACATGTAGAATAGCGCCACTTGGCACAGCTACCAGCAACAAGCAAATGAAAGACAATCAGCCCATCCCCGTTTACCCCGTGCAGTACCTCCCCAATACCGAGGATGAAATCAGCCTGGTGGATATCTGGCTGACATTTCGAAAGCATCGCCAGCTGTTTTTCAAGGTTGCAATCAGCGTAGCGATTCTGGGGCTGATCGCCGCCTTACTGATGCCGGAATCCTATGACCTGCGTACCTCCATCGAGATCGGCACCGCCATCCGTGGCGACAATCCGACGCCCATTGAGGCGCCGGAAACCGTCAAGGCGAAGCTGGAAAACTCGCTGATACCCATGGTCATACACCAGCTGAACAAGGAAGCGGAAGATCCCATCGAATACAAGATCAGCACCGGCATCCCCAAGAAGAGTGCGCTGGTCGTGCTGACCAGCAAGACCTCCACGGATGAGGAAGCGGACTACAAGAAGCTTCACAACATGATCATTGCCGCCATTACCCAGGACCATGCCCGGATCATAAACGTTCTGAAAAAGAACCTGCAAACCGAACTGGCGCTGGCGCGCATCATACTGGATGAGTTGATCGACCCGACCACCCTGGCCGCGCTGATCAAGGAACAGGAAAAAGCCCTGGAAGAAGCCAAGGCCGACCTGGATGCATTGAGCAATCCCGACATTTTCGGCGTCAAAACCAAGGCAGCGGAAAACAAAATCCAGAGCGAGAAAAACAAGCTCGCCTCGCTCAAGGATCAGGCCATCATACTGAATGAAAAGCTCCAGAAAATCGGCGCAAACCAGGAATTGATCAAAGGACAGGTCCAGGAATTGCAAACACAGATTCAGCAAGCCATGGCGCTGCAAAAGAATGCCGCCCAAGGCATTAAAAGCGAAACCCAGGCGATGGCCCAGTTGATGATCGACAGTGAAGTGCAGCAGAACCGGAAATGGCTGGCACAGCTGAAGGAGCGCCTGTTCATCACCCTGGAAAACGACAAGGCGGCTATCCTGAAATCACTGGAAGACAACAAACGTGCACAGGAACTGCAGAAAGAGCACATCGTACAAGCCGAAGCCGGTCTGAAAGAACTGACCGGCAGCAATGTACTCGAACAAAACAAGCTCAAGGCCGTTATCGCCGAAAGCGAAGCCAATATCGCAAAACTGGCCAACGACCAGAAGCGCAGCATCGCCACCCAGCAACAAACTATCGGCGAACTGCAGGGAAAACTGGACAACTTCGTGGAAACCCGCGCCGTGGTCGAACCGCTGCTTTCCACAAAGCCGACATCCACGCCCAAACGGGTGATCCTGCTCATCGCCATCTTCCTGGGTGGCATACTGGGCGTCATGGCTGTGTTCTTTGCCGAGTTGCGGGAAAAGGTGCGGAAAAGCATCCTGGAAAACAGCGGCGCAAACGCAGCCTGATTCTGAGAAATACCGGGGCGGCTATCTGGATTCCTGCCTTCGCCGGGATGACGTGTACAGCAGGTTCCGGTTTCCGGTATCGGTTCCTGGTAGCCGGCTTCCCCTTTTTTAAAGCACCCTGTTTCAACATGAGCGCGTCATCCCGGCGCAGGCCGGGATCCAGAGACTCTTGCGCCATACTTTAATAGGCTTTTTTGTGCACAAACCCCTTGAACGCCGTCAGGAAGATGATCTTCAGATCCAGCCATAGCGACCAGTTTTCAATATAATAAAGGTCGTACTCCACGCGCTTTTCCATCTTGTCCAAGGTATCTGTCTCCCCCCGCCAGCCATTGATCTGCGCCCAGCCGGTGATTCCCGGCTTGACCCGGTGGCGTTGCATATAGGCCTCCACCTGATCCTTGTACAGTTCATTGTGCGCCAGTGCATGAGGGCGGGGACCCACGATCGACATGCGCCCCTGGAGCACATTGAAGAACTGGGGCAATTCATCCAGACTGGTCCGCCGTAAAAAGGCACCGAAGCGCGTTACCCGCGGATCATCTCTTGTTGCCTGAGTTACCTGCCCATCCTTTTCCTCATGTATCTTCATCGTGCGGAACTTGTACACCTTGATGGGCTTTCCATCCCAGCCGTGACGTTTCTGTTTGAACAGCACGGGGCCGGGAGAGCTGAGCTTGACACCGGCAGCAATGAAAAGCATCAACGGGCTGATCAACACCAGAATCAGCAAGGCCAGCACCCTGTCCTCCACCGCCTTCAAGATGCGGTTCATTCCCTGCATGGGCGAAGAACGAAGATCGAGCACCGGCACACCGGCAATTTCCGTTACGGAATGGTTGAGCAGATGGAAGCCAAAAATGTCCGGCACCAGGCGCACATTGACCGTGCTGTGGCGCAGCATCTGCAAGACTTCCCGCATCCGCGCCTCGGCACGCAATGGCAACGCCAACCAGATCTCGTCGATATGCCTTTTTCCGGACTCCAGTTCCTTGCATCCCTCCTCGCAGGAAATCACGGGTATCGATTCGATGTGTTTTCCCTGCAGTTCCGGATTGTCATCCCAGAAGCCAACCAGATCATACCCGACCCAGGGAGCATCTTGGAGCTGCCGGGCGACATTCCTTCCCAGTTCTCCCGCGCCCATGATGTAGATATGGCGATGATTCCATCCTCGCTCACGCATGAAATTGAACAGTAGTCGCACGCCGATGCGCACAATCACCAATCCAACCCACACGACCAACGCCCAGACAATTGCCCAATACCGTGAATACAGCGCGCCGCTCTTGAACCCGAAAGCCAGGAGCACCAGTATCAGCACCACCGCAGCCCAGGCGAGTGTAGTCATCCATACCTGCCGCCAGAGCTGCTTGCCACGCCAGGAATGATAGAGCTTGAACAAGGGGAGAACGATCGCTGACAACAAGGCGGCCAGCACCAGCGCCAGTTCGTAGAAATCCGGCAATCGGAAGTTCCCGAAACGAATGTAGTGCGCCAGAAAGCCGCCACCAACCACGACGCACAAATCCAGGATGCGCGCGGCAAACGAAATGATGGGTGAATATTCCCTTAACAGTCCTTGCTTAAACACAGACACATCCCAATGGAAAACAGCCAAGCGATTGATTAGATGTTAATTTTCTAAACTCTGACCGCAGTTAAGTCCTGCATTACTTCCTTTGTAACTAATCACTTACTTTCTCAAAGAAACCTCTGGTTAAGCTGCTCATCCCGGCCTGCACCGGAGAGACGGAATTCTACGCATTCAAAGGCTCCCTGATCACTGAAATTCTACCAAAATTGCCCGATTTCCGTACGAAAACAAATCGTGGCCAGGGAAGGCGCTCATCTCGATCCATGGCTCTCGCAATCATGGACGTAGATTTTCCATGGAACACCCCCACCCAACCCGGCGCCATCCCTTGCCGCCCCATGCCGTCTGTTCACAAATCCATCCATATGCAGTTGATTATTGTGGCTTCATAAGGGTATATTTGCAGGTCTGCGACGGAAGGAGGGGAAAACTGGATGGGAACAGGCAAACTACAAGGTCAGCTTCAGGGGTTCAGCCGCTGGAAGATGCGGCAGTTGCACACCATGGAGCAACTGGAAGCCTGGCTGAAGCAACAGGGTCTGTTTACCTCCCAGGCACAAAAAGCGCTGCAACATGCGGATATCACCCTGCGCCAGAACCACGTTACCGTCGCCGTAGTCGGTGAATTTTCCCGAGGCAAGACCGAACTCATCAATGCCCTGTTCTTTGGCGATCACAACTTCCGCCTGC
>CAZFXI010000025.1:0-32687 GCA_964522855.1 uncultured Sedimenticola sp.
TTGGAGGAACGCACCTGATGCTTGTTGTTGGTGACCAACTCCTCGAACTTGTCGTTCAAACCCTGGGATCCACACATGGACTGGATCCAGGTCGTGCCCACCACATGAGCAAAGCGGGTGTAACCGGAATAGAAATAACGGTCCGTATCCATTGCCTGACGACGGCGTCCGGGACGCTTCTGTGGAGACTTGTTGCGCGGGAAGCCGGCACCACCGGTACCGCCACGTTGGTGTCCACCAAAACGGCCAACTACCTGACCTGGGCGTCCACCGGCACCACAAAGGGTAGCCAGTGAGCTGATGGCATTGGTGTTGCCGGTATTGTTGGACCAGTAAAAGCCCTTCTCGATTCCCAGAGAAGTCTTGGGACGAGAGCCATCCGCTTTGGGTTTGGCCAGCCATTCAGCCGCTGTGTAGATATCCTCGACAGGAATCTTGGCAATCTTGGCAGCCACCTTGGGATCATATTCCTTCTGAGCCAGGTTCCACTTCTTGTAGCCTTCGAACCCTTTGGTCTGGAACTTGCCCCAAGTAGTACGCCACTGCCAAGGCGTGTTGCGGGTACCCTGACCGAAACCGGAGCTGGATTCCCACTTGTTGTTGACCCATTTCTTGATCCACTCGGAATCTTCCCAGCCATTCTCGAGAATAACCCGGGCAATCGCACCCAGCACCGGTGTATCTGTGCCGGGATCAATCTGCAGAAAGAGCGCATTGCCCTTGCTCTTGGCATAGGCCAGACCGGCAGTTTCACGCACGTTCAACCAGATGGTCTTTTGGCCCTGGTCGATGGCCGGCTTGATGAACTGGGTGAAGATCATGGTCTTGGTTTCGTACGGATCCGTACCGCAGATCATGAGCACTTCCGCATCACCCCAGTCACGATAGGCCGGTCCGAAGTTGTCGAAACCCGCATCCCGGAAACCTGGGGTGGAAGTCACATTGGCCGGTGTATCATGGAAGGTGAAGTTCGCGGTGTTGATGCTGCCCCGGGAGAACTTGGAAAGCGCATAGGTGTTTTCCACGAACTGGTAGGAGTACATCTTCATTGCATAGGCATTTTCACCATGCTTCTTCACTGTATGGTCGATAAGTTCGGCCGCCACATCCAGCGCGGTATCCCAGGAAACAGGCTGCAAGGTACCGTTGATACGAATCAGCGGCGACTGCAGACGATCTTTCGTGGGCTTCTTGGGGTTGTAGACTTTTTGAGCGATACAACCGCCCCGAATGGACGAGTCGCCACCAAAGTTTACGGCTTTGGAATCCTTGTCAGGGATGATGATGACATTGTGCGGTTTACCCTTGTGCATCACCACATTGTGCTGTGTGGGCGCAACCCAGGCCTGCAATGGTCCCGTGGGGAAATCCACGTTAAAGGCATTCTGAGATGCCTTGGAACCACCATCGGCACTACCCACGGGCCAGCGGTAAATCTTGTAGCCACAAGCCACAATGCAATAATCGCAGCAGGTGGTCAATACTTCCGCATTCTTGGGAGGCAGCGGGGTTTTATCTTCAGGAACGTAATCTAGTATAGACATCTATTTATCCTCCCTAGGCATCCATCAGGTTTTCGTTACGGCCAAACAACAGCCCCATCATGCCAACGGCATATACGTCGTCACCATCGACTTCCAGCAATACCTGAGGAATGCTCTGGTAAGCCTGCCCGGACACGATAATGCCGTGGCGGGTCAGATCATAGGTGGACAGATGCAATGGGCATTGGCCCAGTACACGGTGCTCACCCACAGCCTGATACTTGCCGTTCAAAGGACCACCCTGATGCGTACAGAGATAGCTGAATGCCACCACATCGCGCTGGGCACCGACGCCACCACCTGCCTTGGCTCCGCCCATCTTCACAACGAAGCATTGGGAGTTGGGGCCATCATCCGGATAGTTGAAGTCCAGCGGCTGGTTGTCTTTCAACTGGCTCAGTTGAGCCACTTTCTTGCGCGGATAGGTCACCACCCGTGCCTTGGCCTGGGCTTCGCCCGGGAACAGGCTGATGGAAATGGTGCTGGCAGCTACCGCCGCAGTACCTGAATACATCAGGAACTGGCGGCGATTCAGCATGCAACGCCCATGATCAGCCGCTGTCTCGTCTTTTTTGCTCAAATCGCTCATTATTTTGCCTCCTGTGCGGCTTCCAGTTCAGCCTTGGTGAACAGAGGTGCATATTCCGGCAGCTTGGGTTTCTCCATGGCCATCTCCTCACCGGAGAAGGCTTCCAGGAATGCCACCAGATCTTCTTTTTCCTCATCCGTCAGACCAAGGGGCTTGATCAGCTTGGACTTGTTTTCAGGGAAGGCGGTAGTGCGGCCATCTTCGTCGAAGCCACCGCGGTTGTAGAAATCAACAACCTCTTCCATCGTGTAGAACACACCGTTATGCATATACGGCGCCGTGTAGGCGGTATAACGCAGGGAGGGCGTGCGGAACTTGCCACGATCCCAGCTGTTCTTGCCGCGATAGTAAAAACCCCAGTCGGACTTGGCCTTGCGATAACCCTCTTCGGTCTGCCCTTTGGCATACTGCTCGAAACGGAAGGTAACCTGTGCCAGTCCATCCTCTTCCCAGCGCTTGTTCGCGGGAACACCAACGTTGTGATAGTCCTGATCGGAAGCCAGGGCGCCATTATGACACTGGATACAACCTGCCTTGCCGTTGTACAGGGCCATACCTCGCGCCTGCTGTTCGGTCAGTGCGGACTTGTCACCCTGCAGATACTTGTCCAGCGGCGTATCGCGCTGTACAAGCGTACGTTCAAAGGCAGCAATGGCACGCCAGGCGTCGCCGATCAGCGGCCATTCCGTACCAAACACTTCTTTGAACTGCTTGCGGTACTCGGGAATCAGCGCCAAGCGGGATTCCATGATGTCATTCTCACCGTTACCGGCTACACCACCTTTCGCTGCAGAAGGCGCCTGCTTCTCCAGGGAAGGAACGGAACCTGCCCAGAAATTGCGGCCATAGTAAGCACTGTTGACGATAGTCTGACTATTACGCCAGTGAACCGTACCGGGATAACCGCGGGAGAAATCTTCTGCCCACGCCCAGCCCTGATCAGGCTCGTGACAGGTGGAGCAGCCCGTGGAGGCATCACCACCAAGGCGGGGATCGAAGAACAACACCTTGCCCAGTTCAACCTTGGCGGGTGTGTTCTTGTTATCTGGTGGAATAGGTGGCTCACCCAAGGGCGCCAGTGGCGGCGGACCTGCCTGCGCAGTCTTGGCGGCCATTGACTTTCCGGATGCGGCAACTCCTGATTTTGTCTCCTGCGCCTGACAAGCGGTCAGTACAGTCGCAACAGCAGCCGCAACGAGGGTAGGAGCGATCTTCTTTATACTCATGACATTCTCCTCGATTAGTTACGGACCTGCGTCCAGTTTTCGATGACAGGATACTCACCCGGATAGGGCTTGTCCCATACGTGTTTGGGGCTGGTCAAAGGATCACCGGAAAGGGATTCCAGGAACGCAACCAGATCCTTTTTCTCGCCGGCGCTCAGGCCCAGAGGCTTGAGCTTCGTACTCTTGTTGCTGTCCTTCCCGCCGCCGTTGTTATAGAACTCGACGACTTCCGGCAGGGTCTTGAGCATGCCATTGTGCATGTAAGGTGCGCTGTACTTGAGTTCACGCAAGGAAGGCGTGATGAACTTGCCCATATCCTGCTTTTCCAGGGTGACGTTGAAATACCCCGGATCGCGCTTGAGGTTGCGGTAATTCGGAATACCCTGGAACATGGTGAAAGCCAGGAATGCCTGATGGTTCATGGGATCCATGAACACATCGAAATTCTCGGGAACACCGGTATTGTGGGGTTTCAGATCACTCAGCAGCGGTCCGTTGTGGCACTGAACACAACCCGCCTTGCCCTTGAACAGCTTCATGCCACGCTTGGCAGAAGCAGACATCTTGCCCATATCAAAAGGGGCACCTGTAGAAGTCAGGGTCTTCAAATATTCAGGTATGGCCTTGCGCACGGAACCGTTGGAAGGTTCACCATAACCCGCATCCTTGAACATCTTCACATACACGGGATCCTGCTTCATGCGCTCCTGCATGATCCGCATGTCCATGTTCATGATGTAGTCTTCCGTGATCATCTCACGGGTCATGTCATTCAAGTTAGTACCGATACGACCATCCCAGTTCCAGACATTCTTGTGTGCCGTATTCACCAGGGAAGAAGCATTACGGAAATGTCCGTTTCCAGGATAACCCGGAGACAGCGCTTTCTTGCTGCTGTAAGCCTTTTCAGGTACATGGCAGTCGGCGCAGGCGATACCTGCATCTCCCGACAAACGCTTGTCGAAGAACAGACGTTTTCCCAGTTCGGCTTTCGCCTTGTCAATTTTCAACTGCGGCAAGGGTCCGATATCCGGATAGCTGGCAGCGTGAGCTGTTACCACTAATCCGACCCCCAGTGTGGCGGCCAGTAGCGCACGCCCCGTTGAGACTCTTACAACCATTGGATTTCCTCCAGGTCTATTATTGATTTGCCGGTACCGAGGGGTGAATCCCCCACCAATAGCCGACAGCCTGACCTCTACCATGCACAAAACAGACCAGATTCAAAAAGTTCCATCAAAGCCTGTCAAAACCAAGCGTTAGGCACAGCTTATTGACCTGGATCAATAACCCACACTATCTGTATTGAATAAATCGTTCTATTGGCAAACACCAAGGCATCAATTCATTCAGGACGGGGAAAAGATGAAGAACACCTTCTTCAGCAACAAAGAGACAATGGGAATGGAAGGGCAGAAAAGGCCGGGCCTACGAAAACAGAAGGTGATTAGTTACAAAACTCGGCTACCTCAAGTTCAACTACCTGCTTCCTGGCTCGTCACCCCGGCGCAGGCCGGGGTCCATTGTCTACCGTGGATTCCGGCCTCGATTCTGGCTTCCTGCTTCATTCTATCTCCCCCATCCTTGGGGCCAGTACGCCGAAATGACCAACCATCAGTATATCCAGTTTGCTGAGCTATATAACTAATCACTAAACAGAAACTGCGCGAAGCTACTCGCCTTCGAGCACGTAACGAATAGCTTCGGTAATGACCTCTGGCGATGTGCCGTGAGGAAAGATGAAACGCATTTCCCCGTTCGGGGCGATCAAGTAGGTGGCAGCGGAATGGTTGACCGCATAACCGAAGGCCGAACCTTCGAGTTCCACTTCGTAATACTGGGCACCATACAGCTTTGCCGCCCTGGCTATTTCTTCGGGCTTGCCAGTGACACCGATGAAGTTGGGATGGAAATAATCGACATACTCATCCAGCAGTTCGAAGGTATCCCGCTTGGGATCCACACTGACGAAAACACCGACCACCTTTTTCAATTCATCGTCATTCAGCTCATTGAAGGCCTGTGCCATGTAGGACAGCGACGTCGGGCAGACATCGGGGCATTTGGTATAACCGAAATACAGCAGCACCACCTTTCCCCGGTAGTCCTTGAGGTGAAAAGGTCCTTTGCTGGTCTGCAGGGTGAAATCACCACCGGGAGGGGCATCGGTAATGCCGGGCACCTCAAGTTCCGGAGCTGTCTTGCCCGCTGACAACAGCGCCGACGCCCACAGTGCCCCAAATACCAGTAGAACAATTTGTGTCCTGCGAATCATGGAAACCTCGAAATGGTCTATGCCTTTATCCTGCGTTGTGATCTTACCAGCAACAGACCGGCAAGGAATACCAGCAAGGCAAATCCGGCAGGTATGCCATATACCTTGAGGGCATCCATCTCCGGCGGCAGAATCAGCCAGTACCAGGTTGTCAACGTATGCTTCGAACCGGCTTCGCCGTTACTGCCATCCCAGTTGGCAAAGGATATGGGGATAAACTGTCCTTCCTCGAACATCACATCACCATCAGAAGTAAATCGAGGGCGTTTCATCAGCACTTGCCAACGACCTTCCTTCCACTCCCCACTTGCGCTCAGGCTGGTATCTTTGTCCCGTGGGACCAGCTTCTTGTCCGGACCGGAGCCATCGAACAGCATGGCAACAGGATCCTGCTTCGGCTCCACACTGCCCGCATTCCAGTACCAGATGGTGGTCTTGTGCTTGGCATCGCCATGGCGATACAGGGGCTTCTTCACCATAGGAGCGGACATATAGCCGTCTTCGTGAGGAAACTGTATGGCGACGGCATCGGAGTGCATTTCCAGATTCTCGTCTTGCAGTTCACTGAAATACTTGTCGCCGGGTACGCTCATGGTGCGATCGTCCACTTCCAGCAGGAAAGCGATTTCCTTGTCGTTGTACAGCGTGCGTACAGTAATGGCATCATTCAACGGTGTAAACAGGCGGTCTTCCTTGATGATGTTGGGCACCAGGTGCAAAGTAACCGCTGGAGCTTGTGCCCAGCGTTCGTCATCCACACTGGAGGGCAATTCCTTCTCCGTTTTTTTGCTGGTCACAACCGGACCATCCTGAGGCTGAACCGTGGTCTCCCGCAGACTGTGCACAAAGTTGGCGATATGCCAGCGATCTTCCAGACTCACGGGATCCTTGTTGCCCTCTTCGATGGCCCGATGGGCAGGCATGGGGGTACCGGGAATGCCGATGGACAGGCGGGAGTAAATAGCCTTGATGGTCTCGTCGCGCTCTTTTTCTGTAGCATCCAGTGATTGCGTGGCACGCCAGGTCCAGGGCTTGGTCAAATCCCGCGGCCAGATACGATTGCCCCAGTCGTCTTCCAGCTTCTTGCCGGAACGGATATTGCCTCGGCCATCCATGCCGTGACATTCGGAGCAGGATTTGCGGAAAGCCGCCTTGCCTTTTTCGATAGATTCCTCGGAATAGGCAATCTGACCGTCCAACGGTTCAACGTCCTTGATCACCCGGAAATCAGTTTTGGTATAGAAACCATCATCATCGAAGGCATCTTCATCGGCCTCTTCGGGCGGCCAGGCCTGGGTAATATCGAAGCCCTTGATCACCGGAATCAGGCTCCTGATCTGCTCATCCGTGAGCAGGGCACGACCCTGCAGACCCCAACCCGGCATGGCAGTATCCGGCAGGCCCATCTTGATGGTATTGAACAGGTCTTCATCTCGGGGCAGCTCTGTGCCTGGCGAGGTCTTGTATTTGAAAAGCGCCAGGCTGAAATCACGGGGCCGGGGATACATGAATTCTGCCGCCACACCATCACCGGCACCATTCTCGCCATGACAGACTTCACAGCGGAACTTGTACAGCTCCCTGCCCATGATGTTCTTGCGCCGTGCCAGCACTTCATCCTTCATACCGGTCATGGTCTTGGAAATTTCCGGATCCCATATACGCGGCACCTGACCGTTGTAATCAAAGATAAAGTCAATCACGTTCCAGACGTCATTCTCCGCCAGCATTTCATGCCACACCGGCATGGCGGAATTCCAGGGCGTGCCTTCCACCGGCAGACCGGGACCGCCCGTGGTGATGCGCCAGAACAGGAAGGCTTCCTGCAACTGGGGAATGATTGTAGGGTCCTGGAAGTTGATGGGCTGGGGATTGAAGCCATGGGCGTAATGACCCTTGCCATCGAGCAGATCACCATGACAGTAGAAACAGTTCTGATAGTAGACATCCCGGCCCGCAGCCACGGATTCCTGATATTTGCTCCAGCCAGCATCCTTGTCTTTGGCAAGGGTCTCCAGAATGTCATTGCGCACAGGATTTTCCAGGGCCGCCAGATCATAGGTCTTGTTGTACACCTTGAGGTTGGCGGGCGGCGCGGGATGCACCTGACGCAGTTCCACCGGTGCCTCGTAGGAAGGCTTGACCACGCTGTACACGACATAAGCCACCAGCAGGGGGATGGCAACAAGAAAGAACCAGCGTACCGACGCCTTGTTGTCGTCGCGCAGGGTGGACAGTATGGGCGCCTTGAACTCCTCCCATTTACGGTCATCGAAAGCAAAATAGAGCAGGATGCCGATGATGGTGATGATCATGTACTGGATCATCAGGACTCTGGGCAGCACCGGTGGGAAAGCGTTGTCGAAGATCAGGTAGGCGACAACGGCAGCAATCAGGGCCTGCCAGAAAGCTGTAATCTTCATCCTTTTTTCTCCGCCAGGTATTTTATGATCATCTCAAGCTCGTTGACTGTCATCTTCATGCCAAAGTCGGGCGGCATGGCCGGGGGGAAACCCTCAGCGATCACCGCACCGGGATCCAGAATGCTCTGACGGATTTCTTCCGGACTCAGACGCGCCCCCACATCCACCAGACCCGGCCCCACCAATGTGTCTTTACTGTCCATGGAATGACAAGAAACACAAGCATACTTGGCTACAGCTTCGTCAGCCGTTGCTGCCGGCGCGGACGCCTTGGCGGTATCACCGGCTGAACCGGCAGATGCCACCGCCGCAGCCGCTTCAGCAGTGGGCAGCGCCACGGTTACTTCATTCCCATCCTTCGCTTCCAGCCAGGCGATGACCGCATCGATTTCCATGGGTGACAGCTGGATGGGCGGCTTGTCTACGTGAGGCATGGGGGATTCGGAATCATTGCTGCCTTTCTTCCCCCAGCCGGCGACCACATATTTGCTGGGATCGACCATGGATTCACGCAAATAGCTCTCCGCATCCTTCGCTTCGCCCTTGTAGCGGGGGTCCGCGAGACGCTTTGCAGACTCGGCTACCATGTTATCCCCCTCGATATCGGGTGCCCGCCCCAGGGGAGCCGGCTTGTGACACAGGGTGCAAGTACCCTTGTTGTGGAAGATGTCGTCACCCAGTGCGATAAAATCCTCCATGGTCAGGGTACTCAGATCCACCTTCTTTTCTACCGGCGCTTCACCTTTCACCTGGGGAAGCAGATAAGTCACCAAAGTAAACAGCAGCGTCAGTCCCAGGCTGAAACCCAATGTCTTGGCCAGTACGCTCATGCTTCGCCTCCTGCGGAAACCTCGGGTTTCGGCTGCTTGCTGCCACTGAGGTTCGCCACCCAGAACATGAACAACACGCACAACAGGAACAACACCGTTACCAAGGTGATCATGTTGCCCGCATAGCCAATAGTGGGAATGAAGTTATCTGGTGAGTTGTCCTTCATCACCGTGTACACATGCCAATGGGTCTTCACCGAAGAACGCACGTAGCCCATCAACGCCATCAGCCAGGTGAAGGCTATAGGCAGGGCAAACAGGGCGTACTGGGAGCGATCGGGAATGCGCCCCCAATGAGAGGGCAGAATTTTCGCCTTCTTGAACATCAACGTATCGATGACCAGGCCGGCAACGATCACCATCAGGGTGCTGCTTACCTGAGCCACCGAAGACCCCACCTTGTAAACCGTATTGGTGAAGTAGCCGTAGTAAACGCCCAGGAAGATGATGTTGGTGACCGCAGCCACATAGATGCCGATGAGCAGGGCATTGCCCAGAGGCGCCCAGCGCACTGTTGCCACCTTATCCGAACGGCGATAGAGCTGGAACGACAGGAAGGTGGCAATGAGCATCAGATTGACCGCGATGTTCTTTGCCGGCATGATGCCCAGAGGGCCAAGAATGTGGTGGTGGCTTCCTCCCAAAAGGGAAATTTCTGAAGCAGAAAGTATCAGGGTGTGGGGTGTTACCCAGATAAGAAAGCTCACCACCAAAACGAAGGCAATTACCTTGATCAACCCCTTGTAGCGCTCGGAGCCTTCCGTTCGCGACATGCCAGACCAGAGATAAAAGTTGCCTGCCAGCAGGATGGTGCCGATGAGCACCGCCTGGACGATGAACAGCCAGGCCAGAATGCCCCCCATGGCCGTGATACCCATCTGCTGGGAATAGGAATAGATCTCCGCCATCAGGTAATAGCCTGCAAACGGCAGGGGCAGGAACGCCAGAATGGCGATGAAATTGGAGGTGTAACCCATCCAGTCGTAGTGGGCACGCTTGTCCGGATCATTGGTGCTAAGAAATTTGAACGCCGCATAAGCACCCACCACCGCACCACCAAAACCGATATTGGCGATAAACCGGTGCAGATTGATGGGGTTCCACAAGGGGCCTTTCATGACCTCCCAGATATTGCCAACCACCGCTCCCACCTCGTTGACGCCGGACGGTGCCATCATGAAGGTCGCCCAGGAATTGGCCAGCACCATGATGGTCAGGCCGGAGGCGTTCAACAGCAGACCCAGGGTCAGATGCACCCACTTCAGGTTGCCGTAGCGGAAGGCATTCCAGCCATAGTAATAGACGTAGAGAAAGAAGCTTTCGAAGAAGAACATGCTGGCATACACCAGCACCTGGGCACCGAACACATGCATCATATAGCCCATGAAATCGGGATAGAGCATGAACAGCGCCAGAGTCAGGGAACCACCGAAGATGGCTGTAATGGAAAAGCCTGTAAGGCTGATCTTCATGAATTCGTGGGCCATGTCGTCGTAGCGCTCATCCCCGGTGAAAACACCCACCAGTTCGATCATGAGTACGAACAGCGGCACCGCCAGCACCAGAGCACCGAAGAACAGGTGCATCTGCGCCAGCACCCATACAATCGCCCGACTGCTCATGCCGACATTGGGATAGTCGGAGCGGCTGGGTTGAGGGGCTGCTTCGAGTTCCACCTTTTCCTCAGTTGCCGCTGCAGGCTGGGCGAAAACCTCCACCGGCGGCTGTCCTTGCAGGCGCACCTCACCCACTGGGGCGATACGCTCCTCGGCATTGCCCATGTCGGCAGCAGCCTGGGCGACACTCGTCGGCACGACCACAAACAGCATCAGCATTGAGATCAACAAGACTGCCAAACGCCCTGTACCGGTTGTGCGCATATACTCTGTGTGCTTCATCGTTTTCAACCTGCCGGAGACAAATCCAGGTTCAGGGGCAAGCCCTGCATGCCCATAACGAGGTGATCCAGCCCATAAAAGACCGCTAGCATGATCACGATGGCAATCGCCACCGCAACCAGCCTGCTGCCAACCCCCATGCCATTCTGCTGTTCCATTTCGCCCCCGTTAACCATGATGAACCGTGACGCCACCGGAATAGATCAGCAGCCAGTAAAAAAAACCCAACAGCGCAATCAGCGTGCCTACAAACAGTTTTTTTCCCCAACTGCCCGGCACTCCCGGTGATGAAGGTTTATTGTTGCCTGGTGATTCGACCATGCTTGCTCTCCCGACGGATTTAAGGAACGAGTACTACTCGCCTCCCATGTGATTAGCAAAAACCAAGCCAAAAACGCGGCTTTTTCGGTAACCCATTGAATAACGCGGCATCCGATCCTTCGGACAAGCCAACAAGCTTCTATAGGTGCAGATTTCCCTCTTCTATCTTGAACAAAGCATTCACATTCGCCACAAAATTGGGCGAAACCCTTCAAGGTTTTGTTTCAACCTGCACCCTTTCTGCAGACCCTCTACACACTCGAGAGCAGCAATAAATATTGCACATTTCGAACAAAAGACCGGCTCTCACAGCCAGGCATTGAACAATATGTTCAACATAAAGCGCGTCATATCACCCGACAGCCCTGTGAATGGGCCTGTTTCTCTTCCTGTTGATGGCATGAAAACTGCATAATCTCTGCTCAAACCTTTCACAGGAATAACCTGAATCAAACCATGACAACCTACAAAAAGACCGTGGATACTTTATGTCAGCTCCTTCAGACCGGGGATGAAGCCGACCGCTGCTATGCTGCCCGTGCTCTGGGATTATTGCGGGATACAACATCCGTTGAAACCCTGATAGAACGCCTGAGGGATGAGGATCTGGACGTTGCCATCGATGCCGCCGAAGCATTGGGGAATATCGGCTCCCCCGAGGCCGTCCCCGCGTTGATCGAATCTCTGGAAAACGATCCCAGCGGCGAAGTCTGCACCATGATTTCCACCGCTTTGGGCAAGATAGGCAGCGCCGAGGCCATTGATCCTGTGTTGAAAATCACCCTCGAGCGTCCCGAAGCGCTGGAATGGGACGACGATTGGGATACCTGGTGGGACGTGCAGAAAGCCGGCGTGAAGGCACTGGGGGCACTGAAGGCCGAAAAAGCGGTTGACGCCCTGGCGGCACTGATCGATGACGAAACCCAGCAGGACATAGAGTCCACCATCCTGAACACACTGATGCAGATTTCCGACGCTGGCGAAGCCCGGGTCATCGAGCGTCTGCAAAACCAGGATAGCCTGCCCATCCATCGACGCAGGGCTGCCCACGCACTGGCCACATCATCTTCAGCCGACGCAACCAAGGCATTGGGACGTGCACTGACGGATCCTGCTGCCGACGTGCGTGCAGAGGCGGCCCTTTCCCTTGCCGGACAAAATGCCGTGTCCTACCTCAGCGCCCTGACGCTGCTTCTGCGTGACCCCGATGGCGAAGTGCGCCAGGCCGCCCTGAAGGCCATTACCCAGCTGGCGCACGACAGCAACAATACATCGGACGTTGAGGCAGCCTTCCAGAGCATGATGACCGACTCCGACCCCGAAGTGCGCAGGATCCTGTTTTCCATACTCCTGCCTGTCGTCTCGGACAACCCGTTGTCGGAGCAAAGTTTTCACGCCGCTCTCGAATCCGCTGCCGATTCCCACGCTGAAACTGCTGCAGCTGCTTGCAGCCTTCTGGGAGAAAACGGCAACCCCACCGCAATCGAAAATCTGCTGCAGATCGTGGCGGATGAGCAAGCCCATTCCATGGTGCGCAGGGAAGCCGCCACGGCCATCGGCAAGCTGGGGCAGATCACGTCCATAATCCTCAACACCCTGGAGACCGCCATTACCGACAAGGAGCAGGTGGTACGCCTCGCTGCCCTCTCCGCACTGATGGAACTGGAAAAAACCGGAACCCTCATCGAAGAAGCGAACGAGGATGCGCCCACCTTGCCTCGCCCCCTGGGAATCATCATGGGTGCACTGCAGGGAGAAATCACCATTCCCGAGCCGGTCACTCCGCCTGTCGAAGTAACACTGGACACCCATGTTGAAGGCGACGTCTTGCAGCAGCAGGATAGCGACGCCGAACAGGTTGATGAAACTGAAGCGGCAGATGCTTCGGAGCCGGCATTGGATCTGCCGGAAACACCGGCGGAAATTGTTGCCGAAGGTGAAGTTGCCCCCGCTATGTCCACACTGGACGCCATCACTATGGCCAATGTGGAAACCATGATGAGCGCCGGCCACCCGGAAAAAGAAATCCAGGATGAAGTCACCATGGAGTACATGGAGATCGTCGAAGATAACAAGGAAATCATGCGACGCATGCGTTCAAACCGCAAAATCGATGCCCAACAGGACATCCGCCGCCTGGCCGCCCATATCCTGGCAGAGATTCAGGAAACAGAGGTGCTCAAGACGTTGATTCAGGCCCTCAACGATGACGCGGCCACCGTACGCCGGGAAGCGGCAGAATCCATCGGCATCATGGCACAGCGCGACCCGCAGATGAAGGAACTGTCCGATGCGGTAGGCACCCTGATCACCCAGTTGGCCATCGGCGACCTGGACCAGAAGATCGTCAGCGCCAGGGCCTTGAGCCATATCGGCAATCGTGCCGCCCTGGTGCCACTGACAGAGGCACTGAAAGAGCCGGAATTCACCGTCCGAGTCCAGGCCATCGATGCCCTGGTGCATCTGTCTCTCAATAGCCAGGACCCGATCGAGGCAGACCATATGGTGGTGCGTGATGTCCCTCCCCTGAGCGTAGCCCGCAAGCTCATGGAATGCCTGGAAGACAGGGAGTCTGCCGTGCGTGTGGTGGCAGCCAAAGGACTGGCAAGCATATTGGAGCCGCTGCAGGAGGAATCATTTACCCGCAAGGCGGTCGAAAAGATCATCGAAGGCGTTACCCTTGGTACTGGAGAGGAAGCGAGGCTGGTGGGGCGTGCCCTGCGCAGTTTCGATACCGATCTTGCGAACAGCATTTTGCTGACCAACCTTGAACAGGCAGATGACAGCGTCAAACGCAGCGTATTCATCGAAATGATCGAAGAACTACTGACTGACCAGAGCAGCTCTGATCAGGTAGCATGAAAACCAACTCAGGAGAACAAAATATGAAGAAGTCACTCATCACCCTCAGCATTGCCGGTCTTTGTGCCCTGCCTCTGGTAACCCAGGCGGCCACTTACAAGGAAGCCAGCGTTTCCAATGGTGGAACCATCACCGGCACCATCAAGTTTGCGGGAAAAGATCTGCCACCTAAGACCTACACGATCTCGAAGGATAACGACGTCTGTGGCACTGGCGAGCGCAAGATCGACTTCGTGAGGGTGGAAAACGGCCATCTGCTGGATACCATCGTTTACCTGGAAAAAGTCAAGGAAGGCAAGCCCTTCCCTGCCGATGTGGGCAACGCCACCATCGATCAGAAAGGCTGCGAGTTCAAACCCTTTCTGCAAGCCATGAAAAACAAGGACGTGCTGGATGCCATCAACGACGATCCCATCCTGCACAACATCCACACCTACGAACTGATTCGCGGTGATGCCAGGGGCCCCAAGAAGACCGTGATGAACATCAGTCAACCCAAGCCCGGCTCTGTCAAGACCACCATCAAGCTGAAGAAAGGACCGGCGATGAAAATCGAGTGTGACGCCCACGATTTTATGCACGGCTTCGTGTTTGTCGCCAGAAACCCGTACTTCGCCAAGGTGGCTGACGATGGCAGCTATACCATCACCGACGTTCCTCCCGGCAAGTACACCATCAAGGCCTGGCATGGCATGTTGAAAAACCAGAAAGCCAAGGTCACGGTAGATGCAGGTGGCAAGGCGACCGTAGACTTTACCTTCAAGTAACCCGGCAACTTGGGAGTCTGATATGGAAACTGCAAAACGCAGATGGCGACTCAGCCTCATGGACAGCATGGCGCTCATCGCCGGCGTCATCAATCTGGTGGTGATCGGCTACATCGTAGCCTACTGGTTTCTGCGGCGATAGATCATCCCAACCTCACCAGAATCAGCCGTGCATGCCGTATCGAAACATAGGGTGTTCACGGCTGATTCATTTCGGCCAAACGTACCATGACAGCACAAATCCAAGACAAGCACCAAGTCATAGGGGAATTGCCCGGCTATGCTTCCATTCTTCTGGCAGTGGATTCCTCTGACCATGCCAACCGTGGCACTCAGGAAGCCATCGCACTGGCAGATCATTTCAAGGCAAAGCTGACAGCAGCGCATGTATATGCCGCCAAACTCCATGATGCACGTTTCCGCCAAATGGAAGGTGGGCTGCCGGAACAATTTCGTGAAGAGCAGGAACTGGAGCGCCAGCGCGATGTACATGACGATCTCATCACCCGCGGGCTTTCCATCATCACCGACTCCTATCTCGATCAAGTGGAAACCGCCGCCGCCGACAGGCTAGCCATTCGGCGCTGTTCCCTGGAAGGAAAGAACTACCGTGAACTGGTGAACGAAGCCAATGGCGGCGACTATGACCTGCTGGTCCTGGGCGCCCTCGGCCTCGGAGCAGTCAAGGGCAGCCGTTTGGGTACCGTCTGCCAGCGGGTGACTCGCCGCAGCAACATCGACACCCTGATAATCAAGGATCCCATCCGACAGCTCGGCGACGGTCCCATCGTGGTGGGCGTGGATGGCTCACCCAAATCCTATGCTGGTCTGCTCACCGCGCTAACTCTGGCAAAAACCTGGGGTACGGAAGTAAAGGTGGTATCCGCCTTCGATCCTTACTATCACTATGTCGCCTTCAACCGTATCGCCGGCGTGCTGTCGGAAGAAGCCGGCAAGGTGTTCAAGTTTCAGGAACAGGAAAAGCTGCATGAGGAAATCATCGATTCCGGTCTGGCGAAGATCTACCAGGGACATCTGTCGGTGGCGCAATCCATCGCCGCCGATCACGGCATGGAAGTGGAAACCGTGTTGCTGGACGGCAAGCCGCACGAAGTCATCAACCGCTATCTGAACGAAGTAAAGCCAAGCCTGCTGGTACTGGGCACCACTGGCATCCATGCCGATCCGGAACTGGATATCGGCGGCAACACCGAATACCTGCTCAACGATGCTCCCTGCGCTGTACTCCTCAGCCAGCGGGAATACCAACCCCAGGTGGATAGATTGGCCTCCGTCAGCACCTCATGGACCCGGGAGGCAGAAACCCGCATGGAACGGGTGCCGTCCTTCGTGCGCAGCATGGCGCGCATGGCCATCCTGCGCTATGCCCAGGAAAAAGGCCACACCGTGATCACCGAAAGCATCGTCGATGAAGCCACCGTCCAGCTCATGCCCGGCCATGCGGAACAGGCTATGGGAGAAATCGTCGACGCCTATGATCGCGGCGAACTAAAACGCAAGCCGGATGCACTACAGGTCATGCGCTGGAGCGACGAAGCCACAGCATTATTGCTTACAGTCAAGAATCTGAGTCTGCGCGGCAACCTGAGCATGCGTGCCGAGAAGAAAGCCCGCGCATCGGGTAGCCAGATCGTGGAACCCGGGCACCTGCAGGCCTTTCTCGATGACAACACCCCTGTTGGTGATTTCAAGCCAGGCGCAGAAGCCGCTCAGCTCTCAGTCAACCAGAGCTCGGTGGCCATCCAGGAAGATGCGGTACAGCCGTTGCAATGGCAGGCAGCCGCCCTGGCGCGTTTGATGCGCGTACCCCAAGGCTTCATGCGCGACAGTTCCCGGCAGCGTATCGAAGACTACGCCCGCAGCCAGGCGCTCGAGGAAATCAGCCTGGAAACAGCCGAAGCCGGCCTGGCAGAAGCGCGAATAGCCATGGAAGCGCAAATGACCGGCACCTCCGCAGCAGAAACGCCGGACACCAAGAACAAGGCAAGCCGTTGTCCCTTTGCCAACATGATGAACGAAGCGCCAGAAAGGAAAGAAGCTGCGGGCGCCAGCGGACAGGTTCATTGGAGCCCCGAAGCAGAAGCCCTGCTCGACAGCGTACCAGCGGGATTTTGCCGCGACATGACCCGCAAGGCAGCGCAGAGCATGGCAACACAAAGTGGTCTGGAAACAATCAAGATGCCCTTCGTGCAGAAGGTACTGCAAACCTTCCAGTCGGGTTCAGAACACGTCAGCGAAACCATGCCCTGGAAAGACGAGGCCCGCGATAGAATCGCCAAGGCACCGGACATGGTGCGCGGCATGCTCGTACAAGAAATCGAAAGTTGGAGTAAACGGCAGAAGCTGCCCCAAGTTACCGAAGTCGCCGTCGATGCCGTCAAGCTCATCTGGGCCGAACGTGGCGTTTTTCATCTCGACCCCGATGATCCCCGCAATGGATAACGATCTCTTCCTCATCGCTGTCAACCTCACGCGCCGCTGCAACCTGGCCTGCGCTCACTGCTACATGGATGCGGAAACCCGCGATCAGGGCGGTGAGGACGAACTCGGCACCGAAGAAGTCATGACCCTGCTGGATAACATCGCCTCCCGCAGCAATGAAACCATGGTCGTACTCACCGGCGGTGAACCACTATTGAGACGCGATCTGGAAGCGCTGGTTTCACATGGCAACCAGCTGGGACTGTCCATCGTAGTAGGCACCAACGGTGTGCTGCTGACAGAACAGCGTGTGCAATCACTCAAGGCCGCTGGCGCCATGGGCATGGGCATCAGCCTGGACTCCCTCGATCCTGACAGCCATGACAGCTTCCGAGGCTGTCGCGGCAGCTGGGAAAAAACCCTGGCCGGCATGGATTTCTGCCGCAAACACGCGCTGCCGTTTCAGGTCCATTTCTCCGTCACCGAACAGAATGCCCACGAAGTCCAGCCCATGATCGACTTCGCCAAGGCCAGCGGTGCGCACGTGCTGAATATCTTCTTCCTGGTCTGCACCGGCCGCGGCGAATCCATGTCGGACATTTCCCCGGCACGCTACGAACAGGTGTTGAAACAGCTGGTGGAAGCCCAGGAAAGCACACGAGACCTGATCATTCGCGCCCGCTGCGCACCCCACTACAAACGCGTGGCCTATGAGCACAATCCCGAATCCCCCTTGACCCGTGCCGAAGGCTACGAGGGCGGCGGCTGTCTGGCAGGCATCCATTACTGCCGCATCACCCCCGAAGGCGCGGTCACCGCCTGCCCCTATATTCCCGACGAGGAAGGCAGCATCCGCGAACAGGGCTTCTGGGAAATCTGGGATCAATCACCAACTTTCGATCAACTGCGCAATCCCGAACTGAAGGGCAAGTGCGGACAATGCGAGTATCAGAAACTCTGTGGCGGCTGCCGAGCGCGTCCCCTGGCCATGGGCGGTGATATCATGGATGCCGATCCCTGGTGCGGCCATGTGCCCACGGGAAAAGCCATGATCCAACCCTTGATCGAACAGCCTGCCGGACGGATCAGCTGGACAGATGAAGCCAGCCGGCGCCTGCAACGCGTTCCTGGCTTCCTGCGCAAGATGGTACGCAAACGTGCCGAGAGCCACGTGCAGGAGCTGGGCGACAACACCGTGACTGTGGAGCACCTGAGCACCTTGGCTGCCAATCGCTTCGGCGACAACTTCCCCATGAAACGCCCCGACGGGATGGTCAAAGAAGCACCCCCAATAGCATTGGCCTGGACGACAGAAGCCAAAACCTGGCTGGAAGCCGTCCCCGGCTTTCTGCGCGAGGGCATCTTTGCCGTGGCAGAGGACGTCGCCCGCAGCGAAGGACGCCTGGAAGTCAACATCAAACTGCTGCGACGCCTGGAAGAAGAGGATGAGAGCACACCTAAACTCCCCTGGGACAGGGGAGCCGAAAAACTACTCGATGAACTGCTGGCTCAACGCTCACCTGCGGCCGCCCTGTTCGTCAAACCCAGCATGCAGGCCGCTGCGGAACGGGAAGCCAGACGCCGCGGTGCCATCGTGGTAACTCGCAAGGATGTGGAAAACATCTTCCGTACCAACCTGGCAGGGATCAGTTGGAGTACCGAAGCGCTGAGCAGGGTGGAAGCCGCACCGGATTTCATCCGCGCCGGCATCAAGAAGGCCGCAGAATTCAGCGCCCGCCGCGAAGGTATCGCGCGAATCACCCCCGAAGACCTGACCCGCTTTCGCAACCGCGCCATGATGAAGGCGGTGCGACGCATGAAAGGTTTTGGCATGCAGGAACTGGATTTCCGCGCCTTCGATATCGCCAAAACCCGTGTCCCCCGGCTCAAGGAAAACGCACAGGCGGCAAAGCGATTTTCGGAAATCCGGCATTATGTGGAATCCCGACAGGATCCGGAAACCGGCGGCCTGGGTCTCCTCGACCGGGAGTTGCTGGAAAAAATGAAAGCCGAGCTGAAAAAGCGGTGAGCACATGAAGCCTCAGGTTCTCATCGTCGGCGGCGGCATTTCCGGTCTTTCCACGGCCTGGTGGCTGGCGCAAAAGGGGATCGCGGTGGAAATCTGGGAATCTGCTCCGCAAGCCGGCGGAAAAATCCGCAGCCACCGCCAAGACGGCTACCTCACCGAAGACGCCGCAGCCCTGCTGGTCAATTTCCGGCCCCAGATCGATCAAATGATTGCCAGCCTGGAATTGAACCAGCACAAGCAGCAACGCGATGAAAATCTGAATCGTTATATCGTGCATCACAACAGGCTCACCCGTGTGCCCATGCTCCTGCCTGCCCTGCTGACCTCTTCATTGTGGAGCCTGCCAGCCAAGCTGCGACTGATGGCGGAACCTTTCATCCCCAGAGGCGCTCACACCGGAGAGAGCGTATCCGAATTCATCCGCCGCCGCCTGGGGAAGGAGATCCTGGATACTGCCATGGATGCCTTTGTATCGGGCACTCTGGCATCCGACCCTGATCTGGCGGAAGCACAATCCGTACTGCCACGCCTCACCGCACTGGAACAACGCTACGGCAGCCTGACCATGGGCATGTTCCTCAACAAGGTGGTCAAACGGCGCCGTGCCAACACTGCCGATACTTTTTCTTTCACTAATGGCATGGGTCAGCTGATACAAGCCCTGGCCAACAACCCGGGCGTTCGCATTCGTACAGGAACCACAGCCACCCGGATACAACGGCGGGAAGATAGCTGGCAGGTACAGGGGGAAAGCGATGGCTCGCCAGCCGAGGTTCAAGTACCTCAGCTCGTGTTGAGCACACCTGCTGATATCAGCAGTCGACTCCTTTATGCCATGGATTCAGAGCTTGGGAAATTGCTCGCCGGTATCGAGTATGCCCCGGTTGGGGTAGTGCACCTGGGTATCAACAGCAGCGCCATTCAGCATCACCTGGACGGTACCGGTTTCCTGGTAGCAAAGCACAACCGGTTGGCAATCAATGGCAACCTGTGGATGAGCACATTGTTCCCTAACCGGGCTCCCCCCGGACAAGCACTGCTGAGCAGCTATATTGGCGGGGTACGCTACCCGGAGCAACTGCAAAAAAGCGACGAGAAGCTCGCCGATGAGGTACTGGGCAGCCTGCGGCCACTGATGAAGATCACCGGACAGCCAGACTATATTCGGGTACAAAGACATCTTCAGGGCCTGCCCCTGTATCATGGTCAGTATCGCGCCAGGCTGGCACAGATCGCGTCTCGTGTACAAGCAATGCCGGGGCTGGAACTGAACGCCAACTACATCGGAGGTGTTTCGGTGCGTGAACGCATCTATCAGGGACAACAGACCGCACAGGGCATTGCAGCCCGGTTACACTGCAAGGCCAGGCACCGTCGTCCGCAGCAGATACTCGTCAGCTAAAAAATGCCAGAAACCCGCCTTCAAAACCAGAATACCAATGACAGTTTCCATCCATTCAGGCTGATCCTGGTGATTCTGGGTCTGCTTGTCGGCATTTCCTTTTCTGCCCAGTGGTACAGCCGCAACGTCACCCTGCCGCGTTACTGCGAGTATTCCGGCGATATACTGGATCGTGTCAGGCAGGTATTGACGGAACAGACTCCAGCCGGTGACGGGGATCGCAAGCCCTATATCATCGCCGCCCGCCTGACTTTCCTGGTCCCACGCAAGCCTGATGAACCCCTGAACCTCTATCTCAGCCGACTGCAACGGCATATCGAGCAACAATGCCCATAGTCCAGCCACCCGCTCAGCCGACCCAGTTCGGGCAACTCGGCACATTCATCCGGCTGTTCCTGCCCATCTGCCTGGTGCTGCTGATCATCGGCGGCATGCACTACTACACTTTCTATACCACCGAGCACAGCAGCATCGAATCCACGGAATCACTGAATGTGGACCTGGCACAACGGATGATCCAGGAAGACATTGCCGACGTAGTGAAGGACCTGCGCTTTCTCGCCGAACACATCGAAACCCAGGGACTCCCCGAAGCCCTTCCCTGGACCCGGGAACAGCGCATCGCCGAAGAGTTCCAGGCCTTTGCCAGAAACAAGGGGCTGTATGACCAGATCCGCTATCTGGATGACAATGGCATGGAAATCGTCCGCGTCAACTACAACGATGGCGATGTCGAAGTCGTTCCCTACGCCGAACTGCAGAACAAGGCCAACCGTTACTATTTTCGTGAAGCACTGGCACAGGAACCCGGCGGTATCTATCTGTCGAGATTCGACCTGAATGTGGAAAACGGCAAAATCGAGGAACCGTTCAAACCGGTCATCCGCTTCGGCACACCGGTAGTCGATCACAGCGGCAACAAGAAAGGCATCGTGCTCATCAACTATCTTGGCTCACGCCTGATCGACAACTTCTCCCGTGCTGCCGCCAACATTGCCGATCACATTGAACTTCTCAACAGTGAGGGCTACTGGCTGAGCAGCCCCAAGCATGAAAACGAGTGGGGATTCATGCTCGACAGCAACATCCGTTTCCAGAACGACAACCCGCTAGCCTGGCGGGAAATAGCCGGCAGTGAAAGCGGTCAGTTTGAAACATCCGAGGGTCTCTTTACCTATACCACGGTCTATCCACTGAAAGCCGCATTGTCGGCACTTCCCGAACTGACCGAAGCGGTCAGTTACCATCAGCAACAATTCCCGCAATGGAAGATCGTATCCCACATCCCTCACAGACAAATCGCCTCTACCTTCCCCCTGTTCCTGAAGAACAACGGCGCGCTGTATCTGTCCATGTTCATACTGGTGTTCGTCGGCACCGGATTTCTCGCACGCACCACCTATCTGCATCGCATCGCCGAAGCCCAGAGGGCCTATGAACAACGTTTCCGTCACACTCTCGAGAACATCGACCTCGCTGCGGTGGCGCTCAACAAACAGGGAAAGGTCACCTTCTGCAATAACCATTTTCTCGATATCACAGGCTGGGAGCGCGAGGAGGTCATCGGCAAGAACTGGACCAGACAGTTCGTCATTGACGAAGATCAGGAGCAGGTGTCCAGGATCATCCACAAGATGGACAACCCACAATCCTTCCCTTCCCATCTGGAACTGCAGGTAAAAACGCGCAACGGGGAACCGCGGCTGATCACCTGGAACAACACCCTGTCCTACGATAGCAAGGGAGAGGTCATCGGCGTAACCGGTATCGGTGAAGACATTACCGATATGCGTCGCACGGAAAGCGAATTGCTCAAGCTCTACCAGGCGGTGGAGCAAAGCCCCAGTTCCGTCGTCATCACCAATCCACAGGGAAACATCGAATACGTGAACCCAAAGTTCACCCAGGTATCGGGCTATAGCGCTGAGGAGGTTATCGGCAGAAATCCGCGACTGCTGAAATCCGGCGAGACCAGCAAGAAAGAATACAGCAATCTTTGGGAAACGATCAGGAACGGTGGTGAATGGCGAGGGGAATTCCATAACCGGCGCAAGAACGGCGAGCTTTTCTGGGAAACTGCTGCCATCTCTGCCATCCGCGACAACGAGGGCAATATCACCAGCATTCTCGCTGTGAAGGAAGACATCACCGAGAAGAAGCGTCTGGAAAAAGAAGTCGAAAAGCAGAATCGTGAACTGGCACTGGCGGAGACTATGGCCGCCATGGGACGCATGGCCAGCATGATCGCACATGATCTGCGCAACCCCCTGTCTTCGGTGAAAATGACCCTGCAGATCCTGGACAAGAAGTCCGACCCCGCAATCAGTGCCGATACCAACGAACTGTGCCAGATATCCCTGGAGCAGATCCGCTATATGGAAGAAATCCTGTCGGACATGCTGTCCTATTCCCGACCGGATGCGCTCAAGCCGGAATGGATCCCCATAGACAAGGTCATCGACCTGTCCATCGGCATGTCGCAGCGGCGCCAGCACAAGAAAAAGATCACGCTACGCACGCAATACCATTCTGGTCTGCCAACGATATACGCCGATGCTACCAAGTTGCGTCAGGTGTTTTCCAACCTGATCGCCAACGCCTTTCAGGCAACCGTCGACAGTGACAATCCCCAGGTGAGCATCGAAGCCATGATCGAACTGGGCCATGATGGCACCAATGTGCGTATCGATATCTGCGACAATGGCTGTGGCATCGATGCCGAGAACCAGAAACGCATGTTCGAGCCTTTTTTCACCACCCGGGCAAAAGGTACCGGCCTGGGGCTGGCGATCGTGAAGCGTATCCTCGAACAGCACCAGGCAAGCATCTACGTGTCTGACAACAAACCCGTCGGCACCTGCATTTCGGTCATACTGCCGATCAACCCAGCCACACAGAACCGTATAACAGAGAACCACGACCATGAGTAAAATTCTTATTGTCGACGATGATATTGCCAGCAGCCGCACGCTGCAACTTCATCTCAGCAGCCAGGACTACAAGGTAAAGCTTGCAGCCAGCGTCGATGAAGGGCTGGATCTGGCTGGCGACTACAATCCTGACCTCATCATTCTCGACATCCGCATGCCAGGCAGATCCGGCCTGGAAGGACTGCCGGATTTCAAGAGCCAACACCCTCAGGTATGCATCATCATGATCACCGCCTTTCACGACATGGACAGCACCATAGAGGCCATGCAGAAAGGCGCCGACGACTACATCCACAAGCCTATCGATATCGATGAACTGGATTCTTCCATCACCAAGTTGCTGAACACCAGCAAGGACAGTGACGAACTGCTGTTTTCCACCACCCAGGAAAACATCAGCGGTCATCCCAGCATGGTGGGGCGCAGTCGTGCGATGAAAGAAGTCTTCAAGACCATCGGCCTTGTTGCCAAGAGTCCAGCCACCGTGCTGATCACCGGCGAATCCGGTACCGGTAAGGAACTGGTTGCCAGAGCAGTGCACCGTTCCAGTGAAACCCCAAACGGTCCGTTCATCGCCATCAATTGCGCGGCATTGGTGGAAACACTTCTCGAATCGGATATGTTCGGCCACGAGAAAGGTGCATTCACCGGAGCCGTAGGCAAACAGGAAGGAAAATTCTCCCTTGCCCATGGGGGCACCATTTTCCTCGATGAAGTGGGTGAGTTATCCCCGGCCATGCAGGCCAAGCTGTTGCGGGTATTGCAGTACAAGGAATACACCCCTTTAGGCGCGAAACAGGCCCAGCATTCCGATGCGCGCGTTATTACCGCCACCAATGTGGATCTCGAGCAGAAAGTACAGGAAGGCAGCTTCCGCGAAGACCTGTACTATCGTCTGCAGGTCATCAACATTCATCTGCCCCCCCTGCGCGAGCGCAAGGAAGACCTCATGGACCTGATACAGACCCTGCTGGGGCGTATCAACCAGGAGCTGCACAGCAACGTCACCCATATATCCAAAGATGTGCTGGGCTGCATGGAAGCCTATCAATGGCCTGGCAACATACGGGAGTTGGAAAACGTGTTGATGAAGGGTGTGGCACTTTCTCACAGCGACACCTTCACCCGGGAACTGTTACCCGAGCATATACTTTGTCAAAGTAGCGACAGCAGTCTGTCTACACCGGAAAAGCCCCTGACGAACCGCAGCCTCAAGGATATCGAAAAAGAGCATATCAGCAGAATTCTTGAAGCCAACAACTGGCACAGAGGCAGAACCTGTGAAGTACTCGGTGTGTCCAGACCGCGGCTGCGGCGTATGATCAATGAATACGGCCTGATGCCCCCGCAAGGGGTAGATGATGCCGATGAGGATGAGGACTAGCCGGCATGTGACTGCAAGATGAGGGAAGCCTGAAAATGAAGCAGGATGTTCCACCTGCGGCCTGGACCCGAGAACACATTCCCTGCCCGGAGCTCCGACCCGGTGCAGAACAATGGGGCGTGAGTGTCATCCCACACTGATCACATGTCGATCAACGGACATGCAATCAGAGTAGTTTCAGTGCAAGGGGTTGGCCTATGCCTTGCTCTTGAGCAAATCGCGTATTTCCTCGAGCAGCACTTCCTGTTTGGGCGGCGCAGCAGCAGCCTCTTCTTCCTTTTCAGCTTCCATGGCTGCCTTGGCCTTGTTGATACCCTTGATAATCAGGAACAGGACGAAGGCAACGATCAAAAAGGCAATGACGGCATTCAGGAACGCGCCATACTTGATCAACACTTCCTTGCCATCCAGCCCCTTCCCCAACGACAAAGCCAAATTGGAAAAATCCAGCCCTCCGGTCAGGTATCCGATCGGTGGCATGATAACGTCTGAAACCAACGACTTCACGATAGTGCCAAAGGCCCCACCGATGATGATACCTACGGCCATATCAACCATATTGCCTTTGACTGCAAATTCCTTAAATTCACTCATCATTCCCATGACATTCCTTCCTCATATTTTGTTTATCCGCTGACTTGGCTCCACGCGGGGTTGCATGAAGCAGTCCAGAGGTTATCCCCAGCGCTTGTAACTGTCAATGGCAGCAGGCGGACCAGGCAAGGTCACGTCATTCAACGGCGTAAGCCATTGCAAATGGCATGGGCAATGACCTGCTCAATCAACCAGATCATTCTGAACATCAGACAAACTTCGAATCCAGGGGGCGTTTTCACGAATGTCGTCAGGCAAGTCCGCAACGGCTGCTCTTGCCGCCCTGAAAGACGGGAAATCCCCATACAACAAGATAGACCAGTCTTGTTGATTGAGACTTGTTTTTTTGTAGATTGCCACGACGTCCTGAAGATCCTTTCTCGCCGCTACACGGGCCACAGAAGCCTCATCATGTGCCGCAAGGATCTGCAATGTATAGTGCCTGGGGTTCAGCTTCTCCAGCCAACTGCTGTTCCGCAAGCTATTCCGGGAATCCTGCGCCTTTACGCTAGCCGGCGGTGCATCGCTGCCCTTCCCCGACAGGCGCTCCTTGATCAATTGAAGCGCCTCTCCCTGCTGCGCTACTACTGCCTGCCATTCAGTTTGCTCCGCAACGAGTTCAGAAAGCCGGCCATGGATCTTCTGCAGCTGCCGCTTCATGTCTTCCTGTGCCTGTCCGAGTTGCTCGATTCTTGAGGTACTGTCATGCTGTTCATCTGCCGACCCCAGAACCTGCCTCTGTTTTCCAGCCGGTATGCCTGACTGCTGCTCCGTTACCTCGGTAACCGGATTGATGTAATTGGACGCAACAACGACTTCCTGGGGCATTCTGTTGAGCAATGTCCAAAACCCAATACCGCCAAGAATCAGCAGCAGTATTCCGGCACCAAACACCCCCTTGCTCAGTCGCGCATGTCTGAGTGCCAAACGTTGATATTCGAGGTTCAGGTGTCGAGATTTTTTCTCCAGCTCCGCATCGTTGCTTGCAAGGCGCTTTACGGCTGTTATCAGCACTTTTCTGAAGCCGGCGACCTGCTTTTGCAACAACAGATTGGTATCCGCAGAGCTCTCGACCGCCTTGTCCAGCTTGCCTGTTCTTTCTGCCAACGTATCTATCTGGCCTGTCTGAAAATCTGCCTGCTGTGACAGAGAGGCTTCAACCTGATTCAGGCTTTCGACCCAGGCATCCATCATCTGACGCTGTTGAGCTTTCCTTTCCTCCGACAGTTGCCCATAGGCCGAGTCCAGATGCTGTATTTTTTTCTCCAGCGCCGCATTCCTGCCATACAGACGTTCTTCGGCTTTCGCCAGGTTCCCTCTCAGCTCAACGAGCTGATTTTGCAACGTCTGCACACCGTCCGCGCTCGTCCGGGCTGCCTGATCGAACACTTCTGTTCTTTCAAGCAATCCCTGAATCTGCACTCCATGCTGATCCAGCCCCTCCACCACCAGGCGGTGATAATCTGCATCCAGATGCTGTAATTTTTTCTCCAGCTCTTCATCCCGCGTGGAGAAATATTCTTTCACTTCCTCAAGCGTTCTGCTAACGCCAGCGATCTGCTCATGCTGTTTTTCCAGCTGTTGCAGACGATCTGAATCTGCCAGTTCCAGCGTTTCCAGCCGGGTCTGCATCGCCTGGTGCCCCTGCAGACTTTCCTCGACACGCGCCAACAGCTCATCGAGAGTAGAGGACAGATTGCCTATATCTGATCCAAGACCATCATGAGAGGATTTCAGTTCGATGATGAGTGAAATCAGCTGGCCGATTTGCGTATCGAGCTCGGCCTTTGACGCATGCAGATATTCGATCTGCTCCCCCAACAGCTCTCCCTGCTGCGCCCACTCTTCCACACCGGCAAGGCGCTCGTTGATGCCATCAATCAGCTGCAAATGTCGGGGCAGCTGTTGATTCAGGATATCTATCTGCTTGAGATGATTTTTCTGACCGGACTCGAGCAGGGCGAGGTGCCTGCGGATCTTTTTTATGGTCCTGTTTTTCTGTGCCAGACGCTTCGTGATCTGCAGGTTCTCCGACCGCAGCCCGGAAGCATGCTTCTGCAGGCTGGCGATGCGTTCATCTATTGCCTCGTATCGGCCAACGAGGATCTTGTACTTTCTTCGCAGCGCTTTCCACTGCTTCCTGATTTCTTTCTGCTTCGCATTCAGGGCACTGTTCTGACCGGCAAGCTGGTCGAGCCTGCTTCTGATTTTCTCCGTCTTTTTTGCTTTCTTACCCATAGTGGGCAGACTCCGATAGTGTGATATACAGCAGAAACCGCATCGACTTTCTTTCTCGCCAGATCAACCAGACATCAGCTGGATGGTCTCGTGCATGCGGCCAGGCGGGCTAGTTCAGCCGCAAGGGGTGACTCAGTACTTCGTGGGCGTTTTCCTGTGTCAGTGGCCGTGAAAACCAGTAGCCCTGAGCTTCCGGACAATCCATCTTGCGCAGCAGTCGTACCTGCTCTGCATTTTCAACGCCTTCTGCCACAATATTCATTTTGAGATCCTGTCCCAGAGACACGATGGCCTGCACGATCGCACTGGCGTCCCCCATGCTGGTTACATCGCGAATAAACGATCGATCGATCTTCAAGGTATCGTAGGAATAGCGCTTGAGATAGGAAAGTGACGAATAGCCCGTACCGAAATCATCGACGTGAAGCTGGACGCCAGCCGACTTCAGCTTGTCCAGCTCTGCAAGCACTGCATCCTGGTGATCCATAAAGGAGCGCTCTGTTATTTCGAGATGCATGTACTTTGGCGCCAGCTCACATTTCTCCAGTAGCGCCAGCAACTGGTTCGCCATATCTTCATTACGGAACAATGCGCCGGTAACATTCACACTGATGCCAAGGTGCGCATTGTTGGGTATGAGCCGCTGCCAGCGTCTCGTCTGCTCCGCCGCAGTCTGCAGGATCCACCAACTCAACTCGGATATCATTCCGGTTTCTTCTGCCACACCAATAAACTCGTTCGGACTCACCAGACCCCGTTGTGGATGCTGCCAGCGCAGCAAAGCCTCGAACGATAGCACCTGTCCGGTCTGTAAAGACACGATGGGCTGGTAGTGAATAACAAATTCCCCCCGATCAATCGCACGGCGCATATCCGTTTCCAGGCGCAAGCGTTGTACCGCCGAAGCATGCATGTGCGCATCGAACACTACCGCATCACCCTGCTTGTCCAGAGATTTGGCACGATACATGGCCAGATCGGCATCACGTAACACCTGCCCGGGGCTGTCATATTGCTCCGCTGCCATAGCGATCCCGATGCTGACGCTTGGATAAATGACATTCCCCTGCAAGACAAACTTCTGGTGCAGCAATTGATGAATCCGTTTCACCACCAGGGTGGCGCATTCAGTAGAGCTTACCTGGGTCAGCAGGATTGCAAATTCATCACCGGAAAGGCGTGCCAGTGTATCGCTGGGGCGCAATATGGTTTCAAGACGCCGGGCAATGCCCACCAGCAAGCTGTCCCCTACCGAATGCCCCAGGCTGTCATTCACATTCTTGAAGCGGTCAATATCAAAATACAGCACCGAGTATTGTTTGCTGCCGTCTCGTTGATAAAGCCGTATTGCCTGATCCAGTCGATCCATGAACAGAGAACGATTGGGCAAGTCCGTCAGCCCATCATGTAATGCGTCATGCAACAACTGATCTTCGGCACGCTTGCGTTCTGTAATATCCGACATGGAGCCTGCCATGCGGTAACAGTATTCCGCCGAATCGCAAATCGCCTGTCCGCGCACCAGCATCCAACGATACTCGCCCTCTTCATGTCTCAGCCTATGTTCATACTCGAAATGCGTGTCTACATCCTTGAAATGCGCTTTCAGCGCGGCATGCAGCGCCGATAAATCGTCAGGATGCACCCGATCAAACCACTGATCGATATCTGCGGTGACGGCTGCATGGGAAACGCCAAGCAATGACTGCCAGCGCGGTGAGAAATAGGCTTCGTTGGTCCTGATGTTCCAGTCCCAGATCCCTTCGCTGGCCCCGGCCACTGCCAACGCATATCGCTCTTCACTTTCTCTTAACGCGGCATCCACTTTTTGCCTTTCAATGGCGTAGCGAATGGACTTGCTCAATAGGGCAGTATCTACTTCCTTCTTTATCAGGTAATCCTGGGCGCCTTCCCGCACGGCGGTGGTTGCCAGTACATCGTCCATGAAATTGGTCAAAATGATCACGGGCACATCCGGCGCAAGTTTTCTCAATCGCTCAAACCCACCCAGGCCTTCACAGTCCGGCAGATGCAGATCCAGCAATATGATATCCGGCGTCTCGTTCTCATACAGGTGGTCGACAGCCTGTTTCAAAGACGAAACATGAACCAGGTCATATCGCATCGAACTGGCGCGAGACAGATAGAAGCGCGTCAAATCAGCTTCTGACTGGGTATCCTCGACTAACAGAACCCGTAAGGCCTGGTCATTCATGAGCCAACCTCTTGCTTGTCGCTGTGATTCGAATCTGCCTTGTTCAGCGTAAAATGAAAAACTACACCAGCACTTTTTCTATCTCTGGGCTGGGCCCAGATCCGACCTCCATGCGCCTTCACGATGCGCTCACATAGCGCCAGCCCCATGCCGTTGCCCGGAATACTCTCCTGTGTATGCAATCTCTTGAACATCGTAAATATACTCTCGAGCTGTTCTGGGGCTATACCGATGCCATTGTCCTCAATCATCACCTCCCAATCGCGTGCTCTCTCGACAGCACTGATAGAGACTTTCAGTTTCTTTTTTCCATGGAACTTGATCGCATTGCCTATCAGGTTCTGGAACAGACGCACCATCTGTCCCCGGTCTGCCCGGACGATGGGCAATCCGGAATGCCGCACCTGGCCGCCCATTTCCTGAAGCTTGTGCGAATACAGCATCAGCACATCATCGACCACTTCGTTCAGGTCCACCTCGCCAATGGCCGGCCCCAACTTGCCAATACGCGAATATTCCAACAGGTCATCCAGCATGGATTGCATCAGCTGGGCATTGCTAGCCAGGTTACCGATGAAACGAGCACCGTCAGCATCCAATATGTCCTTGTAAGCATCTTTCAATAAATCAGCATGGCGAGATACCAGCTGCAACGGTTCCTGCAGATCATGAGACACCGCATACAACAGCTGCTCATACTGTTGCTGATACTCGCTGCCCTGATTGGAAGGAGATTGAACCGCAGGGGATCCGTGGTAAAGTAATGCGAGAAAGGGACTACCCGGGATCGAGCGGATCGTCAGGCGCCGCTGGCCGATCCTATGCACATCCCGCAGGGGGGCGACATGAATTTCTACCTGCTCGATCGAAGCATTTGCCAGTGCGGCCAACCGTCCCAGCAAACCCTCTTCCCCGAACCAGGCATCTGCATCCATGTCGAACAAGGATAGCAACCCGAGGCCGGACAATTCATCCGCATGCTGATAACCCAGTATCCTTGCCGCAGCGACATTCGCTTCCACTACCCTGCCATCAGCCAGAACAGTCAACGCCGCTTGATCCAGTTGTTTGAGCATCTGGCTCCAGAAACCAGGCGCTTCTTCCTTTTCCTGGGTGGCCTGCAGCATGGATTCGACAACTTCCGCCAGTTGCAGAAAGCCTGCACTGCTTTTTTGCAGGCAGGCAAACGCCCCTGCCCCTCGTTGCAGCCGGTAAATATCCGGAGGAATTGATGCGGTAAACAGGATGGTATGTATATGGGGATACTGCCTGGAAAAGGTGGCGAGGACATCCATGCCAGACGCCCAGCCCAAAGTCTGTTCCGAGATAACAGTGGAAAACCCACCAGCGGACAGTTGTTCTGCAAAGGCTACGGCGTCGGAAACAATGACAAGCTCACAGTCGGGAAAGGATTGACCGAGTAACCTGCCGGCAAGCGCTGCATCTGACGAATCGGAATCAATCAACAGCAGCTTGCATGACGAATCCACCACCTTGTCTATTGTCCTCAGGCCTTGCGGGCAATGAAAAGAATAAGCAATGATCCTAGCATTTTTAGGTATGAAATTGTTCCATTTTTCGTCTCCAGACTCGATCCCGGTCGGGCCATGCGCGGCCTGATGCCCATCCTGAAAACCCAGGCACTTATGACCCAACCCGCCGGATAGCCGATTTCTCCCGACCGTTTTTGATTCGGTGTTGGCGGCGAATCCGCCTGAAGTTATCGATGACCTGCCTTTTCGCGCTGTTGATCTGCACGGTTCGCGCCAGAAAATCATCGGGGTCAATCGGCAGTTGCTGTGTTGTCTGCAGATAGCGAGTGTTCAGTTGAGCTTGCTGCTCTGCCAGCAGATACAACTCCCGCTTTTCGTCCCATGTGATTCGGAACTCCTCATCCAGAAATGCGATTTCCCGACCCAGAAGCTTTTCTTCATCTTTGAAATGGCGCATCATGCTTTCAATCCTCCAATGATGGAGGGCTTCTGCCAACTGTCTTCGCAGCCTGAACATCCTGTCCACATGTAGAAGGTCGGATTCAGCAGCACCATCGTCTACCATCAGGCTGCCATCAGACTGGGCCGGCGAATTCGCCTCATCTCGGCATTTCACTCCCGAGTTCGAAAACCCGGATCCAGCATCATTGTCCGTATCCTCCCGCAAGGCTGCGCCAACAGCTTCCACGAGTTGCAGAAAACCGGCGCTGTTCTTTTGCAGACAGGTAAGCGAACAACTGCCCCGCAGAAGCTGTCGCTTTTCCGGTAGAGTTGCTGCTGTGAACAGGATGGGGCGGATATGTGGGTGATGCCTGCAGAAAGCGGCGAGCACATCCATGCCCAAAGCCCAGCCAAGTGATTGTTCAGAGATTACGACGGCGAACCCACCAATGGCCAGTTGCTCGGAAAAAGCAACCGCATCGGTTACAACGACAAGCTTACAGCCGCTAAAGGCCTCACCCAGCAACTTGCGTGCAAGGGCTGTTTCTGCAGGGTCAGAATCGATCAACAGCAGTTTGCATGCTGGATTTGCCACTTTTTCTGTTCCCCCAAATCTTGCAGGCTGTCAATAAGGAATCGGAACCGATCCAGGGTCATTGGCAGTTCATTCAGCGCTCCTTAGAAAACGCCCGGCCAGCGGACTATGGTGCCCTGAATATTACCTGGAAACAAGAACGCCCCGACAATGCGGGGCGTTTTCGCAATCACTTGCATGTATGGTGCC
>CAZFXI010000026.1:0-32540 GCA_964522855.1 uncultured Sedimenticola sp.
CTACTATCGACCGTGCCTCAGTACCTACAAGAATGCTCTGAAGGGCCTTCCAGTTGATGCGATTAACGAAAGCCAGTTAAAAGAACCGCTTGACTATATCGAAGGTGCAGCACTGTTTGTAGACGCCGATATATTTCGTCAATGCGGTCTGTTTAACGAGGATTATTTTCTTTATTTTGAAGAACTCGATTTGATCAGACGGCTACCTTTGGACAGACGTATCGCATGGTGCAAAAACTCCCTAGTCAGGCACGTAGGGGGAGCCAGCGTGGTAAGTGAGGTTGCCGAATACCAATCCAACTTAAGCGCACTCATTTATACTCGAAAACATCATCCCCATTGTATGCCTTTGGTAGTAATATTCCGTTTTACCGCTAAATTTTTTCGCCACACATTGGCTGGCAGATGGAAGCTGAACAAAACACTGGTTTTGTCATACAAAGACTACTTTTTCAATCACAAGACACACTGACTAAACCGATTCAAAAGCAGCAGCCACCAGTTTTTTCATTGTGGCTACCGAGCATTCATCTCTTACTCTCTGCAAGGCAGCTTCACGAACTGCTTTCCACTTTGTTTCATCCGTATACAAACGAATACACTGATCGGCGAATTCTGCCGGATTCAGGACATTAGCAGTTAACAGTTCTACCTCTTCCTCCCATCCCAGCTGCTCACGAAGAAGATCGGAAGCAACTACTGGCACACCGTATGAAGCGGCTTCGTGTATCTTGTAGGGCACTCCTCCAGCAAAACGGGTTGGCGCAATAAATACTTTTGCAGAACTATAAAATGGTTCCAGGGATTCTTGCCTTCCCAATAATTCGATTTGTCTATTCTTGCCCAACTTCTGTATATCAGTTGCTTCGTTGGTTCCTACCAGTTTAAGCTGAACAGCAGGGAATTTGTTCTGAATCAACGGGAATACTTCATTTGCAAACCAGACAATAGAGTCCACGTTCGGCGAACCGTTGTAGTCCAGGTTTCCGATAAACAACAAATCCTCTCGTTCACTGAACATTGGTTTTGTAGGGTTTTGCTCTATAGCATGCCCGATAACATGGATCTCACCCCGATAGTATTTGGCAAAGGTTTTTCGTTCTCCTGGCGATACCGTAATGACAAGATCCGATTTGTCCACCAGTTCAACTTCGGCACTGATTTTCTTTTCAAGGTCCTGGTCCTTCTTACCGGAAAACACTTCATACTTTGCTGCGTCACGAAGGCTGAATATTGCTTCGGCATCATAAATCACCTTCGGCCAGGCTTCGCGACCATAAACCTTCCAGGCAACCTGCGAAAAGAATTCCATGTTATGGGGTCTACTGACAAAAATCAGATCATAATAGCTTCGTCTTTGCTTCAGATGCTGCTCCAGATTCTTTCTTCCCTGGTACAGCATCACTTCGACGGTTTCCGGAATATCACTATAAACGGAATTCCAGTTGTCCTCACCTGGGAAATTCAGAGGATAAAGAGTGACCTGATAACCCAATTCCGCCAATGTATTCAAGATAAAATTCGATCGTGGAAACCCCGATCCAAAATGGCCATGTGGAACCCGGTCATCGATATACAGTACTTTACTGGAACCTATTTGAGAAAAACGCGCTTTGAGAATATTCGCTTCTGTCGGCCTGAGTTTTTGCGCAAGATAATCCTGATGCTTTTCTATAAAAGCCTTCCTGTTTCTTTTCTGCAATGACGTTGCATCATTACCTTGGCTACTTCCAAACTCATAGTGAAGGATAGTTACTGAAGGTTCATAGATAACCTTGTATCCATTTTCATGCAGACGCAGGCAGAAATCGGTCTCTTCATAATAGGCTGGCGCAAAGACTGGGTCAAAACCACCCAATTGATCAAACAATGCAAGCGGCACCAATAGAAATGCGCCAGAGCAATAATCCACGTCCCGTTGAAACATGTATTCGGGCTTGTCCGGCAGGTCACAACGACCATAACCGAGACAGGAACCATCATTCCATACCAGACTGCCCGCCTCTTGCAGCGTACCATCCAACAGCAATATTTTTCCGCCAACTGCACCAATCTTGTCGCCTTGGTCAATAACCTGTTGCGCTTTACCTACCGAATCATCAAGCAACACGGCATCATTGTTAAGAAACAGGAGATATTCACCTCTCGCAATCTTCGCTCCTGCATTGCAAGCCAGAAGAAAACCAACATTTTCATTGTTTCGAATGACGGTAGCTCCATCTACTCGGTCAAGAAGTTGAGGCGTTTCATCTGATGAATCGTTGTCAACAATGATAACTTCATAGTCACCTTTAACCATCGACAAGATAGATTGCAAACAGGCAAGTGTCAGTTCTGCACGGTTGTACAGGACCAGCAAAATACTAACTTCTGGAGAATCCGTTTCGTCGAAAACGAGCCTTTCTTCAGCCTGAAGAAACTCCTCAAGCAGTTGCCTGTGTTTTCTTGTGTAGTTCTTTTTTGCATCCTTGCCACTAAAAAATTGCAGTTCTCCTCCTTCACCCAGTAGAAACGCGGACGCACCAAAGGCGTCTCTTTGTCTGTTGTTGAGAGCAATCTTGTTTAGAATCTCAATGACATGATCTGTTGCGAGCCGTACTGGTTTGCGGCGTAACACCCGTTCAACTATCGACATGACACCATTTCCAAGACGCCATCTCCAGGAAGAAAGCAATGATTTCATGGCATTCAAAGCCTCCTCACATTTTTGGGCATTTTTAGAGTCATCCTCAAGTATCAATCTGATGATATGTTTCAGCTGCTCAGGATCGTCCGGAAGGCTTTCTGTTGCCCATCGTGGGTTCTTGTGGTCGTTTGCCATAAATAATGCCCGGAAAATTAAATATTGCTCTCATTCGAACTAGCGGTAAATTGATACGGATATATCTGTTTTCTCACATACTGATAGAGGCGACGATCGAGCCTTGTAACGCCACGCACGAGATCCATGGTTTCTTCATCCAGCTCGGTCGCATTCTTTCTGTCGGGAGATTTATTCAATACACCTACATCTTCGGATAAACCCCAGTTGTATCTTGAGTTGAGGTACTCCAAGTCTGTATTGAAGCTTTCCGTAAAGCCAATGAAATCGAAAATCCTGGTGTTCTCAACAGCCTTTTCAAACAGCTCTTCAAATGAGCAGCAAGCCAGCCTATGACGGCTCATCATGTCGATGTTCGAAATAAACATCCAGGCTTGAAGATTGGATATCTGCCTTCTCACCGCCACCACATCCGAACACAGAAAATCTCGGAGAGACAGACACCTAGCCAACTTCGGCCCCATTGAGCTTTCCTGAATAGAACGCCAATAAAAGTAGTGGGACAACACCCTTTCAACTGGATCACGCATGAACGTAACAATCTTTCGCCCATGACTCTTGTCCAGCAAGTAATCAACGCCTACATGTCCAACGACAAATGCCTGCGTATACTCTTTTAGCGATTTATAAGGTTTTCCGAACTGATCCTTCCTTGAATACAGTTGCACCATTGCTGCCGTACCGTAACGCGCTTCCAGCATCTTTCTCAGCGTCGTACCCGCACATTTCGGGATATGCATAATGGCAAACCTGTCCTTCAATGACACCTCCACCGGAGTATTCTTTAGGTCTTCCGCCAATTCTCTACATCCTTCACAATATGGAAGGAATATCGATACGCAGACATTTCAATGAAGAATACCGCTTTCCAAACCACATTTTCATGTTTTTCGGACATACATCTTACCCCACTGAGTTTAGTATTCCATAGTCAATACCGGTGCTATTATTGCAACCCATGAAAATCCTCCACATCGGCAAGTATTACCCCCCGTTTCACGGCGGCATGGAGGCTTTTTTGCATGAACTGGCACATACGCAGTCGGCATCTGGCATCGTGGTAGGCATCATGGTGCACAACTACCAGAGCCATACCACGATAACAAGCAAGGAAGAGGGTATCGAGATCACCCGGGCAGGCAGTTTCGGCACCCTGTTCTTTACCCCCATCAGCCCGGCTTTCCGCTCGACGCTGAAGCAGAAAATCACGGGATTCAAACCAGACATCATCCATCTGCACTTGCCTAATCCGTCCGCATTCTGGGTGATGACTTTGGCTTGCGCAAAAAGGATTCCCTGGGTCATTCACTGGCACGCTGACGTCGTTTCATCAGAGCTGGACTGGCGTGTAAAGCTCGCTTACCGGTTTTATCGTCCCATGGAACAGGCGTTGCTGAAACGCGCCCAAAAGATCATCGTTACCTCACCGCCATACCTGGAAAGCAGCCGGCCCTTGCAACCATGGCGGGAAAAATGCCGGGTGATCCCCCTTGGCATCTCCTCACCACCTCCTTCTGCCTCCGAATTCAACCTGGAAAACACATGGCACAAAGACATTTTACGGGTATTGGCCGTCGGGCGGCTGACCTATTATAAAGGATTTGAATATCTGATTCGCGCAGCACGACAAACCAGTTCGATCCAGATCAATCTGGTTGGCGAGGGTGAGAAACAGGGGGAATTGCTGCAACTGATAAGGACAGCACAGCTGGAAAACCGGGTCAAACTCTTGGGGAAGCAGTCAGATGGGGCGCTTTCCAGGCTGTTCCGCAGCTGCGATTGCCTGTGTCTTCCCTCCATCGAGCGCACCGAAGCGTTCGGTATGGTACTGCTTGAGGCTGCCCGGGTCGGCAAACCGGCGGTAGTGGGTGATGTAGCTGGTTCGGGCATGTCCTGGGTGGTCGAAAACGGAAAGACCGGCCTGACGGTCGCGCCTGGCGATGCGGAAGCACTGACAACAGCACTAACCTACCTGGCAACACACCGGGAGCAATGCCGGGAAATGGGCAGACTCGCCCGCGAACGGTTTGATACAATGTTTCGTATCGAAGCCGTTGAAAAACAAGTCTCTGAGTTATATAGAGATATTTTGTCCTCTCCCCACTGATATCACGGCCGTTGCCTCAGGGAATCATGTTCAGCTCTGTACTCATACTTATCCCCGCCCACAATGAGGCATCATCCGTTGGGGGCGTCATCGACAAGGTGATCGCACAGACCGCCTGCCGGGTTGTGGTTATCGACGATGCGAGTACAGATGGAACCGCTGCCATCGCCAGAAACGCCGGCGCCACGGTGCTGTCCCTGTCCGTACAACTGGGCGCGTGGGGCGCGGTACAGACGGGCATGCGCTTCGCTTTACGCCAGGGGTATCACTATGTGATCACCATGGATGCCGATGGCCAACATGAGGCCGCCGACCTGCTCAAGCTGTTCGCACCGGTTCGTGATGGCCTTGCCGACGTCACTATCGGCGCCTGCACCCGTCGCGGTTCCAGAATGAGAAAAATCGCCTGGGTGTTCCTGAAATGGATTTCCGGCCTCAGCCTGGAAGACATCACATCGGGTTTCCGGGCCTACAACCGGCCGGCAGTCCAACTGCTGGCCAGAAAGGAAGCCACCTTATTGGAATATCAAGATATCGGCGTACTGGCTCAGCTGAAAAGAAATTTCTTTTCTATCAGAGAAATACAGGTTGACATGTGTCCGCGCACAGCCGGGCATTCCCGGGTTTTCAGCTCCTGGCTGATGGTCGCCTATTACATGGTACAGGCAAGTATTCTGGGATTCAGCAAACGCAGCAAGCGTGCATGAGGGAATGGCAAGGTGACTTGGCAAAGGCTGGCAACAGACAACTTCACAAATTGCTAGAATGAACACATTGTCGTTGAGGAAGCATTCAACAAGCCATGTCATCCACTAACTGGATTTCCGCCACCATTGGCCTGCTGGCCGCCGGCCTGATCTTCTATCTGGTCCGACGCGATCATCTGCATACCCGCTATGCCTTGTGGTGGGTGCCCGTCGCACTTATCATGGCCATACTGGGGGTTTTTCCACAAACTGTCGACTTGATAGGAAGGACCCTGGGCATAAGCTATCCCCCGGTCATTCCACTCATACTGGGCCTGGTGGCCATGGTAGTCAAGATTCTGGTCATGGATATCGAACGTTCCAGAAATGAAGTAAAGCTGACGCGCCTGGTACAAAGGGTTGCCATGCTTGAAAAACGTCTGGAAGAGCATGTCCCCGACCAGCGCTCCCACGATGCCGACTAAGGCTGCGGGAATCAGTATGCAATGCTGATAATTGCTTATCTGCTTCCTTGGATCACCGGCAGTTTGTGTCTGGCCTGGCTGCAATCATTCTCCAGGCAACCAGGAAATATCAACCTGCCCCGCGTACTGGGTTATGGCTTCTTTCTGGGGAATTTCATCTGTACTGTCGTTGTATACCTGGTTTACAGCGCTTCAGCACAGCTTTCCTTTGTGGCCATCGCTGCAGTCCAGCTGTTCCTTTCCTGCGTATTTCTGTTGCTGCTATGGAAAAAGCAGGACTACAAGAAGCCGCCCTTCCGCATTACATGGCCAGATTTGGGGGGGAACCGCAAGAAATGGGTAGTGCTATTGCTCGTGTTGATAGCTGTACACATCCTCTTTGCCGGCTATGACGCGCTCGGTCGCCCATTGCTACCTTGGGATGCGTGGACGACCTGGACCTACCGAGCCAAAATCTGGTTTCTGAACCAGGAACTCTCGCCCTTCGTCGGTGCCGATTCCTGGTTGGGTTCCATGCAAACCGGCACCTACACCCTGCCGGCCCATGCCTATCCACTGGTTGTCTCCCTGATTCAACTGTGGCCGGCGCTTGCGCAGGAACAATGGCATGATGCGGCGGCCATTTTCCCGGGCTTGCTGGCCGGCATAGCGCTACTCCTGGCATTGTACGGCCAGGCCCGATCTCTTGGCTGCTCCCCTCTGCTGGCACTCATCGGCGGCTATCTGCTGATCTCCATCCCTCTGCTGGATGCACATCTGGCGCTACCCGGCTATGCCGATGTATGGCTCAGCGGTTTTGCTGGTCTGGGTTTTGTCGCCCTGCTGCAATGGTCGCAATCCCGCAGCCGCATCCAGTTGGCGACAGGGTTGCTGTTTCTCGGACTGGGCCTGTTCATCAAGCGCGAGGGCAGCCTGTGGTTGATGATGGGCTTGCTGTTCATCCTGCTACAAAGCCTCTCCTGGAAGTATGTATTTGCTCTGGGCCTGGCTATGCTGCTTGCCGTCTTCAGCGACAATGCACTGATCAACATACCCTGGCTGGGACAACTGGGATACGCTAACGGGGCTTTTTATCTCCCGGGGCTGGGTGCAATCATCTTGCAACCACAGAACGCACCCCTGGCCGTCATCAACAACCTGTTTATCAACGACAGCTGGAACCTTCTGTTTTTCTATCTGTTCACCATGCTGGTGCTCCTATTGCTGCCAACAGGAAAAAAGCCACGGCAATCACTGGTCTCCTTCCTGGTATTGCTCTCCATGGTGATTGCCGCCGTGTTCTTTCTGTCATCGAAGGGCGAATGGCTCAAGGACAGTACCGCCTTTGGCCGACTGCTGCTGCAAATGCTGCCTGCACTGGTCTTCGTATTGATCGTGTATTGGCAGGCGATTTTTCCACAACAACGAACATCTCCAGGTAACGGCGAATGAGTTGGCTGCAGCGCTTCCCCATGGCCACCGCCCTGCTGCTCGCCGTACTTACGCTCCTTTGCGGCGTGCTGGCTATTGAATATACGCTGGAATCCCCGAAAACAGGCTTTGGCAGCCCCACGAAGATTCCCCTGGAAGCTTTCGGCATTGCCACAGGCACCGGAAAACGCCAGCCTGGGCAGCTTATTATCAGCGGCTACACCAGAGGCAAGGCCATCGTCAGCAATTTGCAGGGGCTGAAAAACAGCGGCAGATTCCGCTACCTTCAATTTCAGCTGAGGCCAGAGGAACTGATAGACAACCCGCCACTATTCTTCTGGCGCTCTTCAGATAGCAGGCAGTTACATAGCATGACGCTCGAAGACAATCTGCTCGATCACATCGATCTGAGAGAACTGAAAGGCTGGGGCGGAGACATTTCAGAATACGGCTTCATCTTTAACGAAGGCCAAGGTGGAAGCTGGCACTTGCAATCAGTTGAATTCTATCCGGCTACCCTGCCGCAGATACTACTTCATAATGTATCGAACTGGCTCGAGTTCGAAGTCTGGGCGCAGCACTCCATCAATTTCATCAACGGTGGCGCAGCTAACGGGCGGTTGTCTCTTGTAGCTCTCGTAGGAAGTTGGGTGCTTCTTACCCTGTTGATCTACAGCCTCATCATGAGACGTAAAAAACAGCCCCTCAGCAGCAAGAAAATCGCGCTGCTATTACTGTCAGGATGGATGATTCTGGACGCCCGCTGGTTGTTCAACCTCTATCAGCAGATGCAGGTTACCCACAACACTTATGCCGGAAAATCCCTGGCAGCGCAATATGAAGCTGGCCTGGACGCAGCCCGCTATGGGTTCTACCAGCACTTGAAAGACGAAGTACTTCCGAAAACCCCGCAGTTCATCTATATACTCGATAGCAAATCCGACTATTTCCGCGCCAAGGCACCCTGGTTTCTGGCACCTCACAATGTTTTCAACCACGACAGTTACCCACGAGCGGAATACGCGAAGAAAGGGGGCTATGTGCTGATCCTGCATCCGGTTCCCGGACTGAAGTACGATCCGCACACACAGTCACTGCGATGGGGAAAACAAGGCGTACTGCCGGTATCTCCCGTATATCTCGACCCCCTGGGCAGCCTCTATCAGATACGGCAGTCTGACAACTGATTTCCTGCCTGTGGTACATTACACCCATCACAAGAACCTGTTTTTCAGAAGATAATCCCATGATCCCCGTCATTCTTTCCGGCGGTTCCGGCACCCGATTGTGGCCGGTCTCCCGCAAGACCCATCCCAAGCAATTCTGGCCCCTGCTATCCGAAGACAGCATGTTGCAAGAGACCCTCAGCCGCCTCAACAGCTACCCAGGCATTCAGGACCCGGTGGTTGTCTGCAATGAGGATCACCGCTTTTTCGTGGCCCATCAATTGCAAACCAGCACCCTGGACGATGCGGCCATCATTCTGGAACCTGTCGGCAGGAACACCGCGCCTGCCGTCACTGCCGCCGCGTTTCACGCGCTGCAAAATGCTGCAGAGGAGGAAGACCCTGTATTGCTGGTGCTACCCGCAGACCATGTGATCGAGGATATCGAAAGCTTCCATCGGGCGCTGGCCAAAGCGGAACAGCTTGCCAAATCCGGCCACCTGGTCACCTTCGGCATCGTGCCTAGCGCACCGGAAACCGGCTATGGCTACATCCAGGCGGGTGAGTCCCTCAATGAACAGCCGGGTGCCCTGCAGATCAACCGCTTCGTGGAAAAACCGGACAGGGAAACGGCCGAACAGTATTTGAGTTCGGGAAAGTATTTCTGGAACAGCGGCATGTTCGTATTCCGGGCATCCACCTATCTGCACGCCTTGGAGCAATTTGCCCCCGACATGCTCGCCGCCACCCACCGTGCCTACGAACAGGCGGAGGCCGACGTGGATTTCATCCGTCTGGACAAGGAAGCCTTCATCGCCTGTCCTTCCGATTCCATCGACTACGCGGTCATGGAGCACACCGACAACGGCGTGGTCATACCGCTGGATGTGGGATGGAACGACGTGGGTTCCTGGTCAGCCCTGTGGGAGATCGGCGACAAGGACGAGCATGGCAACGTCCTCATCGGCGATATATTGGCACAAGATACAACCGGCTGTTATCTGCGTTCCGACAGCCGCCTGCTGGCGACAGTGGGCATCGAGGACATCATGGTGGTCGACACGCACGACGTGGTGCTGGTTGCCCACAAGGACAAAGTGCAAGACGTAAAGGAACTGGTGAGCCAGTTGAGTCGGGAGCAGCGTCAGGAAATCGACATCCACGCCTTGGTTCACCGTCCTTGGGGCTGTTACCAGGGTATCGATCGGGCGGATCGTTACCAGGTAAAACGCATTACCGTGGAACCCGGTGCGCAACTATCCCTGCAAATGCATCACCACCGTGCCGAGCACTGGGTAGTGGTCAGAGGCACGGCCAAGGTCACCTGTGGCGACAGAACCTTCATCCTCTCGGAGAACCAGTCCACCTATATTCCTATTGGGGAACAGCATCGGCTGGAAAATCCCGGCAAAATTCCCTTGGACATCATCGAGGTGCAGTCAGGCAGTTATCTGGGCGAAGACGATATCGAACGCCTTGAAGATGTTTACGGACGCTAGTCCCTTTCCCCTCTCCCTGGCCCTCCCTGGGGGGAGAGGGAAGACTCTGCACCTAAAGCGCTCCTTTGTCCTGCCCACCAAACAGCTCGACCAGCCGCGGCAGGAAACGTGAAAACTCGCCGCTCATGAGCGCGAAATCTGCATCGAAGCGCTCTGCCACCGTTTCTGCTGTGGATTCACCGGCTTCATCCAGCACCACATCCTGAAAGCGCAGTCGCCTGAACTGGAATTTCTCATCCAGCACGAAACTGACCCGCTCATCCCAGGTCAGCGCCAGCTTGGTGACGCGCTTTCCCGCATCCAGATGCACACGGATTTCATCTGAAAACAGGTCTTCCCGGCGCACACGAACGATGGCGCCATCTTCTGTCAGATCACGCAACTCGCATTCATCCTCGATCTGTATTTCCGCGGGCGCACTTCGCTGTTTCAACCACTCTGTCATAATGGCATCCGGCGCCTCTTCTACCTGTAGGGGCACCACAGGCAATGTTCCCAGACACTCACGCAGCAAGTCGATGAAGGCTTCTGCCCGGCTCGCTGTGGCCGTATCCGCCACCAGCCAGCCGTTTTTCGTATCGATGTAGGCATATTGTCGGCTGCTCTTGCTGAATGCCCGGGGAATCATCTCCAGCAAGATGGTTTCCTTCAGTTCCCTGCGTTCCTTGGCGCGCACGGGGCGGCCTTCCTTTTCCTCGATCTCGTCTACCCGGGCTTCCACCAGCTCCCGCACCGCAGCCGCGGGAATGATTTTCTCTTCCTTGCGAGCACATAACAGCATGCAGTTGCCCACCGTATGCACCAGCTGCTGCCCCTCCTTTCCCAAGGGTTCGGTCCAACCGGTAAAAGCCGGCTCCATGTTGCCCAGGGGGCGAAACGCCTTTTCAGACAATTTTTCTTCCAGCGATTCAGGATCCAGTTCAAAAGGCTGAGTGAAACGATACAGGATAAGATTTCTGAACCACATGAACGGTTACCAACGGCAGCTGAAAGGGCGGTGATTATGATGGTTGGCGTTCAGCCAATCAAGCGCCGTGTCATGTGCAGGCGCATTGCGGCTTCTTCAGTCAGTTGGTGGAACAGATGATGAGGCCCAGTAGCAGTAGCCACCAGCTGGTCCAGATCGTCCTTCTTCTCGGCGTAAAAATCCAGCAGGCGTCGGTCAAAATCCGCCAGGGCACGACTTAGCGGGTCTTTGCGTTGTCGCGACAGCACCACTTCGGCACCGTCTTCATAGACATTGCCCAGACAGATATGCACGGCGGAAAACAGCGTTGCCCAGCCATTGAACCAGAACATGAGATCGGTATCGAAACCCTGGCCCGGCGAGCGTGCCCTCCCCAGCACTTCTGCGAGAAATTCCTTTTCCCTGACGGACTCCCCTTCTTCCAGCAGCTCTGCCCGCCCGTAGGCATCGATAGTCGAGCTCGTAAGCAGTATTGGGCTATCGGGATAGCGAGTGAGAACAAAGCTGGCATCCTTGATCAGCTGCCCCCGCTGCTTACTGCCGGGACGAGTTTTCTGTCGGGCTGACGGTGCGGTGGACAATATTTGCAGCTGATGCCCGCGACCACCCAATGCCTGTGCCAGGCGCCCGAACACGCCTTTGTGAAACAGGTCCATGGAAAAATTCAAGGCATTCTGCTTGTGCAGCAAGGCCAGCTGGATGTCTTTGTAAGCAGGTGCCAGTTCCACGATATTGGCGATCTTCGCCACCGGGATGCGCTCTTTCAGTCGCCCATGCTTGTCGATGATCACCTCCTGGTGAAACTCGTCGAAGCTGATCTGCAAGAGAACTTTCGCCCTGGGCCAACCCGCAGGACGGGATTTCAACGCCTGCTGCATGGCTTCCAGCAGCGCTTTGGTTTGCCCAGGGTCTTCAGCAAAATCGCCATTGAGCAGGATCGCAAAGGTTCGTACATGTCGCATCTTTCCGATGGCCCGATAGAAGTGCACCATGTGCCCGGTAAGATCACCACCGGTAAACAACACACTTCGGGTGTGGGTGTCCACCAGGTCGTACAACTTGTCCGGGTTCTCCTCACTGCGCACGAAAGGCCGCCAGATGAACATGCAGTGACGGCAGGTCTGGGGACAACCCATATGGGGGATCAGCCCCAGTTTGTCGAACAGCTTGTTGGCTGGAGAGATGTCCGGCAGGCTGTCCACCAGCGCCAGACGCTGTCTATCGATCTCACCGAGGGTTTCGTCATAGCGGTTCCGTTCAGTTCTGGCAATCTGCACATATACTTTACTGTCGGGCCGGGTGAACAGCGTCAGATTTCGCCAGATGTGCATCACATCAGAAACCAGCCGCTCATTGTCATTGCCTCTCGCCTTCAGCAAGCGGAACAATTGCTCACTTTGAGCCGGGCCTGGCCCCGACGCCACCAGCCAATGCTCGATATAGGAGCGAACAAATTCCTCGCCACTGTTTGCAGTTTCCAACAGATCCATGAGAAAGGCTCGGGCAGATCCCTTGAAGGCAGCCAGCAAAGCGCCTCTGTATTCGCTGGCAACGTGCTGCTGCAGCCAATACCAGGCATAAACATACGTCATGAGGAACGAGAGATCCGCCGCATCCTTTTGGCCCCGCAACAACTCCAGCATCGCAGTACCGGTAAGACGATTGATTTCCGACTTGAACCGCTGACGGCGGTTCTCCAGATACAGGGCAAGCAGCCGCTTTTGTTCGGCTTCAGGAATCTGTGCTTGGGCAGAGGGCATGGTGCAGTTTAGCAGCTACCCATATTCCAAAGCCACGGGTTCAGCTGTAGCCGTCTACAATCCAAAAAACAGCCAAAAAACCAGGCTCATCGCCACAGCCACCGCAGAAAGCCCCATAAGAAACTCATCAATATCAATATGCTGCATATTATCTTCCTGTTCCGTACATGAGGTGTTCAGTATGAAACAGGCAGTGGCTCACTGAATGAGCCCCTAACACAGGGCGCACCAGCTTTCTCACGCATTTCTATGCAGGAATCGTCACTGCGCAACGCATGCGTCATGAAATAGAAACTACACCCATGCGGTCTTTTGAGACAGACAATGTGCTGCCATTCCACTTTAATTTACCGCACTTTACTGGCCAAGCGTGAAGTCAACATTTTTTGTCATGGTGTAGATCCTCAGAAAGGAATTACTCCCTCTGCCCGGCATTAGATTCACCACGGGGTTAATGAATTTTATTGGGCGGGCACGAGCTTTCGATCCGCCATTTGACGGAACAATGAGTTTGTCTTCGTATAAAAGCATCGGTTGACATCGGAAATCCTGCAGATTGCTTTGTCGTTTACGTCGGGAACCGACACAGGAGAACCAGAAAATGAAAGCATCTGACTTGTTCGTAAAAGCACTGGAATCAGAAGATGTGGAATACATCTTCGGGATTCCCGGTGAAGAGAATCTCGATTTTCTGAATTCACTGAAAGCGTTATCGATCAGGCTTATCCTCACACGCCATGAACAGGGCGCGGGATTTATGGCTGCCACCTATGGGCGTCTCACCGGCAAGGCCGGCGTCTGTCTGTCCACGCTGGGTCCCGGAGCCACGAACCTTGTCACAGCAGCTGCATATGCGCAGCTCGGCGCCATGCCGATGCTGATGATAACCGGACAAAAGCCGATCAAGGCCAGCAAACAGGGGCAGTTCCAGATTGTTGATGTGGTGGATATGATGCGGCCACTGACAAAGTTTACTCACCAGATCAGCAGCGGTCGCAACATCCCGGCAAGAGTTCGAGAGGCCATACGCAAGGCAGAAGACGAAAGGCCGGGAGCTGCCCATCTTGAACTACCGGAAGACATTGCAGCCGAAGAGACTGATTAGCAGCATCATCACCAGGAGTCAGTTTGATATCCCGCACGCCAGTGATCATTCCATTGCGGCCGCAATAACCATGATCGAGTCTGCGCGGCATCCTTTGCTGTTGATCGGCGCAGGCGCCAACAGAAAGGATACCTGTCAGTCACTGGCAGCTTACATCAACAAAACGGGGATTCCCTTCTTCAGCACGCAGATGGGAAAAGGTGTTGTGGACGAACGCAATCCGTTGTTCCTCGGAAATGCCGCTCTCTCCGCTAACGATTACCTGCATCGCGCCATCGAGGAGGCAGACCTGATTATCAACGTGGGTCATGATGTGGTCGAGAAACCCCCATTCTTCATGGAACAGGGTGGCTTCAAGGTTATTCACATCAACTACATTACCGCGACTATTGACCCGGTCTACTACCCACAGCAAGGCGTGATAGGGGATATATCAAGCAGCATGCAGCGGATTACCAACAGAATTGTCAGGCAGACAACATGGGACTTCTCCAGATTCATGGCCGTAAAAGCAGCGCTTGATCTGCATTTGCAGGAAGGGAGTGGTGACGCTCGCTTCCCGCTGTATCCACAGCGCCTGGTTGCTGATGTAAGGACCGTCATGCCTGATGATGGCATCATTGCTCTGGACAACGGCGTGTACAAGATCTGGTTTGCTCGCAACTACCTGGCGCACCAGCCAAATACGGTACTGCTGGACAATGCCCTGGCCACCATGGGGGCTGGCCTGCCATCTGCTATCGCGGCCAAGATCATCCACCCGAACCGTCGCGTAATGGCCATCTGTGGTGATGGCGGATTCATGATGAATTCCCAGGAAATGGAAACCGCCGTACGGCTCAAACTAAACCTGGTGGTGATGGTCCTGAGAGACGACGCCTACGGCATGATCAAGTGGAAACAGGCAAACATGGGCTTTGGCGATTTTGGCCTCGATTACGGCAATCCTGATTTTGTCCAGTATGCCAACAGTTACGGCGCCCATGGACATCGCGTTACCTCAGCCGAAGCGTTGATTCCACTACTTGAATCCTGTTTTGAAACATCCGGCGTACATCTTGTCGAAGTGCCGGTAGATTACTCGGACAACGATCGCATTCTCAATCATGAAATCAAGAGCAGAAGTCGATTGATATAGGAGACAGATATGCCGATTTTATTCAAATCATTGATTGCAGGCGGTAACACGGCTTCCGGTACACTGGAAGTTGTCGCGCCCTATGATCAATCTATTATTGCAACTATCGAAACCTGCGGCGCAGACGCTGTAGAACAGGCGCTCAATACGGCTGATCGGCTCTTTAAAGACCGTAGCCAGTGGCTACCCGTCCAGCAGAGGATCGAGATCCTGGAGAAAACCATCACCCTCATGACACAGCGCGCCGAGGAGCTCGCGCTGGAAGCCGCAAGAGAGGGCGGCAAACCGTTGCTCGATTCCAGAGTTGAAGTCGCCCGGGCCATCGACAGCATCAGGATTTGCGTGGATTGCCTTCGCACCAAGTCAGGAGAAACTGTACCCATGGGAATCAATGCGGCTTCCGCCGGGAAACTGGCTTTTACCACGCTCGAACCGATGGGTGTTGTGGTGGCTGTCAGCGCATTCAATCACCCGTTGAATCTGATCTGTCACCAGGTAGGACCTGCCATCGCCGCCGGATGCCCTGTGATCGTAAAACCGGCCGAAGACACACCGCTTTCCTGTTTTCGCTTCGTCGAGATCGTGCGAGAAGCCGGATTACCTGAAGCCTGGTGCCAGGCTATGCTCACTAGCAGCCGGGATGTCGCAACCCGGTTGGCGACAGATCCGAGGGTCGCATTCCTGAGTTTTATCGGCAGCGCGAGAGTAGGCTGGACATTACGCTCAAAACTCGCTCCAGGGACACGCTGTGCCCTCGAACACGGCGGTGCCGCCCCCGTCATCATTGCACAAGACGCAGATATTGACGAAGTCATCCCCAAATTATTGAAAGGTGGCTTCTATCATGCCGGTCAGGTCTGTGTATCGGTGCAGCGGGTTTTTGCACATGCATCGATAGCGCATGATCTGGCCAGCAAGCTCGCAGATGGGGCGAGGCAACTTGAGGTAGGCGATCCAACGCTGCCGGAGACGGAAGTGGGGCCGCTCATCCGCCCGTCAGAAGTGACACGTATACATCATTGGGTAGAAGAGGCAATCGAAGAGGGCGCCGATTTGCTTGCCGGAGGCAAAGCTCACTCAAATACATCTTATGAGTGTACCGTACTCTATGATCCATCACCTGACAGCAAGGTCAGTACATGGGAGATTTTTGGACCGGTGATCTGCATTTATCCATACACCGAAATAGATGACGCGATAGACCAGTCAAATCAATTGCCTTATGCATTCCAGGCCGCTGTTTTTTCAAAAGACATTGATACAGCCCTGCGCGCATTCAAAAAGCTTAACGCATCAGCCATCATGATCAACGAGCACACGGCATTTCGCGTTGACTGGATGCCATTCGCAGGTTTGCGTGAATCTGGCCTGGGGGTGGGGGGCATCCCTTATACCTTTCAGGATATGCATATCGAGAAAATGATGGTGCTAAACTCGGATGAGCTGAGCTGAGCTGAATGCTGATGAAATTCAGTTGCCTTCAGGAAATCAATCCGGGTCTTTCACCAAAAAAGGAAGAATCCTCCTATTCTCAGTAACTTCTGAACCAGGGAGAGAAGAATCCACCGCTCACGCCCTCTTCCGCGACAGCCCGGCATTCTTCGGGTATTGCCTGATGCCCGGACATGGCGGCAACACCGGCCTCATTGATCCCGATAGCCATGGTATAGATGGTCAGGGAGTTGATCATATAGAACAGAATGCGCTGGATAAATGGCGTCTCCTTGTCCGCAAACACCACCGTACCCAGGATGAAGCTGAAAGCCAGCCCAGTCCATTTTCCCGGCAAACCGAACTGCCCGGCCAGCACACCACTCATCATCGTTACACCAAGTGCCGCCATCGCCGGCGTAAGCATCGATTTGGAATTGACAAAATCATCCATTTCACTTCTCCATAACCCCGTTCAAAACTCTACAGACCGACACCTCTACCTAAAGCCGGCCATCCCTGCTTTATCATCACTGTCTCAAAGCGTACTGCTCTACTGTACGCCGCAGTTTCGCCTCGCGTTGCAGACATCAGAAAGCGCCCGCACTCCGGGCAATCCCCTGCCCTGTTCCATCTCATCGGCAAATCGTCTGTAACGCCAGCAGGCTTTCAGATCCATTGTTGAACGATCCCACCGTTGCCAGTCTTTCTTGTACTTTATCAGCTGATACTCGACTCCGGTGTCTGGTTCGATCTTCAGCTTTGACGCATTCCCATCCCAACCGTGAGAGCCCCAGGCAATACGTTTGGTGGGGTCGATCACCATCACCACATGCCCATCGCCTCGATGATCGTCCCGATAGACCAGAATATCTCCTACGCGCAGATCCATATCATTACAGCGCTCAAACTGCTCATTCATGGGAGTATCCTCACCCACCATCATCGCCGTGGTCAGATAACGGTCATCCTTATTGTAGGGCAGGCCAGCGCGGGTAAAGGCAAACCAGATGGCGCGCGAGCAGTCGATACCCCGGGCAAGATTTTCCTCATCGGATTCCTGACCCCAGTCATGCTGTTTATAGCTGAAGCCATCCTCGGCGGAGGCATTTGCGAGCCAGTCTGCTTTCTTGAGTACTTTGTAGAGTGCGCTGTCCCTGTCATCTGGTAAATACGGCCGGATATCGAAGGATTTGATCGTATATTCCCGCGAGGAAACCGTCGATGAATCCGGTTTGGGCTTGAGGAATCGTCGGTTGGCCTCAACCCGCATGGCAATGCTGGTCAGGGTCCAGGAAGCCTCGTCCTGCTCTTCCGCCACCAGCTGCTGCCCCCTGGCATCGCGCTGAAAATAACGATTGAGGGTGCGCCCCAGGGCAGAGGCAAACACGGCCGCACGAGATGCACTCTTGCTTGTCAACTTATACCAGGGAACCGGGTTCGTCTCCTGGGTGCCAAACACAATCAGACGATCCTGCACATCTATCGGCGGGGTGCCCATGAATGTTTCGCTCTTGAAAACATGAGTTTCCCCCGGGCGTAATAACTGGTTGTGTCCATCGGAAGGAAAACCGAACAGGCTGCCATCCGTTGAAAGAATCACACCGCCCACCAGCAAGCCTGTGGGCGCATCGTCCCGCAAATGTACTTTTACATGCCAGCTATGACACAGGGGAATTACCTGTTCGGCGTTGGGCGGCGCCTGTTCCCAGATGCCATGAGCGCAACTGCTCTGCTTTTCGGCAGGGACCAACTGCACTTCCAGGGTTTCGTCGTCAGAAAAACTCCCTCCACCTTCCCCTTTCAATTGCAGCAAGGCCCGTTGACGGGCATGCTGCCATAGAATCTTTGGCAGCAGGAATTCCCGACTGAATGTATTACGAACACGCCCTTCCGGCCCCAGCAATTGCAGCTCACCACCCGAATTAACGGTCAGCTTGAAATCAGATTTCGCATCATCGAATCTGACCAGCAGGGCAACATCGGGATCATCCTTCACCAATTGAATAAGGCGCTTTTTATTCTCTTTCGGCATACCTTCAATATTGAGGCTTATTTTCAGGCTGTCATCCCCCGGCCTGAGCAGGACGGCCTTGTCTCCTGCCTCCACGGCTTCCATACCAGGTCTTCTCGATATCATGTGCCCTGAGGCACTCAATCCATCAATTTCATCAATGACCAGTATCCCTTTGGATTTTTCTGGCAGCCCGATATCTGCTGGGGAAATCCCGCCAGGGTACATGCGCATTTCGGCCCCTTCTGACAAGCCCGGCAAGGGCGCCCCCCCCAGTCGGATTTTCTTTCTGGCAGAGACCACCTCCCACACATTCAAGTTCAGCGGCTTGCTGGTTGAGAACACCGGCTTGTCCAAGGGTCCCTGAAAGTAGGGAATCTGATAGCTTTTTGCGCTGACCAGTGGTGGTATCCGGCGGGCAGCCTGGGCATAGGTAAGTACCTTACCTTCCGTATCCGAAAGCACGCTGAGAAGCGCATCGGTAAATACGCCATGGCCATTGCTTTCCTTGGCAAAAGTGCCATCAGATGCAGCGGTGAACACTACCATGCCCGGTAGGTTTTCAGGTACCCATTCCCCCGCGGAATCACCTTTTTCCGGTTCTACGTCTGTCCCGCTGATCACCTGTCTCTCCGGTGCGATGAAACGTGCCCCTTCACCCCGGGTAGCGGATCCGGAATTGCAGGAATCGATAAATACAGCGATGTGTGTGGTCTTTTCGTGCAATGACTGCAACATGGTATTGAATCGGTCATCGGAAAGATCCCTGATATCTTTACTGCGGCTGTCATGCAAGACAAATGTCTCATCCTTGCCATCAGGTTCATCACCATTCTTGTCCCTGGTCTGGGAGCCATGACCAGCATAGTAAAAAACAGCGAGGTCCTTTTCCCGCACTCGGTCAACCAGCAGTTTCTGGAACAAAGACTGCACCTTGGCTACCGTGGCCTGATCATCGCTGAGGAGACACACGTTTTCCTTTGGGAAGGCATAACCCTTGGGATTGGTCAGCAACTCGTAAAAACGAGTAGCATCCCCGACAGCACCTCTAAGGTCTGGAATACTCTTTGCAGCATATTCGTTAACGCCGACCACAAGTGCCAGCCTGCGTATTCCATCTACTTCTTTCGGTGCACCCATCGGGCATAACAACGGATCAAGTTTTCCGATCGACGCCCTGTTATCTTCCGATGATTCATTGCTGCAACCAGCCCCCCCGACCAACAAACCTGTCAATAGCACGATCAGCAAGGTCTTAATGGTTTGTCCAGTAATATCCATGCAGAAAAACCCCTTAAACAAGCGATCGGAAAAATTCCGTCTATACTGTAAATATAGCAGCCATCCGAAAAGAGACAGGAATTATGTTTGTTGCAATGCGAAAACCATTTTTCTATGCGGCCATTGTGCTGATCGGCCTTGTATTCCTGATAGAAATCGGCGCTACCTTCCTTACTGAACCTGTCATCAATAATCCTGCTTACAGCAACCTGGCCACACCGGGACTTGGCATTCCTTATCTGGCTTTGGTGGATGGCTTGCTGCTCTTTACCATTTTACTGATGGCTGCACCCATGCTGATTTCCGACCGTGTTCACGGGAGGATTCAGGGAATCATTACCTTCCTTGTATCACTGCTGATCCTGCTTCTGGCTATCTTCATGCTCATTTCCGCCATCATGTTTCTGATGCTTCTGGTGGGCTTGATAGCAGCGGTACCTTTTGGAACTGCCATCTATATGGCTGCCTACTCAACGTTTGCAAAAACCGATGCCGCGCTCACCCTGAGCGCAATCATGACGTTCAAGATTGCCTTTGTAGTCTGCCTTTTTCTGGCCCATCAGCGCTTCCTTGAAAACAAGAGCCTTATGCTGATTGTCGCAACCTCGTTGCTGGCAACGATCCTCGTCACCTTCCTGCATGGTTTCGTTCCCGGGTTTCTTGCCAGCATTACCGATGACATTGCCGCAATTATCGTCGCTGTACTCGCCATTATCTGGTCCATCGTCTATCTGATCAGTTCAATACCATCACTGATCCGATCGTTCAAACCTGGAACTGCCGCCTGATCATCTGACAACAGGGCGAACTAGCGATTATTCAAGCGTAATTTCGACTGTTCTGTTTGCCTTGCAGCCCGAACAGGTAAGCTTCAGTAGCCCGCCATCATCAAACACCATCAGCTTGGCAGGTGGCTTCTGTGCACAAACACTATCTTCCTTCCTTCCGTTACCGTTCCCCGGTAAAAATTCCACGCGTACTTTCAAATTGCCTGGCATATCATGGGATGTATCGGGAACTCGGACGGCGGGAACAGCTGCTTTGATGCGAGCAACTGACGGCTTCAACACTATCATTTCCTTAGCGCCCAGTCCTCTACTTCCTTTCTTGCAAGGAATCAGGAACGTCACCTTTTTTTTGGTGTTTATAACGAGTGCGCTGGCGTTCTTGTCAGCCTTGTCGCTTGACCCGCCCACGGAATCGATTGCAACAATGCAAGATTTGTCATTAATCAGTTCGTAGCGCCCCTCCTTTATGACCTTGCAATTCCGGGGCTTCAACCTGGAGAGGGACACCTTCTTTTGAAAAGGGCTGAACCATTTATCGAGCTTGTGCAGCCAAGCATAGTCATTCAGGTTAAATCCTTCGCTAGTTCCTTTGTCCTTGGGCAGCCAGTTACTACCCAGTGCCAGCAAGAATAGTACGGCACAGAGCACCAGTAATATGATTACGGCCTTTTTACCCACGTCCTTACCTCCACTGTATGCCGACTATTCAGATTCGGGTTCGATCGCCCGGATCTGAGTACCTTTTATCTGCATGAAAATCTGAGGATTCGCGAGTTTCAGGATCTTTGCCTGTTGCAGATTAAGGATATACCCACTTTTGTCTTTTCCCACGGTAAAGGCCACCGGCGTATTTGGCTTCACCTTTTCGCCTGCCTTAGGCTGCTGATCGATTACCTTGGAAACGCTCTTAGCGTCCTTCCATACGCTCTTGAGGTTCTCTGCATCAAACACCAGTCCCTTCTTTACAAGATCATTGATCGCACTGGTCAGCTGCCAGTTGTTGTAGTCCGTCACTTCTATCATCTTCGCTACGGGCTTGTCAGGTACCAGCTTGTCATAGATAAAATACCCTCCCACTCCCAGTACCAGCACGGCAGCAACAATTGCGGCGGGAATACACCAGCCACATTTTTTTGGTGCTGCTGCTTCCACGGGCGCCTGTGTTTTTCCCTCAACTTCGAAGGCGACCTTTTCTCCCTCTGTGAATTCCTCACCTGGCTGCTTGATGGAATAGACACGAATGCGGTAGGCATATCGTCCGGGACCGAGACTTGCTGGCGCGTTTACAGAAACGGTTACTTGATCCGCCGAGTTCTCGTCCAGTTCACGTTCCGGCTGGTCCACGCTCAGCCAATCGCTACTGACAGGCTCATCCGCCAGCACCTGGATGCCAACCTTGATCGGAGCACCGGTATCATTGCGAATGGTAAACACATGCTGTGCTGTGCCGTCACTACCGACTGTTACGATTTCATCGACCGCTGTAATTGTTACAATACTGTGACTCATTCTCTGTTACCTCTCTGATCTGGTTTTGAAAATCAATTCGTAGGTGACATGCGCCGGTTTTTCCTGGTCGATCACCCGTTCAATCATGGACTGGTAAGGTCTGCTCTCCTTCGGTGCAACAACCCGGATATGAAAAGGCCTTGTGGCTCCATTCGGGGCTCGCACCATTTCATGTATATCAAAACCGGATATGCCCGTTCCAATTTCGAGAAAACGTTTCAAACCGGTTTTGGTTCCACGCCACTGGGACAAGCTGGTCGCAGCCGCAATGAGCTCCCGCAGGTTCCCTTCGGCAATGCCGGTGTTGCAGGTTTCCCTTCCATATCGACAAGCCTCGGGAAACACTCTGTCCAGATCCAGCCACCGGGCAAGAAAGGGCAAAAACTCCGGTGGCGTGCGGTAAGGATCGAAGTACTCCTCGATCTCATCGAGCACCGATTCGCTTGGCTGATGCATATCAGCCATCACTTCCAACAAGACCCACAATGGCTGGCCTTCAGCCAAGGTCTGCCGGTAGACGGATGGAAACAGTCTTGCAATCTCACTCCGCTTCATCTTCCCCGACCACATCTATTGCATGCTTTCCAGAGCAAAACAGCCAGGTTCGGGGCAGCGTTACCTTTTCATTAAACTCACGCCGAGTCACTGAAACATAGCTTCCGCCGAGATCCTCGCTGCGAAACACTCCTTCGCGTCCACCAGCCATCAGCAAACGACCCTTTGCATCTGTCGCCACCGTATCTACAGGCAGCAATCGCCCCACTTCCTGCAACGGCAGATTGCAATGGATATCCGACGGTTTCCAGACGGAATGTGCATCGTTGATATCCAACCTGAGCACACCAAGTTTCAGGCTGGCCGCCAACACCGTTGGTCCTGCAAATGCCAGTGCGCGACAACCACCTGCCTCCCACCCCTGATCGTAATTCACCCATCCCTCGGGGTTCTCATCCTCACCGGTAAGACGCCAGCGAAAACAACCATGGCCAGGGTCATTTCCGATAGCCGCCGTTCCCGCCCAGAGATAGCGATGCGGACCATGCTGCTGTACCGCCAGCACCCGCACCAATTCCTTCTTCAAACCTGTGTTGTTGAAACTGCCGGCTTTGCCAGATTGTGTAGAAAGGTAAACACCATGCTTGTCATGCGCAGCGACAGCCACGTTCACACCTCCCCAGGCATCCACGGCCACAGTTACTGCATGAAATCCCAGGGTCGGTTTCTTTGGATCCACAAGAACCTGCAATGGATCTGCCCCTGCCCTCGCGGGCAACTCATACAAACCCTTCTCGGTGGCCAGTAGCAGAATTGCGCTACCATCACGTTCCATCCAAGCCATGTCATCGATGGCAAAACGCGTACCCAGACCGGCTTCCCAACTCTCACCACAATCACGGGAGAAAAAGATTTTCGAACCGCCATCCTTTCCCGGCAGCAATGTTGCCACAGCCAGCAGTCCGGCCTTGTCCTGCTGTACCATCAAGCCTGCCGGAAACGCCACCACCTTAACTATCTTGGCATCATTAAATTTACCCACCGGTTCCCAGCCATCACCATTGTTCATGGAACGAAAAACCAGATCACCACTCGCCGTATACCAGGTGCTGTCCTGAAAGGTATCGGCACAAAGGCTGACCACATCAGCATCTGGCACCGTTTCCACTGCCATGCTGACGCCACTGACAGTAATGACGCCGGGTTCCCCACTAATAATCTTGTAGATATCCCATGCACTCAACACCTGTCCGAAGCGCCAACCACCATGTTTTCCCTCATTCATCGAAAGGGGATTGATCCGGGCATGGAGTCTTTGCAAAAGGCGATCCTTCACGGCACCCGGCATCTCTTCCCGGCTGACGATCACCTTTGCCGAAACACTGACGCTCTTGTAGTTGGTCCAACCAACCTGGCAGCGAGTGCCTAAAGGTTTCCGTAAATCGATAACGGATTGCACCTGCTGTAATGTAGTGTCCGTTTGGTGGCTCAGCAACAGTTCACGTGTGATCTCCGATAGCCGGGAATCGGCATTTGCGATCGCCGGCACCATCAACAGTTCGACGGTACCTGGCGCGGCATGTGCCCACAGGTTTGCCTTGGTGAATGCTTTTGCCCGGCTTACAGCACCCGAGTGCTCCAGGGCGATCAATTCATAGTCCCGGGAAGTGACTGCACGCTGCAGCGAATGCAGTTCCTGTGGGCCACGTAAGAGGGCATTTTCCAGAGTTTCCTTATCCTGTCCGCCAGTTGCTGGCGCGGGATTGGTTACACTGATACCCGGTAACGGATCTTTCAAGACAGTCAGGTTGTTTGCCGCTACATTTCCTTGCGCACCGCCCCCTACTCGATACCATGCCCTGATCTCCCTGTCCGTTTCAGGCACTGCTGCCAATGCTTCCAGCTGATCTCCGGATGCACTGCGCAATGCCGGTGCAAAAGTAATCAGCCCCGCCATGCGATCCGCCACATATACATGCCGGTCCCCCGCCAGGTTCGAGAAGTTTTCCACTTCCTGCCAGATACGGTAGGTCTTTCCCTGGAAATGCACGGCACCAACGCCGGGAGGAATGCTGTCCTCTTCACAGGCAACGCCGATCACCAGATCAAGTGCATCTCCGGTTGGAGCGATCACGGGGTATCGGTTCAGTTTCAGGCTCAACCCCGGCTGACCATTGGCGATCCCAAGTAACGCTGCATCAATCTGTTCACAATGAATCGCCTTCACCGTTACGCTCTTGCGTCCTTTTTTCAGAACAACGGTTTCGGCAGTTCTGAAAACAGGTGCTTCATTGTTGCCATCGGAACGCTCCGTGGTTACCCGGGTGCCCCGCGGAATGCGTATCTGGCGGGGTGCCGCCCGGGGCAGTGAGAACTGCAACATAACACTTGCCGCAGATGGTGGCTTCATGCGCACACCAATCAGTCGCAGAAACTCGACATAGGCCTTGTCCGGCAGGCGATTCAATCGATAGAGCATGGTATCGGTGAGATAGGCAAACACCTCGATCAGCGTTCTGCCCGGATCTCCAGGCGAGAGATCTGTCCAGTCAGGACACTGATTGCTGACTAACCGGCAGGCGGCTTCAACCAATTGATCAAAGCTTCTGTCATCCAGGTTGGGAGAACGCAACGACATCAGATTCCCTCATGCATCAGATTGAACGGTAGCGTTACGGCATCTACATCATGCGTGCGCCTGACGCGATATTCAAGCGTGATATCCATTACCGATGCATCTTCCCGGTTTGCATTGGCATCTAGACGAAGGATCTCTATCCTCGGCTCATATTTCAGCAATGCTGTACGAACATAGTGGATGGCCAGCCCTTGCGTGGTAGCGTCATTCGGCGAAAACAGCAGTCGGAAAAGGTCACAGCCATAGCCTGGCCGCATGACCCGTTCTCCTGGCCGGGTAGTCAGCAACAAAAGCACAGACTGCCTGACCGATTGCGCCCCTTCCACCCTATCGATACCGCCCGTGTTGTTCACGACTATCCCCTTCTCTGGCCGTTCCAGGTCAAAGTCGGGATGCAGAAAACGCCACGCGCCGTAGGTCGGCCTGATCATATCGCCTCGGAAACCCAGTTCTGACCAGGATCAGTCACGTTATATTCCACTGTCCCCGGCAATGTACCGTTGGTCAGCCCAACCAAGTGCCGCAGAGTAATCGGGTGTCCTTCGATACGCACCAGATCGGAATACCCGCGTTTCACATTCAGGGTCAGCGTGCAGGGAAAATTGCCCGCCGCAGAATTCGTGCAACCGGCGATGGTGCAGCCCTCTGGGTCTGCCTCCACCAGCACGATATCGCCCTCGATATGCACCAGCGTCTGGCTGGTTTTCAGTTGCACCCTGCCAGTCTGGTGAGCACAGTAGAGTCGGGCTTTCTCTGTTAAAAGCAGCATCATGCACGCTCGAAGTCGATTGCTCGACCGCGAATGAAGACCCGGTTGCCCGGTGCCTCTATCTCCAGCTGCGTGGCCGCATGAATCAGATAGCGTTGTTCGCTCATTTCCATGAGATTCCCGTTGGCATCACCCATCTGAACCCCTTCCGGTGTCATTTCCACATACTGGCCATCGGTCGTCTCCATCCGAAGTGAAGAAGCACCATCATCCATGCGGATTACCTGTCCACCGGGAGTCAAAAAACTGTAGCGCTCCACTCTTTCCTCCTCGACGCCGGCATCCGGTGGTGACTGACTGCCATACACCCCACCAAGCACCACCCCTTGTGCGGGATCACCATTCACCAGCAGCAGCAATACCCGGTCTCCAATATCTGGCAGGGCGATCAATCCCTTGTCGGGTCCGGCAGCAGGCATCACCACATCCAGCCAGTCTGTTTCGAACTCATCGAAAGTCGGTAGCACCACGCGGATCCGCGCCAGTCCTTCCGGATCAGCGACATGGGAAACCACGCCATAGGTCGTGGCGGTGGCCACTTCCACGCCGGACGGTGTTGGCGGTGGTGTAGAATCAATTTCACATACATAGCCTTGCCTGCCATCAATGACATGATTTACCGATACCAGGACATATGGCCCGGACACATGATGGGGGACACCCTGAATCTCGATACCGAGACCCGGCTGCAGGTCTGTATTCCCTTCCGCCACACCACGCAGCACCATCTCACCCGCTATGCGTCGATCCAGTAACCCCTGCGCCCATGCCTGCGCCTGTTCGTCACTTTGTGCCACACGGTTGGGCAGCATCAAGCTGGAGTCTTCAGCCGGCGATAACAAAGACGAGCTGCTGCCCGGCACACCAGTTGCATCTCCCTGCCGCATTTCCATCAACCAGGGATCCCACGCCCGAACTTCCACCTCACGGCAAGCACTACCAGCATTGACCTCGATTTCCATAGAAAGCAAATCCCTGCCCAGTGCGAGGCCTAGTTGTTCACCAGACCCATCCAGGGTGAAAAGCTGCAACCGGTTTCCCCTTAGTTGAAAATACACGCCTTCCTTATCTGTCGCCTGCCGGAGCAACTGCAGGTCGCTTTGGTTGTGCTGCACCAGCGTCTGGCGTACAGGACTGGAAATCGTGGCTTCGACATCGATACCCAGTTCACCCACCAGTTCACGAGCCAGATCAACAAGGTTCATCTCGAAATGAGCACGAACCGGATGTCGCCGGACAAGGGCATAGAGTGGATCATGTCCCCGCAGATAAACAGAGCATGACTGAGAAGACGTGTACTTGAGTTCAACGGCCGTGACAATTCCCCGAAAAAGAGACTGAGCCTGGCCACCAAGCTGAACCTCCAGCAGTTGCTCTTTGTTGCCCAGTACGGTATCGAGAAAGGCCTCCGGCGGATTGCAAAATACCAGCTCTGCCTGCGTCGGCGCGGAAAGCTGTTGCCGCACGTCCAATGATTCCATGGTGCCGAGGACATGCTCATCTACCGATGTATTACCGAGTCGCACATGCACTGCAGGGAATGCCACAAGAGTACTCACATCCTTTCCTCCAATGAGTCCAGATCGGGAATGCGCAATACCTGCCCTGCCGCCATATGCATGGGATCGTCGATGCCGTTGTACGCAGCAATAACCCGCCACAGTACGGCGTTTCCGTAATAGTGTTCAGCCAGTTGATCCAGCCGTTCACCATCAGGGCCTGCTTCATTGCCCCCAAGCAATACATGTGCAACCTCCGCTGTCTCTCCAGAGGAGGGCGCAACAGAAACAGACTCAGGAAATCGTCGTTGTCCAGCGCTTGCTGTGGGCACAACAGGCGCACTGACTTTGCGCAACTGCATTCTCAACCATGAACGTCCGGGCACACCATTCACATCAAAATACTCGAGACGTTCGGCAATTGCCGTAACCACAGCAGGAATGTTCCAGCTTTTTCCCCACAGGAAACGACACATTGGCGGAGTATAGCGATTTCCTTCACTACGACTGTTTTCCGTCAGTGCCCAGAGTTTTCCCGTGAGATCACGTACATCCCGGGTACGAATTGACGATCCCACCAGCGAAATATCGAATAGAAGATTCAGTGTAAATGTTGTGATACCACCGCCGGTGAGCATCAGTTGATCATCGTCCCGATCGAAGCCGGAGACAATATTGCCCTGCACCTTGCGATGCCTGATTCCAGCACGCCGCTTAAACTCCAGGCTCTCCGGATTCAGCAGACAGCCAATACGCTCACCGCTGTGCTCGATCAGAAAGGCAACCCGCTCCATGCCTCCCCCCTCTGTTCCCGGTTGAGTTTAGCCTGATGGTCTACCGCCCACAGAACATCTACTGTTGTCTCTTCTTGAAACGATGCTTCCGGGATTTCTGGCCAGCGGTTATTCTGATCTTCGACTGACCGAATACCACTTACACTTACTTCATCTGGAATTTCTGGCCAACGATTCCTTTCGATGAAAGGACGTTCCCCTTCAGACGGAAAATCAGCGAAGGGCAAGCGTTTTTCCGGTGCCGAGGAACCATCGACAGGAAGTGATTCTGGCCGTGACTGAGTAGTAATCGTTGATCTGTCACTGCCCGCCCCTGCTTCCGACAGGCGTCCGTGCTGCCATATTGCCTGATCCCCAGCCTTGCCATGATGCACGGCATGTTGCAAGTTTCTTGCATTCGAATCCGAACCTGACTGCTCTGCCTCACCATTTGCGAACAGGAGGCTCCTTTCTACAGATAAAGACAGAGGGACTTCTGTTTCCTCACCTGCGATAACATCCTTGGAGGCAATGGAAGATGCACGGCTTTCCCTGCGCACGACCGAGGAATTCAGCCCAATCGTTGCTGATGCGCTATAAGAGGGTTCTCTGGAAGGCTTCCCTATTTGCTCAACCTGCAAAACCTCAGGATTCGAATCAGCCTGTACCTCGGGGAATTCAGGCAGTTTCGCCGTAGGCGATCGCTCTGCATGCCTTTTTGGTGGGTACTTGTTTACTGCCGATGGGTGGCAATTACCAGCTTCGGTTCCGAGTACCGGTTTCTCGTCGGCTACAGCCCCGGATAGTGACCTATCCTCTTCCCCCGAAAACCTTTCCTGCTTCTTGCCAGGGCTTTCCTGTACCTTGCTGATTTTGCTGTGCGGTTTGTTTCCACTGGGGCCATCCATCGTGGATGCTGCTTTCAATAACGTCCGAGCCTGGCTCTGCTTTTCATTTGGTTGCAAGGGATTTTCTGGCGGTTCATGTGCCTCTTGACCGGTAGCAGGGCGCAGCAGTTGAGGCGCATGCTCCCGCACCAGTGCCAGCCAATGCGCCGGGGGACCCTTCCTGTCAGGGATGACTCCTGTGGAAGCCGCATCTTCCGCATCAGGCGCAGGCGTTTCATTTTCCCGGAGCAGGGACTCCACCCATTCAGTGCCACGACGCAGCCGAACGGCTAACAAGATCAGTAATTGCTTTCCAAGTTGTGCAAACATGAGAATCCTCAGGTCCGCTCGATGCCTTCATGAGTGAGTGTCAGGGTTTCGATCGCAGCATCCTGACCCATGGCATCCAGCTTCGATCCTCGCCACTGTGAAGCCCATGCATTACGCAGATTCCAGCGTGTTTGCTCCTCCCTTCCGTTAGGTTTCATCAGAACAATGGAAACATCTTTCTTTTCCACGGCACCGTTGACGGCAGTCATCAGCCATTCCCACAATACCCGGTTGTCACTGACGCCCCACTTCAGAGTGATGTCTCCATAGCTGACCCTTCCTGGAAGTTTGCTCACCGCAGCCGCGTCACCACCGCTGCGGTATTCGATCACCTCCACATCAACACTGAGCCCGGTCACTTCGGTAAAAAACCCCGCATTCACTCCCTGTAAGTCGAGTACAAAATTGTAGGCGCGATAGATATCCAAGTCAGGCATGATTATTCTCCTTCACCGTCGGCTGCTTCATTCTCTCCACTGTCCTCTACCTCTGCTCCGCCTTCCCACTGGCCGATGCGGAAGACGATGAACTCTGCAGGTTTTACTGGCGCGATGCCGATCTCGGTCACCAGTCGCCCGGCATCCACCACCTCGGGAGGATTGGTTTCTGCATCACACTTCACGAAGAAAGCCTGTTCAGGTGTCGCACCCATCAGCGCACCCTCTCGCCACAGCAGCGTCAGAAAGGCACGGACATCACGCACCACGGAATTTCTTGTGCTCTCGTCATTGGGTTCGAATACGACCCAGCGCGTTCCCTTGACAATGGATTCTTCAATCATGTTGAAGAGCCGACGCACACTGATATAACGCCATTCACTCGCTTCTTCTGCCAGTGTTCTGGCGCCCCATATTCGAATGCCCGCATCGGAAAAGAACCGGATACAGTTGACACCTGCGGCATTCAGTTCGGCCTGTTCCGCATTGGTCACACTGTAGGTCAACCCAATTGCACCACGGATATCCTCGTTGGCCGGCGCCTTGTGCACACCCCGCTCACTGTCCGTGCGCGCATACACTCCGGCAAGATGCCCCGATGGCGGCACGTTGATGAGACGCTTGGGGTTGAAAGGATCCGGCGTACGAATCCAGGGAAAATAAAAGGAGGCAAACCCTCCATCACTGTTTCTGGGGCGCAACCCGGAAGTGGCGTCTCCATTGTCCTCATCTTCCACCTCCCCGGTGGAGACAATCTTCAATCGATCCGTATCATTCACTTCGCCCGGCGCATCCAGAATCGCCACTCGATCACCCATGCTTTCGCAATGGGAAATGACTGCATCGTAGGAAAGGGCATCGGTGTATCCAGGTGCAACGACAATAGCAACCTCATCGATCTCCTCCAGGCAATGCACACCGGTTCGCTTTCGCTGATCTCCCACGATACTGCCATCCCTGCCAATATTTACGACATAGCAGCGGGAGCCACCATTGTTGAAAAACCCATAAACAGCGGTACATAGGTAAGTATTTGCCGTGGAATCACCCACAAAGCGCCGACTGAATTCGCTCGGATTGTTGATTGCTATCGCCTTGTTGACAGGGGCATCGGCCAGCGGAGCGACACCGATGAACGCAGCAGTACTGGTACCCACACCACCAATCGGCTTACTCCCTGTGGATACTTCCTCGATGTAGACACCAGGTGCAATTCTTGACATTTCAAACCTCCATAGCTTGCAAGTGCAACAGCAATAGCTTCCCTTCTTCCGGAAGCGTTGCCTCTATCTCAAAATTCTGCCCCTTTGCATTGATGAAAAACTGCCGTTTTGTCGGCTTGTCCGGAATCGATGAAAAATGAAAACAACCCTTTTCATCTGCATTGACACTCCGACCCAGTCCGGCCAGTTCAATTCTTCCGTTCGGAACAGGAATATTTCCCGGCCCCATCAGGATGCCATGCAGATCCCGTGTTTTTCGGTACACCAGTTCCGGTGGCGTGCGGATAAGTTTTGCTGTGTCTTTACGTTCCACACGCATGGGCAGACTCAGGTAAAATGCTGGCCGTGGAGCAATGCCAAAAGCTTGCCACACGGTCATGTGCACTGACTCTAAATCCACCTCGAATTCGGGTTTTTCCAAGGCTGAAAAAAGCAGCTTACCCAACAGTTGATGCGATTCTTCAACGTCGTTAGCGGCTGTCGAAACAAGGTAGCGCAGTCGCACCTGTAAAGGTAGTCGCCGACCTTGCCCATACATTGGCATACTTAAAATATCCATAAGACAAAGGTTGATAGATATGTCAGCCTCTCTCTTTTCCTCGAGAGAAAGTGAGACAGCTACATCTCCTGCCACGGAATCCACCCATTTCCTTAATAACTGATCAATGGTATCGATCATTCCCTTAATTTCTCTGATCTTCGGCGCTATTTGATTGAAGCTATACTGAGTATAGACACAGAAAGGGATTGTTCAAGAAAGATTTCGATCGATACAACGCGACCGGGTAAAAAGTGGTTCACACGCTATGCTCCATATCATCAACGACCATGAAAAATATATATGGCAAAAATCTGTATATGAACTATACATAGTTAATACACAAAGCTGGCTTACTTGATAAGTATGTGAGGCACAAATCAGGAAGTCATCAATATTCACACACTCGGATCCAAAGGAAGGAGATTGATATGACTGCATGGCCATGGTTGATTTTTAGCGGGATTTTCCTGATCGCCGGAATTTTGGCAATCGTCTACAGAACGGCTGCCATATTCGGGGGAAGAGGCACTGGCGTATGGGGTATTATTGCCGGAGTGATTGCGCTGATTTGCAGCGGCATAGCCGCTTACCTGGGAATATCGATGCTTACATGATCATCTGCGGGCGGATCAGTTGAAGGGGCACATGGGAGCACTCGTCAGCGAACCATGTGTGACGAAAGCCCATGAGACAGGTTTGCAGTGGCGTTCGTATAGTATCGATTGACCTTAAAGAACCTCCTCTCCCAGCCGGATATCGATCAGCTCGAGTTCCTCTTGGG